>NZ_JBIAMJ010000010.1:0-247582 GCF_042874035.1 Streptomyces sp. NPDC004284 | reverse complement strand
AGTCCGTCGCCGCCGGCCGGGGCCGGGGTGGACCACGTGCCGGAGGCGTCGATCACCGCGCGGGCGAGGACACGCTCCTCACGCCCGTCGCCGTGCCGGACGTGCACGGTGAAGGGCTGGGCCTCGCGGTCGGCGTCCACGACGCGGTCGCGGCCGGCGCGGGAGACGCCGGTGACCGTGACGCCGGTGCGGACGCGGTCGCCGAGGACGTCGGCGAGCGGCTGGAGGTACTGCTCCGCCCAGTCGCCGCCGGTCGGGTAGGTGCCCGGGTCCGGCCTCACCCAGCCGGCCGGGGCCAGGAGCTTCTCGGCGGCCGGGTCGGTGAGCTCGCTCCAGGTGGAGAAGAGCCGCACGTGCGACCACGCGCGCACCGCCGCGCCCGCCCGCTTCCCGGCCTCCAGGACCAGCGGCTCCAGACCGCGGTCGACGAGGTGCGCGGCGGCCGCCAGTCCGACGGGGCCGGCCCCGATGACCACGACGGGCGGCTGTTCCTCGGTGGGGTGCACGGCGGACTCCTTGCTTCGATGTTCGTCGATGTGTCGAAGGAGGCCGGGCTGCTCTCCTCCGAACGGCGCGGCACCTGGGTCTACTACCGCGTGGAGCCCGCCGTCCTGGCCGCGATGGGGCAGCTGCTCACCCGGGCGGCCGCCGTATGGCCGCCCCCGCCGGCACGGCCGCCCCCGCCACCGTGGTGCCGCTCACCGCCGACCACGCCGACGCGGTCCTCGCGATCTACCGGGCCGGAATCGACGAGGGCAACGCCACCTTCGAGACCATCGCCCCCACCCGGTCACGCCGCCGCCCTCGCGGCGGGTGGTCCACCATTCCGCCAGGCTGACCGCCGGGTTGAAGTGCGCGCCCGAGACCGGGCCGAGGAGGGCGATCAGGACGCCGAGGCCGAGGCCGAAGACGGTGGCGGTGGAGTTGGCCGGCAGCCGGAGGGCGACGTCGTTGGTGAGCCGCGTGGCCTGGACTCCGGAGCCGACGACGACCGCCACCAGGCCGGCGGTGCCGACGAGTTCGGCGGCGGCGCGCGCGCCGAGCGGGCTGCGGGGCGCGGCGGCGGGAGGCACGGGCCTCGGCGACGGGAAGGCGAGGGCGACGCCGCCGGTGGCGGGCCCGGTGACGGTCATGGACAGGGTCTCCTGGAGTCGGATCACGGGCGAGCGGGGGCACGATCCGGGGGCGCAGGGGGCCGCCGGGCGTCCGCATCGGAGCAGTATGGTCTCCCTGGCCATGCCGTCCCCGAGGAAGTGCCCATGACCGCTCCGCTCGCCTCCGTGCTCTTCGTCTGCGTGCACAACGCCGGCCGCTCCCAGATGGCCGCCGGGTTCCTGCGCCACCTCGCCGGCGACCGCGTCGAGGTCCGCTCCGCCGGTTCCGTCCCGGGCGACCGGGTCAACCCGGCCGCGGTCGAGGCGATGAAGGAGGCCGACGTCGACATCGCCGCCGCCACGCCGAAGATCCTCACCACCGAGGCCGTCCAGGCGTCCGACTACGTCATCACCATGGGCTGCGGCGACGCCTGCCCGGTCTTCCCCGGCAAGAAGTACCTCGACTGGTCCCTGGAGGACCCGGCCGGCAAGGGCGTCGAGGCCGTCCGCCCCATCCGGGACGAGATCAGGACCCGCGTCGAGGCCCTGATCGCCGAGATCGACGCGCGGCGCGAGGCCTGACCCGCCGCCGGCGCCGAAGACGACGCCTCCCGACCGGTTCCGAGGGAACGGTTCCGGCGTAGCCTGAGCGCCATGAGGCAGGACGCCGACCCCGGGCTCTTCGGCCCCCGCTCCGTGACCTGGCAGCTGCACAGCGACCCGGTGATGTGGATCGCCGGCGTCCGGGCCCTCTGGCTCCAGGCGCTCCACCCCGTCGCCGTCCGCGGCGTCATGATCAACAGCGGTTTCCGGGACGATCCCTGGGGCCGGCTGATGCGGACCGCGAACTTCGTCGGGACCCTCAGCTACGGGACCACCGAGGCCGCCGAGGCGGCCGGCGCCCGCGTCCGCCGGATCCACCGGCTGCTCGGCGTCGACGACCCCGAACTGCTGCTCTGGGTCCACTGCGCCGAGACCGACTCCTACCTCTCGGTCGCGCGCCGCTCCGGGATCCCCCTCACCGACGCCCAGGCCGACCGGTACGTCGACGAGCACCGCACCTCCGCCCGGCTCGTCGGCCTCGACCCGGACACCGTCCCCGCGTCCACCGCCGAGCTCGCCGTCTACTTCGACACGGTCCGCCCCGGCCTCGCCGCCGGGCCGGACGCCCGGACCGTCGCGGACTTCCTGCGCCGCCCGCCCGTCAAACCCGTCCTGGTCCCGGCGCGCGAGGTGATCTGGCGGCGCGTCGCCGCGCTCGCGTACGACACCCTGCCCCTCTACGCCCACGCGCTCTACGGCCGGCCCGCCCCGCCGCCGGAGACCGTCACCCGCCGCCTCGCCGCGACGGCCAACCTCCTGCGCTGCGTCCCCTCCCGCCTGCGCTGGCGTCTGCCGCCCCGGCACATCCTGCGCGCCACGGACCGGCTCGGCCCGGAGACCCGGCCCGACCCGTACGCGTACCCCGCCCCGTATTCACCGTCCGACCCGGCGGCCATACTGGAGGAGCCGAGGAGGCAGTACGGAATCGACGGGGGCGGCAGCACGCGATGGGGGACTCCAGACTGATCCAGGGCCGGTACCGCCTGCACGAGGTCATCGGTCGCGGGGGCATGGGCGAGGTGTGGCGCGCCACCGACGAGGCGCTCGGGCGCGGCGTCGCCGTGAAGTGCCTCAAACCGCTCGGACCGCAGCAGGACCCGCAGGTCCTCGCCGTGGTCCGCGAGCGCTTCCGCCGCGAGGCCCGGGTGGCGGCGGCGCTCCAGCACCGGGGCATCACCGTCGTGCACGACTTCGGCGAGTACGAGGGCGTGCTCTTCCTCGTCATGGAGCTCCTGGAGGGCCGCAACCTCAGCCAGCTCCTCGTCTCCAACGACCAGCACCCGCTGCCCGTCCAGGACGTCGTCGAGATCGCCGACCAGGTCGCCGACGCCCTCGCGTACACGCACCGGAGGGGGATCGTCCACCGCGACCTCAAGCCCGCGAACATCATGCGGCTGCGGGACGGCACGGTGAAGATCTGCGACTTCGGGATAGCGCGACTCGGCACCGACATGGGCTTCACCTCCAAGCTCACCGGGACCGGCATCGCCATGGGGACGCCGCACTACATGTCCCCGGAGCAGATCGGCGGCGGCGGGGAGATCGACCACCGCAGCGACCTCTACTCGCTGGGCTGCGTGCTGTACGAACTGGCCACCGGCGCCCCGCCCTTCGACCTCGGCGACTCCTGGGCCATCCTCATCGGCCACCGGGACACGGTGCCGAGCCCGCCGCGCGCGCTCCGCGCCGAGCTGCCCGACTACTTCGACCGGATCGTCGTCGACCTGCTCGCCAAGGCCCCGGAGGAACGGCCGGCCGACGCGGGCGACCTGCGCCGCCGGATCGTCTCGGGCCGCTTCGGCACGGGCTCGTTCCCGCCGCCCGCCGAGACGCCCGCGCGCCCCGCCCTGCCGCCGACCGTGCCCATGCCCGTACCCGAGGCACCGGCGGCCCCCACGCCCGCGTGGGTCCGGGGAATGACCGGCGGGCACCGCCCCGCGGCCGCCGACGGGCCGCGCCCGGCCGCCCACGACCCCGCCGCGGCCGTCCTCACCACCGAGTGGACCACCGGGGCGCCCGGCCCCACCCCGCCGCCCGCCCCCGCGCCCACGGACGAACTGATCGCGGTGCTCGCCGGCCGCTTCCGGGCCGGGATGGGCCTCGGCAGACTCGGCCGCTGGGACGAGGCCGAGTCCGTCCACCGGTCCGTCGCCCGGGACCGCGCCCGGGTCCTCGGCGAGGACCACCCCTCCACCCTGACCAGCCAGTACGAGGTCGGCTTCGCCCTCGCCCGGCTCGACCGCCCCGCCGACGCCCTGCACGTCTTCGGGAAGGTCGCCGAGGCGCGCGCCCGCGTGCTCGGCGACGACCACCCCGACACCCTGGCGGCACGGCAGGAGCGGGCCTACGCCCTGGGCCGCCTCGGACGGCACCCCGAGGCGTACGAGGTGTACACGGAGGTGATCGCCGCCCGCGAGCGGACCGTCGGCCCCGACCACCCCGACACCCTGCGCTGCCGCCACAACCTCGCGTTCACGCTGGGGCGCCTCGGCCGCCTGGAGGAGTCGTACCGCACGGCGCACGAGGTCGCCGAGGCCCGGGCCCGGCTGCTCGGCGAAGCGCACCCCGACACCCTCGTGACCCGCCACGAGGTGGCGTTCACCCTCACCCGCCTCGGACGCGGAGAGGAAGCGCTCGCCGAGTACCGCGCGGTCGCCGACGCGCGCGCCTCGGCCCTCGGCCCCGACCACCCGGACACCCTCGCCGCCCGCTACGACACCGGGGTCTGCCTCGGCAGGCTCGGCCAGGCCGCGGACGCCCTCGACGTCTGCCGCGACCTCGTCGCCGCCCGCACCCGCGCCCAGGGACCCGACGCTCCGGAGACGCTGCGCGCCCGTCAGGCCCTCGCCGTCAACCTCGGCCGGCTCGGACGCTGGACGGAGGCGCTCGCCGAGTCCCGGAGCGTGCACGCCGACCGCGAACGGGTCCTCGGCGCCGACCACCCCGACACGCTCACCAGCCGCTGGGAGACGGCCGTCGCCCTCGGCAGGCTCGACCGCTGGGAGGAGGCGCTCGCATGCCACCGCGTGATCGCCGCCACCCGCACCCGCCTCCTCGGCCCCGCACACCCCGACACCCTCGCCGCCCTCGACGACGAGGCCCACAGCCTGGAGCGCCTCGGCCGCCACACGGAAGCGGCCGCCCTCCTCATGAAGGCGGCCACCGCGCCGGAGGCGTGACGGCGGTGTGACGGCGGGGAGGCGGCGCGGAATCCGGGGCCGTGACGGGCCGACCGGCCCGGCTGGGCACCGGCCTGTCGACGGCCGTCGGGCCCGCGGGGCGATCAGTCCGGACGATGTGCGTTCCTTCGGGCCGTACGGGGCCTCCGCCGCGCCCGTCGTCAGGGCCCGGTAGCGGTCGCCGAAGGTCCGGTTCCCGCCCGTCGGACCCGGCCGGGGTCAGGTCGACGGCAGTCCCGGTGCTGTGCGGGGCGATCTCGGGCGGGGAGACGTACCGGCTCGCCGCCGGGTCCTGCCTGCTCAGGCGGCAGAACGATCTCAGTCATGCCGTGGTCATGGCGCATGACGACGGTCTTCCCCCGGTACGCGGGCGCGTGTGAGCATGAGCCATGACCGACCCCCACGCCCCCGCCGCAGCCCGCTCGTACGACGCCGTCGTCGTCGGAGGCGGTCACAACGGCCTTGTCGCCGCCGCCTATCTGGCCCGTGCCGGACGCAGCGTCCTGGTCCTGGAGCGGCTCGGCACCACCGGTGGGGCGGCCGTGTCGACGCGGCCGTTCGCGGGGGTCGACGCGCGGCTCTCCCGGTACTCGTACCTGGTCTCGCTCCTCCCGGAGAAGATCGTGCGGGACCTCGGACTGCGGTTCGCCGTGAGGAAACGGTCCGTCTCCTCGTACACCCCGAAGGGCGACGGAGGCCTGCTCGTCGGCGGCGGGCCCGACCGCACCCGGGCCTCCTTCGCCGCGCTCACCGGCTCCGACCGCGCGTACGAGGCCTGGCAGGGCTTCTACGCGCGGACCGGCGAGGCGGCCCGCCGGATCTTCCCCACCCTCACCGAACCCCTCCCCACCCGCACGGAGCTGCGCTCCCGCGTCGACGACGCCGACACCTGGCGGATCCTCTTCGAGGAGCCCCTCGGCGTCACCGTCGAGAAGACCTTCGCCGACGACCTCGTCCGGGGCGTGGTCCTCACCGACGCGCTCATCGGGACCTTCGCCGACGCCCACGACCCGACGCTCCTCCAGAACCGCTGCTTCCTGTACCACGTCATCGGCGGCGGCACCGGCGACTGGGACGTGCCCGTCGGCGGCATGGGCGCCCTCACCGACGCCCTCGCCGACGCCGCCCGCGCGGCAGGGGCCCGCATCCTCACCGGCCACGAGGCCACCCGGATCGAGACCGACGGTCGCCGCGCGGCGATCACGTACCGCACCGCCGACGGGGAAGGCACCGTCGAGGCGGAGCGGGTCCTCGTCAACGCCTCCCCGCAGGAGCTCGCCGCCCTGCTCGGCGAGACGCCCCCGCCCGCCCCGGAGGGCGCCCAGCTCAAGGTCAACATGCTGCTCACCCGGTTGCCGAGGCTGCGCGACCGCTCCGTCGACCCGCGCGAGGCCTTCGCCGGCACCTTCCACATCGCCGAGGGGTACGGGCAGTTGGCCACCGCCCACGCCGAGGCCGTCGCCGGGCGCCTGCCCTCCGCCCCGCCGTCCGAGATCTACTGCCACTCCCTCACCGACCCGACGATCCTCGGCCCGGAACTGGCCTCCACGGGCCACCAGACGCTCACCCTGTTCGGCCTGCACACCCCCGCCCGGCTGTTCACCGCCGACAACGAGGGCACGCGCGCGAAGCTCCTGGCCGCGACCCTCGCCCAGCTCGACGCCCACCTGGACGAGCCGATCGCCGACTGCCTCGCCCTCGACGCGGAGGGCCGCCCCTGCGTCGAGGCGAAGACCCCGCTCGACCTCGAACGCGAGCTGCGGCTGCCCGGCGGCCACATCTTCCACCGCGACCTCTCCTTCCCGTACGGGGAGGAGGGCACCGGCCGCTGGGGTGTCGAGACCCCGCACGCCAACGTCCTGCTGTGCGGTGCGGGCGCGATCCGCGGCGGGGGAGTGAGCGGCATCCCGGGCCACAACGCGGCGATGGCGGCGCTCGGACGCTGACGCGAAGGGGCCTGCCCGCACGGTCGTCTCTCCGTTCGGCCCCGTTGACGTCGCCCTGTCCCCGCCTGGGGTGTGAAGCTGATCTGCGAGCGCGCTTAAGAAATCCTCGATGGACCGCAAGCCTCGCGTACGGAAGATTCTCTTCCAGGGATCTTGGGCGCACAGTCGTGCCCGCACCCACACATCACAGGACACGCACGTCGGGAGCCGTTGCATTGAAGGCGCTGGTCAAGCTGAACGCGGAGCCGGGACTCTGGCTCACGGACGTGCCCGAGCCGGAGACCGGCCCCGGAGACGTCCTCATCAAGGTCAAGCGGACCGGTATCTGCGGGACCGACCTGCACATCCGCTCCTGGGACGGCTGGGCGCAGAAGACGATCGCCACGCCGCTGACGCTCGGCCACGAGTTCGTCGGCGAGGTCGTCTCCGTCGGCCGTGACGTCGCGGACATCAACGTCGGCGACCTGGTCAGCGGCGAGGGCCACCTCGTCTGCGGCAAGTGCCGCAACTGCCTGGCCGGCCGCCGCCACCTCTGCCGCGCCACCGTCGGCCTCGGCGTCGGCCGGAACGGCGCCTTCGCCGAGTACGTGGCGCTGCCCGCCTCCAACGTGTGGGTGCACCGCGTCCCCGTCGACCTCGACGTCGCCGCGATCTTCGACCCCTTCGGCAACGCCGTGCACACGGCCCTGTCCTTCCCGCTCGTCGGCGAGGACGTCCTCGTCACCGGCGCCGGCCCGATCGGCATCATGGCCGCCGCCGTCGCCAAGCACGCCGGCGCCCGCAACGTCGTCATCACCGACGTCAGCGAGGAGCGCCTCGCCCTGGCCCGCAAGACCGGCGTCTCGCTCGCCCTCAACGTCGCCGAGCAGACCATCGCCGACGGCCAGCGCACGCTCGGGCTCAAGGAGGGCTTCGACGTCGGCCTGGAGATGTCCGGCAACCCCCACGCGATGCGCGACATGATCGCCAACATGACCCACGGCGGCAAGATCGCCATGCTGGGCCTGCCCGCCGAGGACTTCGCCGTCGACTGGGCGAAGGTCGTCACCTCCATGATCACCATCAAGGGCATCTACGGCCGCGAGATGTTCGAGACCTGGTACGCGATGTCGGTGCTCCTGGAGGGCGGTCTGGACCTCAGCCCGGTCATCACCGGCCGCTACGACTACACCGACTTCGAGGCCGCCTTCGACGACGCGGCCTCCGGCAAGAGCGGCAAGATCATCCTCGACTGGACCACGGGAGCCTGACCCATGTTCGATTCCGTACGCGACTCCGTCCGCGCCACCCTCGAAGAGATCGAGCAGGCCGGACTGCACAAGCCCGAGCGGGTCATCGGCACCCCCCAGTCCGCGACCGTCGAGGTCACCGCGGGCGGCCGCCCCGGCGAGGTGCTCAACTTCTGCGCCAACAACTACCTGGGCCTCGCCGACAATCCCGAGATCATCGCCGCCGCCCACGCCGCGCTCGACCGCTGGGGCTACGGCATGGCCTCCGTCCGCTTCATCTGCGGCACGCAGGAGGTGCACAAGGAGCTGGAGGCCCGCATCTCCTCCTTCCTCGGCCAGGAGGACACGATCCTCTACTCCTCCTGCTTCGACGCCAACGGCGGCGTCTTCGAGACGATCCTCGGCCCCGAGGACGCCGTCATCTCCGACGCCCTCAACCACGCCTCCATCATCGACGGCATCCGCCTCTCCAAGGCCCGCCGCTTCCGCTACGCCAACCGCGACATGGCCGACCTGGAGCAGCAGCTCAAGGAGGCCACGGACGGCGGCGCCCGGCGCAAGCTGATCGTCACCGACGGCGTCTTCTCGATGGACGGCTACGTCGCCCCGCTCGACGAGATCTGCGACCTGGCCGAGCGCTACGACGCCATGGTCATGGTCGACGACTCGCACGCGGTCGGCTTCGTCGGCCCCGGCGGCCGCGGCACCCCCGAGCTGCACGGCGTCATGGACCGCGTCGACATCATCACCGGCACCCTCGGCAAGGCCCTCGGCGGCGCCTCCGGCGGTTACGTCGCGGCCCGCGCCGAGATCGTCGCCCTGCTGCGCCAGCGCTCCCGCCCGTACCTCTTCTCGAACACCCTCGCCCCGGTCATCGCCGCCGCCTCCCTCAAGGTCCTCGACCTCCTGGAGTCCGCCGGCGACCTGCGCGAGCGCCTCAACGCCAACACGGCGCTGTTCCGCTCCCGCATGACCGAGGAGGGCTTCGACATCCTCCCCGGCGACCACGCCATCGCCCCCGTCATGATCGGCGACGCCGCCGAGGCCGGCCGCATGGCCGAGCTGCTCCTGGAGCGCGGCGTGTACGTGATCGGCTTCTCGTACCCGGTCGTGCCGCAGGGCCAGGCCCGCATCCGCGTCCAGCTCTCCGCCGCCCACTCGACGGAGGACGTGAACCGGGCCGTGGACGCCTTCGTCGACGCCCGGGCGGCGCTGCGGGGCTGATGCCCTGCGAGGCCGGTGTCCGCAGGCTGAGACACTAGGAGCATGATCGAAGCGCGGCGGTTGCACATCCTCCGTGCGGTGGCCGACCACCGCACGGTCACGGCGGCGGCCGCCGCGCTCTATCTCACCCCCTCCGCCGTCTCCCAGCAGCTCGCCGCCCTGGAGCAGGAGACCGGCCACCGGCTCGTGGACCGCAGCGCGCGCGGCGCGCGCCTCACCCCGGCCGGCGAGATCCTGCTGAGCCACGCCAACGCCGTGCTCGCGCAGCTGGAGCGCGCCGAGGCGGAGCTCGCCGCCTACGGCTCGGGCGAGGCCGGCACGGTCACGGTCGCCGCGTTCGCCACCGGCATCGGGCTCGTCGTGGCCCCCGCCATCACGGCCCTCGCCCGCACCGCGCCCGGCATCCGGGTCCGGGTCCGGGACGCGGAGGGCGACGAGAGCCTGCTCATGGTCCTGGACCGGCAGGTCGACGTGGCCGTCGCGGTCGAGTACCGGGGCGCGCCCGGCGAGGACGACGCCCGGCTCACCCGCGTCCCGCTCTACGCCGAGCCGTTCGACGCGGTCCTGCCGCCCGGCCACCCCCTGGCGGTCGGCGAGCGGGTCGCGCTCGCCGACCTCGCCAAGGACGACTGGATCGGGCAGTCCACCGGCAACCCCTGCCACGACGTGACCGTCCTGGCCTGCGAGTACGCCGGGTTCGCCCCGCGCTTCGCGCATGTCTCCGACGACTTCCGGGCCGTCGCCGCCCTCGCCTCGGCCGCCGCCGGAGTGGCGCTCGTCCCGCGTTCGGCGCTGCGCGGGATGGACCTCTCCGGCGTCGAGGTCCGCCCCGTGGACGGGGTCGCCCCCACCCGCCGGGTCTTCGCGGCGGTACGGCGCGGAGCCGAGGAGCACCCCCTGATCAGCCCGCTCCTGACGGAGCTCCGCACGGCGGCGGCACCGGAACAGGCGGAAGCCGGACGGACCGCATAGGGCTTCAGTCGGCGGACGCCGTCCACCCCACCGCCTCCATCCGCGCCCCGTCCGCCGGCCGGGCCTCGTCGAAGAGCGGTCGTCCGGCGGCGTCCAGCACCCGCAGCCCGTCCACGTACACCCCGCGCCCGACGTACCGCGTGTCCGTCGCGTACCGCCAGCGCAGCCGTACGGGGAAGGGGCCGGGCTCCGGCACCTCGGCCGTGAGCCGGTGCCAGACGCGGCCGGACCAGCCGCCGACCGCCCCGGCCGGATGCGGCTCCGGCGCCCCTCCGGGGCGTACGGTGACGAACGGCACCGGCTCCCAGGTCTCCCCGCCGTCCCGGGAGGCCTCCAGGCGGGCGGTGTCCGCGCCCGGTTCGGTGTCCCACCACAGCGCGCACTCGACGCGGGCGGCGCCCGGGACCGGGGGCAGGGTGAGCGTGCCGGTGCTGCCGCTCGCCATGCCGGAGAACCACGGGAGTCCCCCCTGCCCGGGCGAAGCCGAGAGCTCGGGGGCACGACGACCCCGGGCCGGACGTACGGGCACCGCCCTGGCCAGCCGGTCCGCCATGGCGACGCGGGGCGCGGAGCCGGAGCGCCAGGAACGCACCGGGTGCACGGAGTTGCCGAGCACGATGAGGAACGCGTCGGTCGTCGGGTCCAGGACGAGGCTGGTGCCGGTGAAGCCGGTGTGTCCCGCCGTGCGCGGGGTGGCCATGGCGCCCATGTACCAGTGCTGGTAGAGCTCGAAGCCGAGCCCGTGCCCGTCGCCGGGGAAGGCGGTGTTGAAGTCGGTGAACATCAGCTCCACGGACGCGGGGGAGAGGATGCGGGCCCGGCCGTACGCGCCGCCGTTCAGCAGGGTGCGGGCGAGGACCGCGAGGTCCCAGGCGCGGGAGAAGATCCCGGCGTGGCCCGCGACGCCGCCGAGGCCGTAGGCGTTCTCGTCGTGGACCTCGCCCCGGACCATGCCCCGGTCGAGACCGGACCAGGGCGGCCGGGCGTCCTCGGTGGCGGCGATCTCCGGGCGCCAGGAGAGAGGTGGGTTGAAACGCGTGCGGTGCATCCCGAGCGGAGCGGTGATCCCGTCGTGGAGCAGGGCGTCCAGACCGTGACCGGTGATCTCCTCCAGGATCAGCTGGAGCGAGATCAGGTTGAGGTCGGAGTAGAGGTACGCGGTCCCCGGCGGGCTCGCCAAGGCCTCGGCCCACAGCAGCCGCAGCTTCCCCTCCCGCGTCGGCTCCCGGTGGAGCGGGATCCAGGGCCGGAACCCGGAGGTGTGGGTGAGCAGCTGCCGCACGGTGACGTCCTGCTTCCCGCCCCCGCCGAACTCCGGCAGGTACGCGGTGACCTTCGTCTCCAGTTCCAGTGCCCCGCGCTCGATCTGCTGCACCGCCAGGATCGAGGTGAACAGCTTGGAGACCGACGCCAGGTCGAAGACGGTGTCCTCGGTCATCGGGAGCTGCCGCTCGGGCGGGAGCTCGACACCGGTGTCGGTCTTCTCGTCGTACGCCGCGTACCGCACGGCCGAGCCGATCGCCCGGTGCAGGGCGACCGTCCCGCCCCGCCCGGCGAGGAGCACGGCGCCCGCGTACCAGGGGTGCGTGGGGGAGGGCGCGAGGAAGCGCTCGGCCTCCGCGACCAGGTCGTCCAGGTGCGTCGCGAGCAGCCCGGCCCGCTCCGCCGATCCGCGCCGCAGCGTGGTCCGCCGCGCGGCACCGCTCGTGGCTCCCGGTCCTGCCCCGCGCTCCGGGGAGGCCGCCGCCCCCGGCACCGCACCGATCATCAGCGCACCTCCGAGGGCCGTCACCCGCCGCCGAACGCGCGGCGGCCCGGCCCTCCGTCTCGTACCGCGTCCTCCGTCATGCCCACCCTCTCCCACCGGGCGCGGCGGTGAAACACCGGCGCACCGGCACGCACCGGCCCGCATCGACCCCAAAGAATCTGACGTTGCGTCAGAAAACCTCTTCCCTCCACCGCGCCGCTGCGGCATCCTGCCGCCCATGGAGACGGAGCTGAGTCGCACACTGGGGATCGAGCACGCCATCTTCGGCTTCACGCCCTTCCCCGCGGTGGCCGCCGCACTCACCAGAGCCGGCGGCTTCGGCGTCCTCGGCGCGGTCCGCTACACCGCGCCCGACGACCTCGCCCGCGACCTCGACTGGATGCAGGAGCACACGGACGGCCTGCCCTACGGCCTCGACGTCGTGATGCCCGCGAAGAAGGCGGTCGAAGGGGTCGGCGAGGCCGAGATCGAGGCGATGATCCCCGAGGAGCACCGGGCGTTCGTCCGCGCCACCCTCGCCAAGCACGGCGTGCCCGAACTCGCCGAGGGCGAGGCCTCCGGCTGGCGGATCACCGGCTGGATGGAGCAGGTCGCCCGGAGCCAGCTCGACGTGGCCTTCGACTACCCGATCAAGCTCCTCGCCAACGCCCTCGGCTCGCCGCCGCCCGACGTCGTCGCCCGCGCCCACGACCACGGCGTCCTCGTCGCCGCCCTCGCCGGAAGCGCCCGCCACGCCCGCCACCACGCCGACGCCGGCATCGACATCGTCGTCGCCCAGGGGTACGAGGCGGGCGGCCACACCGGCGAGATCGCCTCCATGGTCCTGACCCCCGAGGTCGTCGAGGCGGTCTCCCCGCTGCCCGTGCTCGCCGCCGGCGGCATCGGCAGCGGCGAGCAGATCGCCGCCGGGCTGGCCCTCGGCGCCCAGGGCGTCTGGCTCGGCTCGATCTGGCTCACCACCACCGAGGCCGAGCTGCACTCCCGCGCCCTCACCGCCAAGCTCCTCGCCGCCGGCTCCGGCGACACGGTCCGTTCCCGCGCCCTCACCGGCAAGCCCGCCCGGCAGCTCCGTACCGAATGGACCGACGCCTGGGACGACCCGGCGGGACCCGGTGCGCTCCCCATGCCGCTCCAGGGGCTCCTGGTCGCCGAGGCCGTCTCCCGCATCCAGAGGTACGAGGTCGAGCCGCTCCTCGGCACCCCCGTCGGACAGATCGTCGGCCGGATGAACTCCGAGCGCAGCGTCCAGCAGGTCGTCGACGAGCTCACCCGCGGCTTCGAGAAGGCCGTCGACCGCATCAACCGCATCGCCGGACGGAGCACCCCGTGACGCAGACGCCCCCCGGATTCTGGGCCCAGGCCGCCGCCGACCCCGAGCGCACGGTCCTCGTCGCACCCGACGGCGAGGAGTGGTCCGCCGGCCGGCTGCACGCCGAGGCCAACCGGCTCGTCCACGGGCTGCGCGCGGCCGGACTGGAGCGCGGCGACGCGTTCGCCGTCGTCCTGCCCAACGGCCCCGAGTTCTTCACCGCCCATCTCGCCGCCACCCAGGCCGGGTTCTACCTCGTCCCCGTCAACCACCACTTCGTCGGCCCCGAGATCGCCTGGATCGTCGCCGACTCCGGCGCGAAGGTCCTGGTGGCGCACGAGCGGTTCGCCGAGGCCGTGACCCTCGCCGCCGACGAGGCCGGGCTCGCGCCCAGCCACCGGTACGCCGTCGGGGCGATCCCCGGCTTCCGCCCGTACGCCGAACTCCTCGACGGCCAGGACGGATCCGCCCCGGCCGACCGCACCCTCGGCTGGGTCATGAACTACACCTCCGGCACCACCGGCCGGCCCCGGGGCATCCGCCGCCCGCTCCCCGGAAAGCTCCCCGAGGAGACCCATCTCGGCGGCTTCCTCGGCATCTTCGGCATCCGGCCGGCCGACGGCAACGTCCATCTGGTCTGCTCGCCGCTCTACCACACGGCCGTGCTCCAGTTCGCCGCCGCCGCCCTGCACATCGGGCACCCGCTGGTCCTCATGGACCGGTGGACGCCCGAGGAGATGCTCCGGCTCATCGATCGGTACGACTGCACCCACACGCACATGGTCCCCACCCAGTTCCACCGTCTGCTCGCCCTCCCCGCGGAGGTGCGGGAGCGGTACGACGTCTCCTCCATGCGCCACGCCATCCACGGCGCCGCGCCCTGCCCCGAGCACGTCAAACGGGCGATGATCGACTGGTGGGGCCGGTGCGTCGAGGAGTACTACGCGGCCAGCGAGGGCGGCGGGGCCTTCGCTACCGCCGAGGAGTGGCTCAAGCGGCCCGGGACGGTCGGCAGGGCCTGGCCGATCAGCGAGATCGCCGTCTTCGACGACGACGGGAAACGGCTGCCGCCGGGCGAACTCGGCACCGTCTACCTCAAGATGAACACCGGCGGCTTCCAGTACCACAAGGACGAGGCGAAGACCGCGAAGAACCGCATCGGCGACTTCTTCACCGTCGGCGACCTCGGCGTCCTCGACGAGGACGGCTACCTCTTCCTCCGCGACCGCAAGATCGACATGATCATCTCCGGCGGGGTCAACATCTACCCCGCCGAGATCGAGGCCGCGCTGCTCGCCCACCCCGCCGTCGCGGACGCCGCCGCCTTCGGCATCCCGCACGCCGACTGGGGCGAGGAGGTCAAGGCGGTCGTCGAGGCGGCCGAGGGGTACGAGCCGGGGCCCGCGCTCGCCGCCGAGATCCTGACCCACTGCGCCGACCGCCTCGCCGGCTTCAAACGCCCGAAGTCGGTCGACTTCGTCGAGGTCATGCCCCGCGACCCCAACGGCAAGCTGTACAAGCGCCGCCTCCGCGACCCGTACTGGGAGGGGAGGGAGCGCCCGCTCTAGGAGGCCTCCTGCCGGCGGCCCGTCCCGGTGCCGCGGACGGGCGCGTCCTTCGTCCCCCTCGTCCTCCTGCCCGTCGCCCGCGAAATCCGGCCTCCGGCGGACGCGCGCCGGGCTAGGGTGCGGCGGATCGGGGATGCGAGGGGCGTGTGGAACAGCGGGTACGGGTGCACAAGGTCCGTTTCGGCGGCGGCGAGCTCAGGGTCGTCCGGCCGGACCCGGCCCCGGCGGGGCTCGCCCTGCGCGACGACGGCCACTGGCTGTCGATGTACGCCGACCGGGACGGCGCCGAGCGGCTGGCCGCGCTGTGGGCGCTGGCCGCCCGCTCGGCCCGGTCCCTGGTCCACCTCCCGATCCGGGCCAACCCGGCCCCCGGCGGGGCCGTGGGGGAGGGCGAGCCGGTCGCGCTCGACCTGGTCCTGGTCCACCACAGCCTGCAGTTCCCCACCGCCGCGTGGAAGCAGGTCCGGGCCCGGCTCGGCGCCGGCAGGCCGCACACCGCCGCCACCCCGGACCGCGACTTCCCCGACGAGAGCGCCATCGACCACGAGCGCCGGTACCACCCCGCGTACCGGGACCACCTCGGCTTCGACATCGCCGCCCGCACCCTCTTCGTCGTGGGCAGCGCCACCGCCTTCCGCGAGCACGGCACGGCGCTCCGCCGCCTCGTCGACGAGGCCCCGTCCCACCGGCACCGCCATCCGGGCTCCGGGCACTTCTGCGTGGAGTTCAGCTCCGGCCCGTGGACCCGGCCCCGGACCCGCCGGCACGTGCCGGGCGTCCTGCACGTCGAGTACCGCGAGGACCGACGTGCCTGACTAGCGCTCCGGCGCCAGGGCCGGGAGCAGCTGGGACTCCTCGTAGGCGAAGTGCTCCTCCAGGCCCGTCGCCAGGCGGTCGACCTCGGTGCGCAGGGTCGCCGGGTCGGCGCCGGAGGCCAGCAGGGTCTCCAGCTCGTCGACCGTGCGGGCGACCACCTGGTGCTCCCGGCGCATGCGGTCCAGGGAGTCGGCGAGCTCGGGGAACCGGCGCTCCAGGAGGTCGAAGACGCCGTCCTCGTTGTGGTGGTGGGCGTGGAGCGCGCCGCAGAAGGCGAGGCAGTGGCGGGCGAGCTGCCGCCCGAGCGCGGGCGCCGGGGAGTCCAGGCCCTCGCGGAGCGCGGCGAGTTCGGCGCGGAGTTCGTCGTGGACCTTGACGAGGTGGGCGGCGATCGCCCGGTGCCGCGCGGGGTCGGTGAGGTCCGCCCGGTGCAGGGCGACGACGGGGATGACCCGGTCCGTGCCGGCCTGGTAGGCGGCGAACGCGGGATTCCGGGCGGACTGCTCCGCGTACAGCCGGTCCCGCTCCTCGCCCTCCGTCACCACCGCCCTCGCCGCGAAACGTTCGACGGTCCCCTCGGGGGTGCCGAGTTCGACGGTGACGTGGGCGTCGGCGCGGAGGTTGTGGAACCAGGCCGGGTGCTTCGGTCCGCCGGCGTTCGAGGCGAAGACGAGGAGCCGGGCCCCGTCGCGCACGTACACGGCGGGGTGGGTGCGGGGCCGTCCGCTGCGCGCGCCGGTCGTGGTGAGGAGGAGCAGGGGGACGCCGTCGAACATCCCGCCCACGCGGCCGCCGTTGGCGCGGAACTCCTCGATGACCCGCTCATTGAAATCGGACATGACGGTGCCCTTCGGTAGCATCGGTCACGACAGATCTATTTGCTTTGAAAGCAAAGCTAAATCGGAGGGTGCAGGGTGTCAATCGCGGACAACGGCGACCGGCGCGCCGACGGGCCGGACGTCGACGACGCCGTCCGTACGCTGCTGCTGCTCATGCCCCGGATGGTCGGGCGGGTCAAGCGCATCAGGATCCCCGACGAGTTGCAGTCCCTCACCCTGGCGCCCCGTCACCTCTCCCTCCTCGCCTACCTCCTCTTCGACGGGCCGCTCGGTGTCAACGAGCTCGCCGCCCGCCTGGAGGTCGCCCCGACCACCGTGAGCCTGATGGTCGGCGACCTCGCCAAGAAGGGGGTCCTGGAGCGGGCCGAGGACCCCGCGGACCGGCGGCGGAAGATCGTCTCCATCGCCGAGGCGCACCGCCCCGCCATCGACGGCTGGCTGGGCCGCAGCGCCGGCGCCTGGCGCGCGGCCCTCGCGCCGCTCGGCCCGGCCGAGCGCAGGATGTTCGTCGAGACCCTCGCCGCCTACGAGAACGGCCTCGCCGATTCCGAGAGCTGACCGAATCGGGCGTAAAGGCCCTCTTGTGGCAATATGCGGATCATGAGTTCGACAGTGACGGCAAGGGCACGGCAGTGGACCACATGGGGGCCGGTGGTGGCGGCGCTTGTGCTTGCCCTCGCCTGGGGGCGCGAGCTCCCGGGCTTCGCCGTGGGCATCGTCGTCGTCTGCCTGTTCGCCGGGGTGCTCTCGGCCGTCCATCACGCCGAGGTCATCGCCCACCGCATCGGTGAACCCTTCGGCTCCCTCGTCCTCGCCGTGGCCGTCACCGTCATCGAGGTGGGCCTGATCGTCATGCTGATGATCGGAGGCGGAGACAAGGCGACGAGCTACGCCCGCGACACGGTCTTCGCCGCCGTCATGATCACCTGCAACGGCATCGTCGGCCTCTCCCTGCTCGTCGGCGCGCTGCGCAACCGGATCGCCGTCTTCAACGCGGAGGGCTCCGGCGGCGAGCTCGCCGTCGTCTGCACCCTCACGACCATGACGCTGGTCCTGCCGACCTTCACGACGAGCCACCCGGGCCCCGAGTTCTCCGCCGCGCAGCTCGCCTTCGCCGCGGTCTCCTCGCTCATCCTCTACGGGGTGTTCGTCGCCGTCCAGACGGTCCGGCACCGCGACTACTTCCTGCCCGTGCCGCGGCCGGACCGGGGAATCCCGGAGTCGGAGGACGAGCACGCCGCGCCGCCCACCGCCCGCGACGCCTGGTTCAGCCTCGGTCTGCTCGTGGTGGCCCTCGTCGCCGTCGTCGGCAACGCCAAGCTCGTCTCGCCCACCATCGAGGACGCCGTCGCCTCCGCGGGTCTGCCCAAGGCGGTCGTCGGCGTCGTCATCGCCCTGATGGTGCTGCTTCCCGAGACGCTCGCCGCCGTGCGCGCGGCGAGCCGCGACCGCATGCAGACCAGCATGAACCTGGCGTACGGATCGGCCATCGCCAGCATCGGCCTGACGATCCCCTCGATCGCGCTCGCCTCGATCTGGCTGGACGGGCCCCTGATCCTCGGCCTGGGGCCCGTCCACATGGTGCTGTTCGTGCTCACGGCCGTGGTGAGCGCCCTGACGGTGGTGCCGGGACGGGCCACCCTCCTTCAGGGCAGCGTCCACCTCTCGATCTTCGCGGCCTTCGTCTTCCTGTCGTTCAGCCCCTGACGACCTCCACCCTCAGCGCGGGCGAGCGCAGGATGTCCTTCTCGCAGAACCGGGAGGTCACCCAGCGCTCGCCCGAGAACAGCCGGGTCTGGTCGCTGTAATGGGGCGACGCCGGGTTCGAGGACTGGGAGTACGAGAGCAGGGTGCGGGCCACCGGGCACCGGCCGCCGTCCCAGCCCACCGCCTGCACGTGACTGGTCCCGTGCGCGACCTCCACATAGCCGCCGCCCGCCGCGTTCCACACGGACTCGGCCTTGTTCCAGACGCCGAGCGACTCGGTCCCGCCGCTCACCGGGATCCGCTCCCCGTTCCGTACGACGAACTGGTGGTCGCCCAGCGGCGCGTCCAGCGCGATGCCCGCCGCCCGGAGCTCCGCCGCAGCGTCCCCGAGGGCCTGCGCGAAGCCGGGCGCGTCCGTGTTCAGGGTGTGCGGGGTGCGGACCGGGTCGGCCGCCGAGAACGGCACCTTCCACTGGTCGGCGGGCTTCACCGTGCCGGTGAACCTCCGCCAGAACCGGTCGAAGAGCAGCGCGCCCCGGCTGTCGGTGTTCACCGTCCGGTCCCAGTCCCCGATCACCCGGCAGACCTCCGGGTCCTCCGGCAGCGCGGTCGCGCAGGCCTTCGCCGCGTCGGCGGCCGCCATGTCACCGGCCGGCGCCCGGTTGGCGAACTGCAGGCGCTGGAGGCCGGCCACCGTGAGCCCGCCCCGGTCCGCCATCGCCGCCACGTCCTCGATCCCGCCCCGGGTGCGCAGCGAGCGCTGGGTCGCGACCGTGCCGAAGATCCGCTCGTAGCCGGTCAGCGGCCGGTCGGCGTTGGCCAGCCACGCGCTGTCGTTGGAGTTCTCCACGTACGGGGCGTCCCGGAGCACCGGCATCCGCGCCGGGCCGAAGATGCCCGGCTGCACCGCGTCCGGATCGGAGCCGAGCGCGCAGTCCGAGCGCGAGCCGTCGAGCACGGCGACGCCCGAGGCCGGGTAGGTGGCCCGGCCCAGCGGCGTGGAGCAGCGCGCGGCGAGTTCGTCGGTGATCCGGGGGAGCACCTGCGACTGGGCGAAGAGCGAGTGCCCCGCCGAGTCCGCCGCGATCGTGTTGATCCAGGGCAGCCCCTGGGTGCGCGCCAGGGTGTCGGCGATGTCCTGCGTGGAGCGGGCCCTGCCGAAGCCGAGCGCGGTGTCGGAGCCGCGCAGATCGGCGGCGTTGGGGTCGTTCAGCGCGTACGCCGCGGTCGCGGTCCACGGCAGCGGCAGCTGCGGGCCGAGACCGCCGACGACCGGTCCGTACCGGGTCCACCACTGGGTACGGGTGACGGGGGCGCCGTCCTTGATCCCGACGGTCACCTCGCGCGGGGTCATCCGCTCGGGCCTCCCGTCCACCAGGTACGCGGTCGGGTCGCCCGGCACCAGGGCCAGCTGGTGCAGGTTGAGCGGGACCCCGGTGGCGACGGTGTGGCTCCAGGCGACCTTGTCGTTGAAGCCGATGTTGACGACGGTGGTGCCGATGAGCGAGGCGCCGGAGACGTTCAGCTCGCCCGGGATGGTCTGCTGCGACTGCCAGAAGCGGCGGCCGCCCTGCCAGGGGTAGTGCGGGTTCCCCAGGAGCAGCCCGCGCCCGTTCGCCGTCGTGGCGCCGGAGAACGCGACGGCGTTGGAACCCATGGTGGCGTTCTCGGGAGCGAACAGCTCGCGCGCGGCCTCGGCCGTACGGTCCGGGTCGGGGCCCTCGGATTCGGAGGCGCCCGAGCGGGCGGCCGACGGGGGAGCGGCGGCCGGCGGCCGGGCCGCCGTGATGCCGTCCACGGCCTTGCCCTGCCCGCCGAGCACCGAGACGGCGAAGCCGCGCCGGGCCACGTCGAGCGCGGTCACCGGGCGGACCCAGTCGGCGTCCGCGCAGGCCGGGTCGGTGATCCGGTTCTTCCGCAGCCAGGCGTTGTAACCGGCGGCCCAGCCGCGCATCAGCTCCTTGACGTCCCGGCTCGGCCCGGCCGGCGCCGGGGTGTCGAGCAGTTCCTCGACCGTGCCCGCGTCCTTGACGCCGCGGAAGTACAGATCGCTGGAGAGGTTCGTCGTGGCGGAGGAGAGCGAGCCGTCGGGGGCGGCGTTCGGGCCGAAGTACCGGGAGCGTTCGCCGTTCACGGTCAGGAAGCCGTCGGCGAGCACACAGACCTGGTCGGCGGCCTGCGCCCAGCCCGTGCCGAAGCCGAGGTTCGCGTAGTCCTTCGCCACGATGTGCGGGATGCCGTACTCGGTGTAGCGGATGACGGCCGACAGGCCCCGGTCGGACGGGTGGCGGTCCCGGTCCCCGGAGTCGGCGGCCGCCGCGCCGGGCAGCGAGGCCGTGACGACGGCGAGGGCCGCGCCGGTGAGCGCCAGGTGTTTCAGACGGGTGCGGAGGTGCAAGATGCCTCCCAACGGGCGGATGGGCACTGCGGGTTGGACCATGCACTCAGCCGCACGCCCCCTTGTCAACATCCCGTTCGGTATCCGAGGTCCGGGTATGTGCGGCGCGGCGCGCGGTACTTGACCTTCCACCCGGTCCGCGCCGAGGATCACCGCATGGATCGACTCCTCAGCCGCGCCGTCGACGGTGTCCTGCGCATGAGCGCCCAGCGCGTCCCCGACCGGATCGCCGTCCGGTACGCCGACCGGACCTGGACGTACGCGGAGCTGGACGCCGCCGTCTCCACCGCCGCCGCCGTCCTGCGGGAGCCGTCCCACGGGCTCGGCCTGCCCGACCGCGCCCGGGTCGCGACCTACGCCCACAACTCGGACGCCTACCTCATCGCGTTCCTCGCCTGCTCCCGGGCCGACCTGATCCACGTGCCGGTCAACCACCACCTGACCGGCGACGACCTCGCGTACATCCTGGAGCAGTCGGAGACCTCGCTCGTCCTGGCGGACCCCTCCCTCGCGGGCAACGTCCCCGAGGGCTTCGCGGTCAAGGCGCTGCGGGACGCGCCCGGTTCACTCCTCGACGCGCTCGCCGAGCCGGACGCGTACGACACCGACCGCGACGCCCGCGAGTACGTCCAGCTGCTCTACACCTCGGGCACCACCGCCCTGCCCAAGGGCGCGATGATGACCCACCTCGCGCTCGTCCACGAGTACGCGAGCGCCATCGAGGCCCTCGACCTGCGCGAGGACGACCGGCCGGTGCACGCGCTGCCGCTCTACCACTCGGCGCAGATGCACGTCTTCCTGCTGCCCTACCTCGCCGTCGGCGCCGAGAACACCATCGTCGACGCACCCGACCCGGGCGTCCTGTTCGACCTGGTCGAGGCCGGCCGCTGCGACAGCTTCTTCGCCCCGCCGACCGTCTGGATCGGCCTCGCCAACCACCCCGAGTTCGCCACCCGCGACCTGTCCGCCCTGCGCAAGGCCTACTACGGGGCCTCGATCATGCCCGTGCCCGTCCTGGAGCGGCTGCGCGCCCGGCTGCCGGAGCTCGCCTTCTACAACTGCTTCGGACAGTCGGAGATCGGCCCGCTCGCCACCGTCCTCGGCCCCGACGAGCACGAGGGCCGGATGGACTCCTGCGGCCGCCCCGTGCGCCACGTCGAGGCCCGCGTCGTCGGCGAGGACGGCGAGGACGTCCCCGACGGCACGCCCGGGGAGATCGTCTACCGCTCCCCGCAGCTGTGCGACGGCTACTGGCGCAAGCCCGACGAGACCAAGGAGGCCTTCCGGGACGGCTGGTTCCACTCGGGGGACCTCGCGGTCCGCGACGCCGAGGGCTACCTCACGATCGTCGACCGGGTGAAGGACGTCATCAACTCCGGCGGCGTGCTCGTCGCCTCACGCCAGGTCGAGGACGCCCTCTACACGCACCCCGGCGTCGCCGAGGTGGCCGTCATCGGCCTCCCCGACGAGCGCTGGATCGAGGCGGTCACGGCCGTCGTCGTCCCGCGCGGCGAGGTCACCGAGGCCGAACTCCTCGACCACGCACGCGGGAAGCTCGCCCACTTCAAGGCGCCGAAGCGCGTCCACCTCGTGGACGCCCTTCCCCGGAACGCCAGCGGGAAGATCCTCAAGCGGGAGCTGCGCGACCGCTTCGCCGGTCAGCCCTGACCCTTCTCCTCCGTCAGGCAGAGGACGTTGCCGTCAGGGTCCTTGAACCAGGCGCCCCGCAGGTCACCCGTCTCGGCCACGCCGTCGACCGTCTTGATGCCAGGCAGGTCGTACTCCTCGAAGGTGACGCCCTTGGAGCGCAGCTCCTTCATCTCGCCGTCGAGGTCGCCGACCTTCCAGCTCGCCAGCGTATGGCCGGCCTGCCCGCCGTAGGGCGTCTCGTACAGGCCGATCATCGTGCCACCGCACTCGTACCTGGTGTCCTCGGGCGTCTCCTTCGCCAGGGAGAGCCCGAGGGTCTCGGAGTAGAACTGCTTGGCCCGGCTCATGTCATTGACCGGAATGATCGCGACCACGGGGGAGTCCGACAGCATCGCAACCACCTCCTCCCCCCAGGCTACGCGCCCCGCAGGTCCACGATCCTCTTGATCTTGCCCACCGAGCGCTCCAGGGTCTCCGGGTCGACCACCTCCACGCCCACCGAGACCCCGATCCCGTCCTTCACCGCCGCCGCGACCGCCCGGGCCGCCTCCGCGCGCTCCTCGGGCGTCGCGTCCGGACGGGCCTCGGCCCGCACGGTCAGCGCGTCGAGCCGGCCCTCCCGGGTCAGCCTCAGCTGGAAGTGCGGCGCCACGCCCGGGGTGCGGAGCACGATCTCCTCGATCTGGGTGGGGAAGAGGTTCACCCCGCGCAGGATGATCATGTCGTCGCTGCGGCCCGTGACCTTCTCCATCCGGCGGAACACCCGCGCCGTCCCCGGGAGGAGCCGGGTCAGGTCGCGCGTCCGGTAGCGGATCACCGGCATGGCCTCCTTGGTGAGCGAGGTGAAGACCAGCTCGCCCTCCTCGCCGTCGGGCAACACCTCGCCGGTGAACGGGTCCACGACCTCCGGGTAGAAGTGGTCCTCCCAGATGTGCAGGCCGTCCTTGGTCTCCACGCACTCCTGCGCCACGCCGGGGCCGATGACCTCCGACAGGCCGTAGATGTCGACCGCGTCGATCGCGAACCGCTCCTCGATCTCCTTGCGCATCTCCTCCGTCCACGGCTCCGCGCCGAAGACGCCCACCTTCAGCGAGGTCGACCGCGGGTCCACGCCCTGCCGTTCGAACTCGTCGAGCAGCGTCAGCATGTACGAGGGGGTCACCATGATGACCTCGGGCCGGAAGTCCTGGATGAGCTGCACCTGCCGGGCCGTCATGCCGCCGGAGGCCGGGATCACCGTGCACCCGAGGCGCTCGGCCCCGTAGTGGGCGCCGAGACCGCCGGTGAACAGGCCGTATCCGTACGCCACATGGACCTTGTGCCCGGGGCGCACCCCGGCGGCGCGCAGCGAGCGGGCCACCATGTCGGCCCACATGTCCAGGTCCGCCTCGGTGTAGCCGACGACGGTCGGCCGGCCGGTGGTGCCGCTGGAGGCGTGGATCCGCCGGATCCGCGACTGGTCGACGGCGAACATGCCGAAGGGGTAGTGGTCGCGCAGATCCGACTTGGCGGTGAAGGGGAAGCGGGCCAGATCGGCGAGCGCCCGGCAGTCGTCCGGGCTCACCCCGGCCGCGTCGAAGGAGCGCCGGTAGAACTCCACGTTGTCGTACGCGTGGCGCAGGGTCGCGCGCAGCCGCTCCAACTGGAGCGCCGCCAGCTCTTCGCGTCCGAGCCGTTCGCCGCTGTCCAGCAGTTCCGTCATGCGCCCACTCCTCCACTGTCGTAAAACGGACTACCGATCATTCGGTTGATCCGTTCCGGGTCAGTAAAACCGGAGGTACCCGGGGTTTGGCAAGGGGTCGGCGGAACTTTCCCGCGCGCACGGCCGCCCGGACGGCGGAGCGCGCGCGGCGCTCGCGAGGCGGCCGCCGTCACACGGCGCAACCACCCGTTCGCGCCGCACCCGGATGACGTACACCACCGTGCGTTACATCTGGAAGCGAAGAGTGACGCACGAGTCCGCGAACGCCCAGAAAGCGAGTCAGCCATGTCGGTCGACACCGAGCCGGCGGCCACCCCGCCCGCCATCGAGCTCCGCCGGGTCCAGCTCAGCCTCAGCACCGCCGCTGCCCGCAACCTCGCCACCACCACCAAGTCCGAACCCCAGATGCAGGGCATCAGCTCCCGCTGGCTGCTCCGCAAGCTCCCCTGGGTCCACACCCCCGGCGGCGTCTACCGGGTCAACCGGCGCCTCTCGTACGTGGTCGGCGACGGCCGCGTCACCTTCGTCAAGAGCGGCTCCCGGGTCGAGGTCATCCCCGCCGAGCTGGCCGAACTCCCGCTCCTCCGCGGCTTCGACGACCCCACCGCGCTCGGCGCCCTCGCCGAGCGCTTCGTCCAGCAGGAGTACGAGCCCGGCCAGATCGTCGTGGAGGCGGGCGCGCGGGCCGACCACGTCTACCTGATCGCCCACGGCAAGATCGAGAAGCTCGGCACCGGGCAGTACGGCGACGAGACCCTCCTCGGGCGGCTCGGCGACGGCGACACCTTCGGCGGCCAGGTGCTCGCAGGGGACGGGACCTGGGACTTCACCGCCAAGGCCGTCACCGCCGTCACCCTCCTCGCCCTGCCCCGCACCGCCTACCAGGCCGTGGCCGAGCAGTACGAGAACCTCCGCGACCACGTCCAGGGCGGCGGGACCGACGGCCACCGGCGCTCCACCAACCCGTTCGGCGAGGCGGCCATCGAGCTCAGCGCCGGCCACGTCGGCGAGGCCGTGCTGCCCGGCGCGTACGCGGACTACGAACCCAGGCCGCGCGAGTACGAACTCAGCGTCGCCCAGACCGTCCTGAAGGTCCACACCCGCGTCGCCGACCTCTACAACCAGCCGATGAACCAGACCGAGCAGCAGCTGCGCCTGACGGTCCAGGAGCTCCGTGAGCGCCAGGAGCACGAGCTCGTCAACAACCCCGAGTTCGGCCTGCTCCACAACGCCGACTTCGACCAGCGCATCCAGACCCACTCGGGCCCGCCGACCCCGGACGACCTCGACGACCTGCTCAGCATGCGCCGCGACACCGACTACATCTTCGCCCACCCGCGGGCCATCGCCGCCTTCGGCAAGGAGTGCAACAAGCGCGGTCTCGTGCTCGGCACCGTCGACGTCGAGGGACGCCACATGCCGGCCTGGCGCGGGGTCCCCCTCCTGCCCTGCGGGAAGATCCCGGTCACCGACCGGCAGAGTTCCTCGATCATCGCCGTCCGCACCGGCGAGAACAACGAGGGCGTCATCGGCCTCCACCAGACCGGCCTGCCCGACGAGATCGAGCCCGGCCTCAACTGCCGCTTCATGGGCATCGACGAGAAGGCGATCATCTCCTACCTCGTCTCCGCCTACTACTCCGCCGCGATCCTCGTCCCGGACGCCGTCGGCATCCTGGAGAACGTCGAGGTGCGCCCGCGGACCTGACCGCCGGTGTCCGGTGCCGGTTAATCCCGTTGCCCGGCACCGGAGGCCGGTGCTGGAGTGGCCGCCATGGAACCCCAGCACCTGCGTGACCTGTACGACCTCCAGCTGCGGCGCGAGGCCCGCCCCGACGGGCCCGGCTGCCGCGTCGAGCGCGTGGGCGCCGTCGTCCGGCACACCGGCCCCGCGCACGCGTGGAACGGCATCCTCTGGTCCGGACTCGACGCGCCCGCCGCCGACGAGGCCATCGCCGCCCAGATCGACCACTACCGCGCCGCCGGCCTGTCCTTCGAATGGAAGCTGTACGGGCACGACACCCCCACCGACCTCGGCGACCGGCTCCGCGCGGCGGGCTTCACCCCCGAGGACCCCGAGACCCTGATGGCGGCCGAGGCCGCCGCCCTGCCCGGCGAGGTCCCGCTCCCCGAGGGCGTCGAGCTCCGCGCGGCCACCGACGAGGCCGGGATCCGCCAGGTCGTCGAGGTCCACGAGCGCGCCTTCGGCACCGACGGCTCCCGCCTCGGCCGACAGCTCCTCGACCGGCTCGCCGCCGACCCCGACACGATCACCGCCGTCGTCGCCCTCGCGGACGGCGAACCCGTCAGCGCCGCCCGCATGGAGCTGTACCCCGGCACGGACTTCGCGGGCCTCTGGGGCGGCGGCACCGTCGAGGGCTGGCGCGGCCGCGGCCTCTACCGCGCCCTGGTCGCCCACCGCGCCCGCATCGCCGCCGCCCGCGGCCACCGCTACGTCCAGGTCGACGCGGCCGACACCAGCCGCCCGATCCTCCGGCGCCTCGGCTTCCTTCCGCTGACGACCACGACGCCGTACGCGTACGAGTTCTAGGCCGCCCAGTGCGCCGGACGGTCGAAGCCCTCCGGCAGACGGGTCGCCGCGTCCCCGCGCGCCGAGTTCAGCTGGGGCTGCGTCAGGAAGAGGGCGCCCGTGAGGTCCGCCCCCGACAGGTCGGCGTCGCGCAGGTCGGCGCCGATCAGGTCCGTCAGCGACAGGTCGGCCCCCGTCAGGTCGGCGGCGATGAGCAGCGCCCCGCGCAGGTCCGTGCCCCGCAGCTTCGCCCCGCGCAGCCGCTTGCCGATCAGGTCCGCCCCGCGGCGGCTCTTCGGCCGGCCGCCGGCCGTGGCGCGGACCAGCTCGCTCGTCCGCAGGAGCAGCGGATTGACCTCGGCGCGCACCGCGGCCACGTCCAGCTCCTCCAGGGCGTCCGGGGTGCCCCCGGCGAGCTCCTCGACCCGGACGAGCGCCGCGCGCAGCTCGGCGTGGACGGGGCGGGCCGTCCGCAGCGCCAGGGCCTCCGTGAGGTAGCGCAGCAGCTCGTGCAGCTGGCGCACCACCGGGAACACCTCGTACATCTGCCGTGCCGTCTCCGGAGCCTCGCGCCAGGACACGCCGCCGAAGGTCACCTGGGAGACCCGCTGGCCGGCGCCGAAGCAGTCGTACACCGTGCAGCCCTGGAAACCGCTCGGCCGCAGCCGGGCGTGGATCCCGCAGCGGAAGTCCTCCTGGAGGTTCCGGCAGGGCTCGCCCGAGGACTTGTTCACGGCGAAGTCGGCCGACTTCGCGAAGGGCAGCGCCACACAGCACAGACCGAAGCAGTTCGCGCAGTCGCCGCGCAGGGCGGGTTCCCGGGTGTCGGGCACGGTGAAACGGTTCCTTCGCAGTTCGGGGACGGTCCGCCCACCGTACCCCGCCCGGTCTCGTGCTCACGGCGAAACCGATTGCGGTGATCCGCCGGGGCCCGTGAAGATCGTCGGCATGCCGACGTTCACGACATATGACGGGACCGAACTCGCCTACCGCGTCCAGGGGGAGGGAGAGCCGCTCGTCTGCCTGGCGGGCGGGCCGATGCGCGACGCCGGCTACCTCGGGGACCTCGGCGGGCTCGCCGCCCACCGCGCCCTCGTCCTGCTCGACGCCCGCGGCACCGGGGCGAGCGCCGCACCCGCCGACCCCGGCACGTACCGCTGCGACCGTCAGGTCGGCGACGTCGAGGCCCTCCGCGCCCACCTCGGCCTGGAGCGGATCGACCTCCTCGGCCACTCGGCGGCCGGCAACCTCGCCGTCCTGTACGCCGCCGCCCACCCCGGGCGGGTCCGCTCCCTCGTCCTCGTCACCTCCCTCGGACGCGCCCTCGGCGTCGGGACCACCGATGAGGAGTGGGACGAGGCCGTCGAGGTCTTCGCCGACCGGCCCTGGTACCCCGAGGCCCGGGCCGCGCTCGACGCGATCGGGCCCGACACCCCGCTGCGCCGCGTCCACGAGATCACCGCCCCCTTCGCCTACGGCCGCTGGGACGCCGCCGCACAGGAGCACGCGGCGGGCACGGAGCGGGAGACGAACTGGGAGGCCGCACCCGCCTACCACGGCGAGGGCGCCTACGACCCGGAGGCCACCCGCCGCGCGCTCACCGCGCTCACCGCACCGGTCCTGATCGTGGCGGGCGAGTGCGACGCGGGTCCGACGCCCGCGAAGGCGGCCGAGGCGGCGGCCTTCTTCCCGCACGCGGAGCTCGTCGTCCAGCCGGGCGCCGGACACCACCCCTGGGTCGACGACCCGGAAGCCTTCGCCCGCCCGATCGCCGCCTTCCTCGACCCGGCCGTCCGCACCGTCACCGTGGACGGCGTACGGATCGCCTACCGGGTCGCGGGACCCGAGGACGCCCGGCCCGTCGTCCTCGTCCACGGCCGCGGCGACGACAGCACGACGTGGACCGGGATCACGGAGGACCTGGCCGCCGACCACCGGGTGTACGCGCTGGACCTGCGCGGCCACGGACTCAGCGACCGGCCCGGCCGCTACGGCTTCGAGGACCTCCGCGACGAACTCGGCGGCTTCCTGAAGGCCCTCGGCCTCACCGGCGCCACCGTCGTCGCCCACTCGATGGGCGCCGCCGCCGCGTACCTCCTCGCCCAGCGCGAGCCCGGACTCATCGGCCGCCTCGTCCTGGAGGAGGCCCCGGCCTTCGTCCCGCTCGACCCGCCGCGCCCGGTGGCCGAGCGGCCCGAGGGCCCCCTCGCCTTCGACTGGGGCATCGTCACGGCCACCGACGCCGAGCTGAACGACCCCGACCCGGCCTGGCGCGAGGAGCTCCCCGCGATCACGGCCCCCACCCTCGTCCTCGCCGGCGGCCCCACCAGCCACATCCCCCAGGAGCAGCTCTCCCGCCTCGCCGGGTCCGTCCCCGGCGCCCGCCTCGTCACGATCGCGGTCGGCCACCTGGTCCACAACGCCGCCCCGGCCGAATTCCTCGCGGCAGTGAGGGAGTTCGGTCTGTAACCCCCCGCCGGTGGCCGCCGGTTGGCCGGTATGAATCGTCCGTGTTCGTCACGGCGCCGCCGACGGTTCATCAGAAGGTGCGTACTCGTGCTCATCGGACGTCCACGCCGGGACGGGCGTGGCTACGGTCGTCCGCGTCGTCCCGCCGGGGGCGGCTCCGGTCGATCGGGAGTGGACATGAGTTCTGTCGGACGTAGGACCGCCGCGGTGATGGCAGCCGCGCTGGCGTCGCTGGGCGCGGGGGGCGCCGTCCCCGCCACCGCGGCCGCCTCGTCGCCCGTGCCGTGCAGCGGTGCGGAATGCCCCAGCCTGAAGCCGGTCAGGCTCGTGGCCAGCCAGGCCACCCTGAACGTCACCCAGATGCAGCTGGAGAACATCCACGCGATCGCCTCCGACGCCGTCACCGGGGAACCCGTACGAGGCGTGAAGATCGTGTTCGCCACCATCGGCGGCCGGACGCTCGGGGCCGCCTACACCGACTACGACGGCGTGGCCGCGATCACCGCCCCGGAGAACCTGGGTCCCGGAACCCTCCAGGAACTGCTCGGCGGCTACGAGGCGGCGCTGCAGGGCGACGGCGTCCACACCCCGGTCGGGGCCCACGGGGCGATCACCGTCGGCACCGACCAGGGGCCCGGGTTGCCCGCCTCCCCGTGCTCCATCTGCAGTGACCGCGGGCTCAAGCAGGACGTCGTCCCGGTCGACTGGAGCCGGTGACGATGGGCATCTTCCCCCGACGGTCCCGAGCGGCCGGCGACGCCCCTTCAGGGCGTGGTGAGGGCGGCGCCGCCGTGGCCCCGGTCGGCGCCGTCAACGGACACGCGGTCCTGGAGACGGTGGCCGCCCTGCCCATCAGCACCTGGCGCTACCTCTGGGAGCCGGAGGACGTCCGCCACCTCGGGCCGATGGCCCAGGACTGGCACGCCGCCTTCGGCTTCAACCCCGACGACACCAGGATCCCGGTCGTCGACGGGCTCGGCGTGGCCCTGGTCTGCGTCCAGGCGCTCCACCGCCACGTGACGGACCTCGAAGCCGAAGTGGCCCGGCTGCGGGAGTCCGCCGCCATGACCCCGTCGGAGGCGGGGCGATGACGGCGCGGCAGGAGCTGCCGCCGGTGTCCACGGATCCGGTGTCCACGGACGCGGTCTTCCGGCTCCCGGCGACGGTCTGCCGCATCACCGGATTCCTCGGCGAGCGGACGGCCGGCGCCCTCCTGGAGCGTGCCATCGCCTCCACGGGGGACCGGCTGAAGCCCTCCATGATCCGGGACCGGGAGCTGGACCCCGACCTGCGCCGGTCCCGCTCGTGCCCGGACTTCGAGGCGCCCGAGCTGCTCGCGGCCATCGACGACGTCCGGGAGTCGGTCGAGCACACGCTGGGCGTCGACTGCCGGTACACCGAACCCCGTTACGGGCTCAACGTGCACAACGACGGGGACTTCTACCGGCCGCACCAGGACAGCGACATCGCGTACGCCCCCCGGCGCCTGCTCACGTTCGTGTACTACCTCCACCGCACGCCCCGGCCGTTCACCGGCGGCGAGCTGCGCGTCTTCGACGCCGCCCTGCCGCTGCGCACCGACACGACCGGGGCGTGGGAGGAACGCACCTGGCGGGACTGGGAGCCCGAGCACGACAGCATCGTGTTCTTCCTGCCCACCGCCTGGCACGAGGTGCGCCCGGTCGCGTGCCCCGGACAGCGGCACGAGGACAGCCGCTTCGCCGTCAACGGCTGGCTGTGCGCCCCCGACCCCGCGCACCGCCACGCGAGCTAGCCGCGCTGCTCCCCGTCCGCCTCCACCGCCACCGCGCGCGCCCAGCGGTAGTCCGCCTTGCCGCTGGGGGAGCGCTGGATGCGGTCGGTGAGGACCAGCTGGCGGGGGACCTTGTAGCCCGCCAACTGCCGTCGGCAGTGGACCTGGAGGCTCTCCAGGTCCAGCGTCTCCGCCCCGTCCCGGAGCTGGACGACGGCGGCCACGTGGTTGCCCCACTTCGCGTCCGGCACGCCGGCGACCAGCGCGTCGTACACGTCGGGATGGGACTTCAGGGCCTGCTCGACCTCCTCGGGATACACCTTCTCGCCGCCCGTGTTGATGCACTGGGAGCCGCGTCCCAGGACGGTGACCACCCCGCTCTCGTCCACGGTCGCCATGTCGCCGAGGAGCACCCACCGCACCCCGTCCCGCTCGAAGAAGGTCTCGGCGGTCTTGGCCGGGTCGTTGTAGTAGCCCAGCGGGACGTGGCCCCGCTGGGCGAGACGACCGGTCTCGCCCGGCGCGACGGGAACCCGGGTCGCCGGGTCGACGACCTGGGTGCGCTCGTTGACGTGCAGCCGGAAGCCCTTGGCCGGGCCGGAGTCGTCGGTGGCGCGTCCGTTGGAACCGGACTCGGTGGAGCCGAAGTTGTTCAGCAGCAGGACGTGCGGCATGAGCTCCTGGAGCTGGGCCCGCACCGTCTCGGACATGATCGCGCCGGAGGAGGAGAGGGTGAAGAGGGCGGAGAGGTCCGTGCCCCTGAGCGGTCCGCGCAGCGCGTCCACGAGCGGCCGCAGCATCGCGTCCCCGACCAGGGAGATGCTGGAGACCTTCTCCTTCTCCAGGGTGCGCAGCACCTCCTCGGGCACGTACTTGCGGTGCAGGACGACCCGCTGCCCGTAGTCGAACGCGATGAACGCGGTCAGGGTGGACGTGCCGTGCATCAGCGGCGGCGCGGGGAAGAAGGTGATGCCGGCGCCGCCGGCCGCGACCCGCTCCGCCAGCTCCTCGGGGCGCTTCACGGGCTCGCCCGAGGGGTCGCCGCCGAAGAGCCCCGCGAAGAACAGGTCCTCCTGGCGCCACAGGACGCCCTTGGGCATGCCGGTCGTGCCGCCGGTGTAGATGATGAAGAGGTCGTCGGGGGAGCGGGGGGCGAAGCCGCGGTCGGGTGAGCCGGCGGTCTCGGCCTCGGCGAACGGCACGCAGTCGAGTGCGGGGGCGTCCTCGTCCGTGGTCCCCACCCGCACGAGGTGCCGCAGCTTCTCCGTCTGCGGCAGCGCCGCCGCGACCCGGTCGGTGAACTCGGCGTCGAAGACGAGCGCCGCCAGGTCGGCGTCCCGGTAGAGGTAGACGAGCTCCTCCTCCACGTACCGGTAGTTCACGTTGACCGGCACGATCCGCGCCTTGAGGCAGGCCAGGACGGTCTGCAGGTACTCGACGCCGTTGTACAGGTGGAGGCCGAGGTGTTCGCCGGGCCGGATGCCCGCGTCGATCAGGTGGTGCGCGAGCCGGTTGGCGGCGGCGTCGAGCTCGGCGTACGTGAGCCGCCGCTCCGCGCCCGTGCCGGGATGGTCTACGTACACCAGTGCCTCGCGGTCGGGGACCACGTCGACGACCGATTCGAACAGGTCGGCAAGGTTGTACTCCACCGTTCCTCCTGACCCGGGTTCGCTGGTTCGCATGGACGTGGCGGTCATTAGAGCGCCGACGGGCGACCGGGGGAAGGGGGTGCGCAGAAGAATCTGACTGAGTGTCAGAAAACTATTGAACTGGACCCCGGGCTCCTGCAACCTGTTCCAGAACTGGAGACGGGAGACCCCCATGGGCGGCACCGAACACCTCAGCGTCCGGCGCGAAGGCGCCACGCTCGTCCTCACCTTGAACCGGCCCGAGGCCAAGAACGCCCTCTCGCTGCCGATGCTCGTCGGCCTCTACGACGGCTGGCTGGAGGCCGACGCCGACGACACCGTCCGCTCGATCGTCCTCACCGGCGCGGGCGGTTCCTTCTGCGCGGGCATGGACCTCAAGGCCCTCGCCGGGAAGGGCATGGAGGGCGAGCGGTACCGGGACCGGCTCAAGGCCGACCCCGACCTGCACTGGAAGGCGATGCTCCGCCACCACCGGCCCCGCAAGCCCGTCATCGCCGCCGTCGAGGGGCACTGCGTCGCCGGCGGCACCGAGATCCTCCAGGGCACCGACATCCGGGTCGCCGCCGCCTCCGCCACCTTCGGCCTCTTCGAGGTCCGCCGGGGCCTCTTCCCCATCGGCGGCTCCACCGTGCGTCTGCCCCGTCAGATCGCCCGCACCCACGCCCTCGAAATGCTCCTCACCGGCCGCCCGTACAGCGCCGAGGAAGCCGCCGCGATCGGCCTCGTCGGCCGCGTGGTCCCCGACGGCACCGCCCTCGACGCCGCCCTCGACGTCGCCGAACGGATCAACGCGTGCGGGCCGCTCGCCGTCGAGGCCGTCAAGGCGTCCGTGTACGAGACGGCCGAGATGACCGAGACGGAAGGGCTCGCCGCCGAGCTGAAGCGGGGGTGGCCGATCTTCGACACGGCGGACGCGAAGGAGGGAGCGAGGGCGTTCGCGGAGAAGCGGGCGCCGGTGTACCGCCGGGAGTGAGTCGTCCCCCGCCCCACCTCTTCCCGAACTGGGGCGCTTCGCCCCGGACCCCTGCGAAACCGGGGCTTCGCCCCGGACCCCGTACGCCCTTCGGGCGTGTCCTCACGCGCCGGACGGGCCGAGATTCGGCCTCGCCGGCGTTCGAGGCGCGGGGGCCGGGGCGGAGCCCCGGTCAGGGAAGGGACGGGGCGGGGAGAAAGCCCCGCGCAGCGGCCCCACCCGCACCCCACGCCCGCCGCCCCGACCAAGGAGCCCCGCATGACAGTCACCGAACCGCCGGAGGCCCTCCGCGCCCCCCTCGTCGTCGAGTTCCCCTTCACCCGCTCCCTCGGCCCCGTCCAGTCCGCCTTCCTCACCGGACTGCGCGAGCGCACCGTCCTCGGCGTGCGCACCGAGGCCGGTGAGGTGCTGGTCCCGCCCGTCGAGTACGACCCGGCCACCGCCGCCGAACTCCGCGAGCTCGTCGAGGTCGCCGCCACCGGCACGGTCACCACCTGGGCCTGGAACCCCGAGCCCCGGCCCGGGCAGCCCCTCGCGACCCCCTTCGCCTGGGTCCTCGTGCGCCTCGACGGCGCCGACACCGCCCTCCTCCACGCCCTCGACGCCCCCGGCCCCGAAGCCGTCCGCACCGGCCTTCGGGTGCGGATCCGCTGGGCGGCCGAACGGGCCGGCGCCATCACGGACATCGCCTGCTTCGAACCGTACGAGAGCACGGAACAGGGCGAACCCGCGCCCCACGACGGGGAGTTCGAGAACCCCGTGACCGGCATCGTCGCCCCGGCCCGCCTGGACTACACGTACAGCCCCGGCCGTGCCCAGACCCGCTATCTGCACGCACTCGCCGAGCGCCGTACCGTCGGCGAACGCTGCCCCTCCTGCGCCAAGGTGTACGTCCCGCCCCGCGGCGCCTGCCCCACCTGCGGCGTCGCCACCACCGACCAGGTCGAGGTCGGCCCCCGGGGCACCGTCACCACCTTCTGCATCGTCAACATCAAGGCGAAGAACCTGGACATCGACGTCCCGTACGTCTACGCCCACATCGCCCTCGACGGTGCGGGGCTCGCCCTCCACGGCCGCATCGCCGGCATCCCGTACGACGAGGTCCGCATGGGCCTGCGCGTCGAACCGGTGTGGAGCGAGGGCGGCCGCTATCCCGACCACTACCGGCCCACCGGCGAACCCGACGCCGACTACGACACCTACAAGGAGCTGCTGTGACGACGGCCAGGGAAGTGGCGATCGTCGCCTTCGCCCAGAGCGACCACCGGCGGCGCACCGACGACCTCTCCGAGGTCGAGATGGTGATGCCCGTGCTGCACGAGGTGCAGCGGCAGACCGGCCTGAAGGCCTCCGACATCGGCTTCACCTGCTCCGGTTCGAGCGACTACCTCGCCGGGCGCGCCTTCTCCTTCACCATGGCGCTCGACGGCGTCGGCGCCTGGCCGCCGATCTCCGAGTCCCACGTCGAGACGGACGGCGCCTGGGCGCTGTACGAGGCGTGGGTGAAGCTGCTCACCGGCGAGGCCGACACGGCCCTCGTCTACGCCTACGGCAAGTCCTCGCCGGGCTCCGTCCGCGACGTCCTCACCCGCCAGCTCGACCCGTACTACCTCGCCCCGCTCTGGCCCGACTCCGTCGCCCTCGCCGCCCTCCAGGCGCAGGCCCTCGTGGACGCCGGGGACACCGACGAACCGGCCCTCGCCGCGATCGCCGCCCGCAGCCGCGAGGACGCGACGGCGAACCCGCACGCCCAGCTGCGGGGCGCCCGCCCCCAGGGCGGATACGCCGTCCGGCCCCTCCGCACCGGCGACTGCCCGCCCATCGGCGACGGCGCCGCCGCCGTGATCCTCGCCGCCGGCGACCGGGCCCGCGAACTGTGCGAGCGCCCCGCATGGATCCGGGGCATGGACCACCGGATCGAGGCCCACTCCCTCGGCGTCCGCGACCTCACCGACTCGCCCTCCACCCGCCTCGCCGCCGAACGCGCCGGGGCCTTCGAGCGGCCCGTCGACACCGCCGAGCTCCACGCGCCCTTCACCTCCCAGGAGGTCGTCCTGCGCAAGGCCCTCGGGCTCGACGACAGCGTGAGGGTCAACCCCTCCGGCGGCGCCCTCGCCGCCAACCCCGTCATGGCCGCGGGCCTCATCCGGCTCGGTGAGGCCGCCGCCCGCATCCACCGCGGGGAGTCCGACCGCGCCCTCGCCCACGCCACCTCGGGACCCTGCCTCCAGCAGAACCTGGTCGCCGTCCTGGAAGGAGACCACCGTGTCCGCTAAGGAGCCCGTGGCCGTCGTCGGCATCGGCCAGACCAAGCACGTCGCGGCCCGCAGGGACGTCTCGATCGCCGGACTCGTCCGCGAGGCCGCCCTCCGCGCCCTGGCGGACGCGGAGCTGACCTGGGCGGACATCGACGCCGTCGTCATCGGCAAGGCCCCCGACTTCTTCGAGGGCGTCATGATGCCGGAGCTGTACCTCGCCGACGCGCTCGGCGCCGTCGGCAAGCCCATGCTCCGGGTGCACACGGCGGGATCGGTCGGCGGCTCCACCGCGCTCGTCGCCGCCAACCTGGTCTCCGCGCGCGTGCACCGGACCGTCCTCACCCTCGCCTTCGAGAAGCAGTCCGAGTCCAACGCCATGTGGGGCCTCTCCCTGCCCGTCCCCTTCCAGCAGCCGCTGCTCGCCGGAGCCGGCGGCTTCTTCGCCCCGCACGTGCGCGCGTACATGCGCCGCACCGGCGCCCCCGACACGATCGGCTCCCTCGTCGCGTACAAGGACCGGCGCAACGCGCTCAAGAACCCGTACGCCCACCTCCACGAGCACGACCTCACCCTGGAGAAGGTCCAGGCCTCCCCGATGCTCTGGGACCCGATCCGCTACTCCGAGACCTGCCCCTCCTCGGACGGAGCCTGCGCCATGGTCCTCACCGACCGGGCCGGCGCCGACCGTGCGCCGCGGCCGCCCGCCTGGGTGCACGGCGGCGCGATGCGCAGCGAACCCACCCTCTTCGCCGGCAAGGACTTCGTCTCCCCGCGGGCCGGGCGGGACTGCGCCGCCGACGTCTACCGGCAGGCCGGCATCACCGACCCCCGGCGGCAGATCGACGCCGTCGAGATGTACGTGCCGTTCTCCTGGTACGAACCCATGTGGCTGGAGAACCTGGGCTTCGCCGAGGAGGGCGAGGGCTGGAAGCTCACCGAGGCCGGCGTGACCGAACTCGACGGCGACCTGCCCGTCAACCCCTCGGGCGGGGTGCTCTCCACCAACCCCATCGGCGCCTCCGGGATGATCCGCTTCGCCGAGGCCGCCCTCCAGGTACGGGGGGACGCCGGCGCGCACCAGGTCGAGGGCGCGCGCCGGGCGCTCGGCCACGCCTACGGGGGCGGAGCCCAGTTCTTCTCCATGTGGCTCGTGGGGGACACCCCGCCCACCGGCTGAGCCGCAACGGGGTGGCCGGATTCCATCGCGACCACCTGTTCGTCGAACATGACCGGGCGGGCGAGGCGTTGACCGTTCCGGACCGTCTCTTACGGCGGTCGGCCGGCTTGGCCGAATGACGGTCACAGGCGGCCCCGCCCGGCGTACCCTGGGGCCTTCGCGGGGCCACTCGCCCGGTCCTCCCGCTTTTGCGCCGGGCGTGCGCCCTCGGTGTGGGGGTGGAACGTGGCTCGACAGGACGACCGACCGACCCGTCAGGGATTCGGCCTCTTCGAACGTGAAGCGGCACTCGGCGCGGCCGAGGACGCCCTCGACCTCCTGACGGGCCTCGCCGGGGAGCCGCCCTGGCCCGACCGGGTCCCCGCACCCCGCGAGGCCACGAGCCCGCACCTCGTCGTCGTCCCGGACCGGCCGCCGACAGCAGGGCGTCCGGACCGGCCGTCGGCGGCCGAGCGCCCGGCCGGTCCCGCCGACACCACCGGCCGGCCCCGCACCGCCGCCCGGCGCGGTGGCGTCCTCGCCTACGCCGCGCCCGCCGGGCTCGGCAAGACGACCCTGCTCGCCGAGATCCGCCGCCGGGCCGCCGCCCGCGGCTGCACCGTGCTCTCCGCGCGCGGCGGCGACCAGGAGCAGCGGGTGGCCTTCCACGTCGCCCGGCAGCTCCTCCAGCCCCAGCTGGCCCACGCCTCCGACGCCGAGCTGCGCGAACGCCTCGGCTCCTGGTACGACATCGTCGGCCCCGCCCTCGGGCTGCGGGCCGCCGCCGCGGGCTCGCCGCCCGACCCGCAGGGCCTGCGCGACGGACTCGACTGGGTCCTCACCCACCTCGCGGTGCGCCGCGATCCGCTCGTCGTCGTCCTCGACGACGTCCACTGGGCCGACCCCGAGTCCCTCGGCTGGCTCGCGGCCTTCGCCCCGCGCGCCGAGGAGCTGCCCATGCTCCTCGTCGCCGCCTACCGTCCCGACGAACTCCCCGAGGAGGGCAAGGAGTTCACCGGGCAGCGCTCCGGGCGGCGGCCCCACGGCCTCGCCCCGCTCACCTCCGCAGCCGTCGCCCGCCTCGTCCGCGACCGCGTCGGGTCCCACGCCGACGACGCCTTCTGCCGCGACTTCTGGACCGTCACCTCCGGCAACCCCTTCGAGGCCGCCGAACTCGCCGCCAAGGTCCGCGACCGCGGCCTCGAACCCACCGCGCGCGGCGCCCGCCACCTGCGCGATCTCGCCGCCGCCCTCAAGGGCAGCGGCCTCGTCACCCGCCTCGAACGCCTCGGCGCCGCCACCGTCCGCCTCGCCTGGGCCTGTGCCGTCCTCGGCACCGAGATCTCCCCGCAGCTCGCCGGGGCCGTCGCGGGACTCGGCGACGAGGCCGTCGCCGACAGCGCCGCCCGCCTGCGCGAGGCCCGGGTCCTCGCCGAGGCCGAAGGGCCCGACGAACCCCTGGAGTTCGTCCACCCCCTCATCGCCACCACCGTCTACCGGTCCATCCCCGCCGCCACCCGCGTCGCCCTGCACGGCCAGGCCGCCTGGTGCGTCGTCGACGCCGGGCTCGGCCCCACCACGGCCGCCCGGCACCTCCTGGAGACCCACCCCGAGGGCGACCCGTGGGTCGTCCACCAGCTGCGCGCCGCCGCCGGGGAGAACCTCCGCGCCGGAGCCCCCGACGCGGCCCGCCGCTTCCTCGCCCGCGCCCTGCGCGAACCGCCCGCCGCCGACGACCGGGCCGCCGTCCTCTACGAACTCGGCTGCTCCTCCCTCCTCACCGAGCCCGCCACCACCGTCAACCACCTGCGCGCCGCCCTGGAGGAGCCCGTCGCCGACCTGGCCCTCCGGCACGGCATCGTCTACCGCCTCTCCCAGGTCCTCGCCCACAGCGACCGGCTCGTCGAGGCCTCCGAACTCCTCGGCCGCGAGGCCCGGCAGACCACCGACGCCCGCAGCCGCCTGCGGATGCAGGCCGACAAGTTCATGTGGGACGCCTTCCGCGCCGACGAGCCCGAGTCGCCCGCGCGCTCCCGCCGCCTCGCGGCCCTCGCCGACCGGCTCACCGGACGCGACCTCACCGAGCGGTACGTCATCGGCCTGCGCGCCTGGGACGCCACCCTCCGCGCCGAACCCTCCGCCGTCGCCCTCCGCCACGCCGAGCGCGCCCTCGAAGGGGGTCTGAGCTGGGCCGACGAGAGCCGCGGCTTCGAGGTCCCGGTCATCACCGCCCTGACCTTCCTGTACGCCGACCGGCCCGGCCGCGCGGAGGAGCTCTTCGCCGCAGGCACCGCCGAGTTCGAGCGCCAGGGCTGGCGCGGGGCCCACCTCTCCTTCGCGTACACCCTCCTCGGCTACATCCGCTTCCGGCGCGGCCGCCTCGTCGAGGCCGAGGACTTCGTCCGCGCCGGCCTGCGCCTCGCCGAACGCGTCGGACCCCGCACCCCCGCCCAGTGGTACGCGGTCGGCGTCCTCATCGAGGTCCTCCTCGCCCGGGGGCGTACGGAGGAGGCCGCCCGCATCGCCCGCGACCACGACTTCGGCGAGCCCTTCCCCGCCGCCGTCACCTTCCCCGACTCCCAGACCGTCCACGCCGAACTGCTCCTCGCCCGGGGCCGCACCGAGGAGGCCGCCGCCGAGCTCGCCGCCGTCGGCCGCCGCCTCGACCCGCGCGGCATGCGCAACCCCGCCTGGTGCCCCTGGCAGCTCCACCTGGCCCTCGCCGAGGCCGCCACCACCCCCGACAGGGCCCGCCGCACCGCCGAGGACGCGGTCGCCCGCGCCCGGCAGTACGGTGCGCCCTCCGCGATCGGCCAGGCGCTCCGGGTGACCGCCGAGGTCTCCGAGCCCGCCGCGCGCGTGAAGCTCCTGGAGGAGTCCGTCGACTGGCTCGACCGGTCACCCGCCGCGTACGAGCTGGCCCGCTCCCTCGTCGCCCTCGGCGCCGCCCTGCGCCGCACCGAGCGTGCGAAGGAAGCCGCCGAGCACCTCTACCGGGGCCTGGAGACCGCCCAGGACTGCGGTGCCGACGGCCTCGTCGACGAGGCGCGGGCCGAGCTCGGCGCGGCCGGACTGCGCCCCCGCGCGCTGCACCCGGCCGGCACGGACGCGCTCACCGCGCGTGAGCGGGCCGCCGCCGAGCTCACCGTCCGCGACCGGGACGCGGCCGCCGTCCTCGGCATCGACCCGGCCGCCGTCGGCAGGCTCCTGTCGTCCGTCTACCGCAAGCTCGGCACCGACCGCCCGGGCCTCGCCCAGGCCCTGCGGAAGGCCGGCGAGCAGGGCTGAGCGGAGGCGGCCGCCCGGCGCGTCGCGCCACGCGCCGGGACACGTACCATGGCCGTATGTCCTTCCTCCGCCGCCGCAGCGCCGCCACACCCGCGGGCCCGGACTTCGATGTCCTGGCCATGGATCCGGGGGACTGGCCCGGCAATCTCGGCGCCGGTCTGCTGCCCGCACCCGACGGTTCCTGCCAGGGCGTGTTCCTCCGCTACGACCTGTTCGGCGGCCGCGGACCCGCGATGATCATCGGCAATCTGCCCGAGGGCTCCCCGGCGCGCGAGCTCGCCGAGGGCCAGGTCCCCTTCGAGGTGGCGCAGCTCCTCGTCGCCCTGGAGAACGACGAGCCGGTCGAGGTCCTCGACACCGAGGACGTGCCCGTCATGCAGGGCGACAACCTGCTGATCGTGCGCCGTCTCAAGCTCTCCGAGAGCCGCATCTCCTGCGTCCAGTTCGACCGCAGCGACAACGTCCTCGTGACGATCGCCAGTTGGGACCGGCCGATCACCGACGACCTGTACGCGCTGCTCAAGCCGCTGCCCGCCGAGCTGTTCCAGCAGGGCTGACGGGGGAGCGGGGGCCGATGAGCGCGCGCGTCGACGCCTGGATCTGGGCGGTCCGTCTGACCAAGACCCGCTCGCAGGCCGCGGCCGCCTGCCGGGCCGGACACGTCAAGGTCAACGGCGAGCGGGTCAAACCCGCCCAGGCCGTGAAGCCCGGCGACGAGGTCCGGATCTACCACGGCGGCCGGGAGCGGATCGTCGAGGTCAAGGAGCTCCACGTCAAGCGGGTCGGCCCGCCGGTCGCCGCCGAGGCGTACGTGGACAACAGCCCGCCCCCGCCGCCCCGCGAGCACGTCGCCGTCGCCGCCGTGCGCGACCGGGGCGCGGGACGTCCCACCAAGCGCGAGCGCCGCGAGATCGACGAACTGCGCGGCCGGCGCGCCTGAACCGAGCGGCCGAAGGCCTCCGGGACCCGTCCCGGAGGCCTTCGGCCTTTTCAGCGCGGGCCCGCGCCGAGCAGCTCGGAGATCCGCGCCGCCGAGGTGCCGAGCCCCCTCGGCCCGCCCCGCAGCAGCGTGCTGCCGCTGCCCGCGCGCACGTCCTCCGCGCCGTAACGCCGCACCTTCCGGTGCCAGTTGAGGACGCCCGTCAGCCAGTCCTCAAGGCCCCGCAGGTACTCCCCGAAGGCCTCCCGCCCCGCCGCGTCGAGCCCGAAGTCCTCGAAGAGCAGGGGGATCTCACGCTGTTTCAGGATCTCGTACTGGCGCAGCCGGGCCCGCATCAGATCGTCGACCATCGACACCGCGGTCGGATAGTCGCAGTCGAAGAACTTCTGGAGCACCAGAACGCCGTTGTGCACCTCGCCCTCGACCTCGACCTCCTTCTGGTACGAGAAGAGGTCGTTGATGAGCGCCCCGTAGTCCATGACCGCGTTCTCCAGGCTGCGCACCGTGCCCGACCGGAAGAGCTCCGGCGGCAGCGCGGTCTCCTGCCGGAGCCGGCAGAGCAGGGTGGTCAGCTCGGAGCCGAAGGTGCTGCGCCGCATCTCGATGTAGTCGACCGGGTCGGGCACCCGGTGCTGCACCACGTTGTGCATCTCCCACATCCAGCTGTCGAGCATCACGTCGAGCGAGGTCCGCAGCTCCGCCCGCGCCCCGGACGCCATGGGAACGGCGGTCCGCTCCCAGACGTCGGCGAGCGCGCGCTCCAGCGGGTTCAGGGCGAACGCCGCTCCGGTGGCCGGTTCGTCGAGCGGCATGCAGGCCTTGAGCCGGTCGGTCTGCTCCTTCGCGGCGGCCAGGCCGCCCGTCCGGCCGAAGACGGCCGGGTAGTAGTCGTCCGCGTAGGTTCCCCAGGTCAGCCAGTCGGAGCTGAGCCGCAGCTCCTCGGGGGAGGCGTCCGGATCGAGCCCCGCCGCGCACAGCGCGAGGTCGAAGCCCTCCGCCATCGGCCGGTCCCACAGGTCGTCGAGGATCCCCATCCGCTCGGCCCAGTCGACCGTGTGCCGCGCCGCGTCCCGGTGGTGGGGGTTGACGGTGAGCGGGTACGGCAGGTCGAACGCGGGCAGCAGCGAAGGGCCCACGGGCTGGTGCGGCGCATGCGTGAACGCGCGGTGCCGGGCCGCCGCCTGACGGCCGAACACGTTCCGGATGTCGAGGGCGGAGGTCCCGATGATCCCGTCCAGGTGCGAGGGCCCGCCGACCATGCCCTCGTTCATGTACCGGCTGGAGCGCATGTGCCACTCGTGACCGCCGGACTGCCAGTCCTGGAGCCCCTTCACGTACGCCGCGACGGCCGCGCACTCCTGAGGACTCAGGCCCTTCTCGGCGGCGAGCAGCGGCACCTCGCTCAGCGCCGTGTTCTCGAACTGGTGGAGCCGGGAGGTCAGCAGGTCGTTGACGGCGTTCGCCGCCTCCTGCGTCGTACAGCCGAGGAACCGCTCCAGGACCAGGACGCCGTTGCTGTTCTCGCCCTCGTCCTCCACCTCGCGCTGGTACGAGAACAGGTCGTTGCGCAGGTGCACGGCGTCCGAGAAGGCGTCCCTGAGCACCCGCAGCGGCCGGGAGTACGCCACCTGGGCCGGGACCTCGGCCCCCGCCGCGTACTCGACGAGCCCGGCGGACCAGGGTGCCCCGCCCACCTTGCGGCGCATCTCGATGTACTCCAGGGGGTTGGCGACCCGCCCGTCGTTGATGTTGTCGAGCTCCCACAGCGACTCGTACAACAGGTGCTCCGTCGCCTCCGCGAACCGCACCCGCCAGCCCTCGGACATCGAGGGAACGGTCCGCCGCCAGAGGTCCGCGAGTCCCGCCTCGACGGGGTTGACCGGCTCGGGCACGCCCGCCGCCGGGTCCGCCGGCATGAACAGCGGCAGCCGGTCCAGATAGGCCTTGCTGCCCGCCCGGTCCTGGGTGCGCTTGAAGACCTCCAGGAAGTGGTCGTCGAAGAAGAAGACCCAGGTGTACCAGTCGGTGACGAGGTTCAGCGCCTCCTCGTCGCAGTCCGGGTGGGTGTAGGAGCAGAGCAGCGCGTAGTCGTGGGATTCGAGGTCGTGCTCCTCCCAGACTCCCGAGCCCTCCAGCATCCCCATCTCCCGCGCCCAGTCACGCGTGTGCGTGCGGGCGGCCTCCACATGGGGATTGAGCCGTGCCGGATACGGGACGTAGAAATCCGGCATAACGAAGGGCTGAGGCATGTGCTGAGGGGCCTTCCGGTGAGCTGGGCTGTATCCGGCCCAGCCTTACCCGTCGCCCGGACGGCGCACGCGATCTCCTGAATAGTCGTATGAACGCCGACGGGGTGGCGCCGGACCCCACGACCGGCACCACCCCGCACCTTTCGGCCAGACCTCCGTCAGCCCTGCGAAACCCGCACGTCAGCGGCCTTCACAAAGGCGATCCGATGGCCGAACTGGATCTGGTAGTACTCCTCCTGACCCCGGACGACCGTGTGCCCGCTCGGGTCGAACACCGGCGCGAAGTAGTACTCGCCGGGGGTGCTGCCCCCGACCACGTACCGCTGGCCCGCGAGCAGCCTGTACGGCAGCGGCGACACCGACTGCACCGGCACGCCCGCCGGATAGGCCGAGGCCTCCGGATACGCCCTCCCGTACACCGGCACCTGCGCCAGACCCTCCCGGGGCGTGAGGACCGGCCCGCGCGCGTTCACCGCCGTCGGCTCCTCCACCGGGTTCTCGAACCAGGCCTTCTGTCCCAGGTACCAGACCGCCGTCCAGTCGCCCCGGCGCTCCGCCACCGCGAAGCTCTGCCCGGTCGAGGCCCGCGCCCCCGTGTCGTTGACCCCGGTGGTGGAGTCCTGACCGCCCGGCCGCAGACCGATGTCCTTCACCAGGGGCGCGTCGGTGCTCGGCGCCGTGTACAGCCGCACCGCCCCGCTGCCGTGCGGCACGCACGCCTGCCCCGCCGTCGCGCAGCCCGTGTAGACCGGCCGGTGGGAGTCGTAGTCGGGCCGGATCGTCACCACGCCCGCGTGCGGACCGGCGCTCGGGGTGATCGGACGCCCGAGCAGCTGGAAGTAGTGCGCCCAGTCCCAGTACGGCCCCGGGTCCGTGTGCATGCCCTTGACCGAGGACGTCGTCGGCCCCGGCACGTTGTCGTGGCCCAGGATGTGCTGCCGGTCCAGCGGGATGCCGTACCGCCCGGCGATGTACCGCACCAGGCGCGCCGACGTCCGGTACATCGCCTCCGTGTACCAGGAGTCCGGCGAGGTCAGGAAGCCCTCGTGCTCCAGGCCCACCGACTTGGCGTTCACGAACCAGTTGCCCGCGTGCCAGGCCACGTCCTTCAGCGGCACGTGCTGGGCGATGTGCCCGTCGGAGGAGCGCAGCGAGTACTGCCAGGACACGTACGTCGGGTCCTGCACCAGCTTGAGGGTGGTCCTCCAGTCGGCCTCGGTGTCGTGGATCACGATGTAGTCGATCGACTGGGAGACCGGCCGGTCCGCCTTGTCGTGGTTGCCGTAGTCGCCGTCGCCGAACTCCTCGTACGGCGCGGGGACCCACTCGCAGGCCACCGAGGCCGGGCACTCCACCGGCCCGTCGGCCGGGCGGCGGAGCCCCAGGGCGTCCAGCTGACGGGTGGCGGGCGCGACGGCGGGAGCGGCCGGGAGCGTCACCACCTGCCCGCTGTCCGTCGTCCGCGTCTCCCCGGTCCGGATCACGTCGAACACGTCGTTCGCGTACGTCGCCGCCGTCGCCGCGTCGTCCGCACCCGAGTACCGCGCCACCGCCCCGTACCAGTCGGCCGGGTCCGCGCTCGCCGGCAGCCCGGCCTCCCGCTGCGCCGCCGCGAGCAGCGCCGCCCCGCCCTCGATGTTCGCGGCCGGCACGGTGCGCAGCTCCTCGGCCGGGATGCCGGACAGCTCCGACGCCCGCTCCAGGGTCCGCAGCCCCTCGGGCAACCGCGCGGGCTCGGGCACCGAGGCGTCCGAGGGCGCCCGGACCGGGCGGGAGTCGTCGCCGCGGGCGTCCTCCTCGCCCTCGGAGTGGTGCGGGACGGTCCGCGCCAGGGCCGTCGCCGCGTCCGTCAGGTGCATCGGCCCGTAACCGCCGGTCACGCTCGGCGCGCCGCCGTGGGTGTCCCACCGCGACTGGAGGTACGAGACGGCGAGCAGCACGCTCTCGGGCACGCCCTGCCGTGCGGCCGCCCGCGCGAACTGCCCTTGCAGGACACCCGCCTCGGGCACCTCGGCGCCGGCGGGCGGGGCGGCGGACAGCAGGGGGAGCAGCAGGGCGGCGGACGCCAGGGCGCCCACCGCCCCCGGCACACGGATCGGTGACGGACGTCTGCGCGACGCGGAACGGAACAAGGCAGCCTCCAGAGGCAGGGGGTGACACGGGGGCGTGCGGGGCCGAACCCGTACAGGGGTATCGGCTCCCGGACGTCCCGTCAATCACACCTGCGCAAAAGGAAGTTCCCACGTCAGGGAGGGAATGGAGGCCATACGGCGGAGTTTCGCGGAGACGGGTCCCGGGCCTGGGACGCGTCACTGGAGTGGACCACTGGAGGCGGCTCCCGCGCCGCCCCGGCGCGGACAAGCCGGTGCGCCGCGTCCCGGTGTGTCGGCACCGGGACGCGGCGCACCGCCCCCGTGTGGTCGGCCGGACCCGCCCCTTCAGCGCGTCCCGACCGCCGCGCGCACGGCCCGCCGTGCCATGGCGCAGTCGTCGTGCAGCCGCCTCAGCAGCAGCCGCTGTTCCTCGCCGGGCGCGAGCGCCCCCGAGGGCACCGGCACGGACCCGGCCGGCGGAGCCTCCTTCATGGTGCGCTGCACCGCCGTCTCGTAGGTGCGGATCTCCCGCGTCAGCACGATCATCAGGTTCACCAGGAAGGCGTCCCGGGAGGCCGGGCCCGCCTGCTGGGCGAGCTGGCTGATCTGGCGCCGGGCCAGCGGCGCGTCGGCGAGCACCGCCCACAGGGTCGCCAGGTCGTATCCGGGCAGGTACCAGCCCGCGTGCTCCCAGTCGACGAGCACCGGCCCGGCGGGGGAGAGCAGGATGTTGGAGAGCAGGGCGTCACCGTGACAGAACTGGCCCATGCCCTGACGGCCGCCCGCGTGCGCCAGACCGTGCAGCAGCTTCTGCAGGTCGTCCCGGTCCCGGTCCGTGAAGAGCCCGAGCTCGTGGTAGCGGGCGATGCGGGCGCCGTAGTCCAGCGGGGCGTCGAAGGTCCCGGCCGGCGGACGCCAGGCGTTGAGCCGGGCGATCGCACCGAGCGCGGCCCGCACGTCCGCCCGGGGCGGCGCCTCGACGGGGTGGCGCGACAGCGCCGCCGCCCGTCCGGGCATCCGCTCGATCACCAGCGTGCAGTTCTCCGGGTCCGCGGCGATCAGCCGCGGCGCCCGCACCGGTGGACGGTGGCGGACGAAGGAGCGATAAGAAGCTATTTCGTGCCGGAACCGCTCGACCCACGCGGGGGAGTGGTCCAGTAAACACTTCGCGACCGCCGTGGTCCGCCCGGTCGTCCCGACGATCAGTACGGAACGGCCGCTGCGCCGCAGCACCTGCACCGGGTTGAACTCCGGACAGATCCGGTGGACCGACGCGATCGCCATCTTCAGCTGCGCCCCCTGCGGGCCGGACAGATCGATGCGCCCGCTGACCGGCTGGGTACCGGTGCCGCCCGCCCAGCGCCTCGGCCGGACGACCTGGGGAGCGGGGGCGAGGTACGGTCCGGCACCGGCCGGGACGATGCGGTGCTGCGGCCGGGGCGGTGCGGACACGGAGGACGATGCTGTGTACATGGAGGTGACAGATCCCTTCGTGCGCCGACGAGTTGCGTGCGTCGCCCCGCCCGCCCCCGGGCCGCACCCTGGGGAATGAGGGCCGGTCGGCGGGGCGGGGTGGCGCGTTCCTACCTGACACCCGGGCGCGGGTGGCGGAACATCTCGCGCACCCTGGCGAAGCCTGGCGAATTGTCGCCAGGCCTATGACAGGGGGTTACTGTCAACTCAGCCGAGAACCTGGGGGCTTAGACGTGACCGAGCAAACCAACACCCGCCTGGCAGACCTGTTCGGCCTGGCCGGCTGGTCCAAGGGCGAACTCGCGAGACTCGTCAACCGGCAGGCGGCGGCCATGGGCCACCCCCAGCTGGCGACGGACACCTCGCGGGTACGGCGGTGGATCGACCGGGGCGAGACCCCGCGCGATCCCGTCCCCCGGGTGCTGGCAGCACTGTTCACCGAGCGACTCGGCCGTGTCGTGACCATCGAGGACCTCGGGTTCGTACGACACGGGCGCGCCGGAAAGAAGCAGGACGTCAGGAAGACGGAGAACCCTGACGGGCTGCCCTGGGCACCCGATCGTACGGCGGCGGTCCTCACCGAATTCACGGGAATGGACCTCATGCTCAACCGACGCGGCCTGGTGGGCGCGGGTGCCGCGCTTGCCGCCGGCTCCGTACTCAGCAACGCCATGCACGACTGGCTGCAGACCGAACCCGCGCGCAAGGGCGCGGCTCCGCGGGCCATCGATCCCCTCCACGCCGACCCCGCCGGGTTCGACCGTTACGAGGCCGCCCCCATCGGGTCGGAGGAGATCGAGGCCCTGGAGCACTCGGTGGAGGTGTTCCGCGCCTGGGACGCCTCCCGGGGCGGCGGTCTCCAGCGCAAGGCGGTCGTGGGCCAGCTCAACGAGGTGGGCGGCATGCTCGCCTACCGTCACGCCGACCACCTCCAGCGGCGCCTGTGGGGCGTCGCCGCCAACCTGGCCGTCCTCGCGGGCTGGATGTCCCACGACGTCGGCCTCGAACCGACGGCGCAGAAGTACTTCGTCATCGCCGCCCACGCGGCGCGCGAGGGCGGTGACCGGCCCCGGGCCGGCGAGGCGCTGTCCCGGGCCGCCCGCCAGATGGTGCACCTGGGCCGCCCCGACGACGCCATCGACCTCATGAAGCTCGCCAAGGCGGGCTCGGGCGAGCGCCTGCTGCCCCGCACCCAGGCCATGTTCCACACCATCGAGGCCTGGGCGCAGGCGTCGATGGGCCGGGGCCAGGCCATGCGCCGTACCCTCGGCGAGGCCGAGGAGCTGTTCGTGTCCGACCAACAGGACGAGAAGCCGAGCTGGATGCAGAACTTCGACGAGGCCGACATGCACGGCATGCAGGCCCTCGCCTACCGCACCCTGGCCGAGCACGACCCGACCGCGGCGATCCCCGCGCAGCGCCACGCCAAGCTGGCCATCGAGCTGCGGCACGACGGGCACGACCGGTCGAAGCTCTTCGACCACATCTCGCTCGCCTCGGCCTGCTTCATCGCCGACGACCCGGAACAGGCCGACCGGTACGCCCGGCTCGCCCTCATGTCGATGGGGGACACCTCGTCCCACCGGACCTGGGACCGGCTGCGGGAGATGTACCGGCTCACCGGCCAGTACGCGGGCTACTCGAAGATCGAGAACCTGCGCGAGGAGATCGAGCTCGCCCTCCCCAGGTCCCCCGTCAATCGCCCCAGGCCCGGACAGGCCTGAGCCTCCCCGTCCGAGGGAAGGGGAGGCTCAGGGAAGTCGGTGTCTCGGCACGCGGCGTCTCCGACGGGCTGCCAGGGGCTTCTTCCAGGGGCTTTCAGCGGGTGACCCCGGGCTGGTCCCGGCGGGTGACCCGGACCACCATCACGCAGGCGTCGTCCTCGCGGGACTCCTCGCCGAACTCCTCCACCACCGCGCGCACGCCGTCCTGCGCGTCCCGCGCCTCCGCGAGCCGGGGGCCGAGGGCGAGCAGCCGTCGCGTGCCCGTGTCGTCGTCCGTGCCGCTGCCGCGGGTCAGCCCGTCGGTGTGCAGGACCAGCAGGTCCCCCGGGACCAGCCGGGTCTCGGCCTCGCCGTACACGGTGCCGCCCGTCGCCCCGAGCAGGACGCCCTCGGGCCGCCGGAGCACGTGCCCCGTCCCGTCGCGGAAGAGCAGCGGGGCGGGGTGGCCCGCCTGTGCCCAGGCGAGGGTCTGGGCCACCGGGTCGTACCGGCAGCACATCGCGCTGCCGAGCGCGGGTTGGACGGAGGTCTCCAGGAGCTGGTTGAGGTGGCCCATCAGCGCGGCGGGGCGGATGCCGGCGACGGCCATGCCCCGCAGCGCCCCGAGGAGCATGGCCATGGAGGAGGTCGCGGCGACCCCGTGGCCCGTCAGGTCGCCGACGGTCAGCAGCGCGTCCCCGTCGGGCAGCGCCAGCGCGTCGTACCAGTCGCCGCCGATCAGTCCGGTGCTGGCGGCCGGGAGGTAGTGCGCGGCCACGTCGAGCGGGGCGGGGCCGTCGTGGGCGAAGCGGAGCGAGCCGCGCCAGGGCGGGAGGACCGCCTCCTGGAGCTCGACGGCGAGCCGCCGCTCGGTGCGCTCCCTGTGACGGCTGCGCTCCAGGCTGTCCCGGCTCTCGCGGACCGCACGCTCGCTGCGCCGCAGCTCGCTGACGTCCCGGAGGACGGCCCACATGGAGGCGGTGCAGCCGTCGGTGTCGAGCACGGGTTCACCGGTCATGTGCACGGTGCGCACCTGGCCGTCCGTGCGGATGATCCGGAACTCGCCGTCGATCGGCTTCCCGTCGATCAGACAGTCCGTCACCATCCCCTGGAGGGCGGGCTGGTCCTCGACGAAGACCATCGTGGGCATCTCGTCGAGCGGCATGGGGCCGCTCTCGCGGGACCGTCCGAAGATCTGGAACAGCTCCTCGGACCAGCTGACCTCGTCGGTGAGCAGGTTCCACTCGGCGCTGCCGACCCGGGAGAGCAGCGAGCCGGTCCGGGGCGGGGCGGCCGCGCCGTACGCCGCACCGGGGGCGGTCGCGGGCGCGGCGTGCGGGGCGGTGTGGAGGGGCGCGGTCCCGTCCCCGGGAGCGGCGCCGACCGGGACACCGGCTCTGAGCTGGCCCAAATGGGTGCCCAGGGAGTCGAGTTGATGGACCGCCAGGTCGCACAGGGCGCGCTGCCAACGCTGCTGGGGGTCGTCCTCGTCCGCCACGGCGTCCCGGCGCACGGCGTCCACCTCGCCGCGCAGGCGGCGGGTCTGTGAGATCAGCGCGTCCACCGCGCCCGGCTCCGGCGGCTGGGCGGGGCGGTCCGCGAACAGATGGGACGGCATGTCGTACTCCGATACAGGCGCGGCGCGGCCAGGTGTGGAAGGTGGCCCCTGGACGACTGTCGCACAGCCCGGGACAGCCCGTAAGGGATTTGGCAACACTCGATCCGGTGGTGCTTCTGTCATATGCCAAAGGCCCGGCGATTATCGGACAGGGCGCGACGCGTTACGGTGCTGGGGTGGTGAACGACGACGGAACCGGCACGGTGGGCGCGGATACGACGGTCACGGGCGGGGTGGTGGCGGGTGGGTCGGACGTGCGTACGGAAGCGGGTGCGGTCGTACCGGAGGGGCGTACGCCCGGTGTCACGGGGGCGCATGTCGCGGCCGCCGGTGCGGGCGTGGCGGCCCTGAGCCCGGTGGGCACCGCCGTACTGCTCGCCGCCGCGCCCGCCGGCCGGGGCCGCGCGATGGACGCCGCCTCCGTGCTGCCGGCGCTCGCCGCCGTGCCGCCCGGGGTCCTCACCGGCACCGCGGCCGCCACGGTCGTCGAACTCGCCGACCCCCTGGACCCGCAGACCGTCCTCACCCGCCTCCGCGCGGCGGCCGCGAGTCCCGGCCCCCTGGTCGTCTGCCTCGCGGGCCAGCTCCATCTGGACCGCCGGCAGCAACTGCCCCACCTCGCGCTCGCCCGCACCACCCCGGCGACCCTCCGCTACACGGCGCTGCCCTGGCACTGGCTGGCCGGCGAGCTCGGCACCCGGCGGCCCGGCACCACGACCGTCGTCGCGGACCTCGCCGCCGACCCGGACGTCTGGCAACGCCTCACCGCCACACCCGGACTGCTGCACCTGGGGCCCGGCCCCCTGCTCTACGGACGCGTGGTCCCCGCCCCGCGCAAGGGCGAGCCCACCACCCCCGACTACCTCCGCGCCTGGGCCGAACTCTGGCGCTCCGGCGCCCGGTTGACCCCGTCCGCCGCACACGCGGAGGCCGCGGCACGGGCGGTGACGGTGGCACCCGCACCGGAACCCTTCTTCCTCACGCCCACGCCCGCACACCCACCGACCACCACGCCTGCTCCGGTCCCCGGCCTCGCACCCGCCCAGGTCCCCGGCCCTGCGCCCGTTCCGGGGCCCGGCATCGCGCCCGCTCCAGGCCCCGGCCCCGTGCCCGGTCCGGCATCCGTGCCCGCTCCGGCACCCACGCCCGCACCCGCCGCCGCGCCCCAGCCCGCGTTCGGGCCCGGTCCGGCACCCGCCGCCGCGCCCGGCCCCGGCCTCGTACCTGCCCCCACATCCCGCCCCGCACCCGCACCCGCACCCGCGATCCCCCCGTCATTCACCCCCGCGACTCCGCCTCCGCCCCCGCTCGCCGGCGCGGGCGGGCCGGTGACCGTGCCGGATCCCCATCCCGCCATCCTGGCCGCCGCCATGGCCGGTCGGCACGGGGAGGCGGCGGCGGTCGCGGCGGCCTGGGAGAGCGAGGCGCTGCGCCGGCACGGGCCCCGGTCGATGGAGGCCGTGCACTGGACGGAGGTGCGGGCCGACCTCGCGCGCCTCGCCGGGGAGCCGGCCCGGAGCTGCGAGCTCTGGCTCGCCGCCGCGGAGGCCCGGCTCGGGCTGCTCCAGCGCCCGGACGACCCGGACGTCGAAGGGGCCGTCGACCGGGCCCACCACCAGTGGGAGCAGATCGGTGACCCCGACCGGGCCCGGGCCCTCGGCCCCACCATGATCGCCCTCCGGCGACGGGTCCCGGGCAGCCGGCCCGGCGCGCTGGCCGCGCTCACCCGCCGCATGGGCTGAGGCCCGGACGGGGGTGGGCGGCAGCGGCTCGCTCCTCGCGCCCGTACGACCGATCCCGGTTCGCCGTACCCGAAAGGCCCGACACGCGTGACCTCGCTCGCCGTCGCCCAGCGCTCGCTCGCCGATCCGTCCGTACGCCACCCGCTGTGGCCGCCGTTGACCCGGGGCTGCCCCGTCACCTCCACCGAGGAGGTCGCGTACCCCCTCGACATCGACTACGCCTACGACCGCGTCCCCGCCGACCTGTTCACGCGCCCGGCCGCCCACGGCCTGGAACGGTGGGCCCCGTTGCTGCCGCCCCTCGCCGCGCCCGGTCTCGGCGAGGGGAACACGCCCCTGGTCGAACTCCCCGACGGCGTATGGATCAAGGACGAGTCCCGCAATCCCACCTGGAGCCACAAGGACCGGCTCAACCGGGTCGCCGTCAGCGCCGCCGTCGCCTCGGGGGCGCGGGGCATCGTCGTCTCCTCGTCCGGCAACCACGGCGCGGCGGCCGCCGCCTACGCGGCCCGTGCCGGACTGCCGTGCGCCGTCTTCACCTCCCCGGACGCCCCGCCCGCCGTCGCTTCTCACCTGCGCGCCTACGGGGCGACGGTGCTGACCGTGCCGTACGGGTCGGTACGCCCCCTGATGCGCCGCATCGTCGACGAGCTCGGCTTCCAGAGCGTCAGCGGCGTCACGGACACCGCCCACACCGGGCACCCCTTCGGGCCCGAGGGCTACAAGACCCTCGCCTACGAGCTCGCGCTCGACCTCGGGCGCGCACCGGCGGAGGTGCATCTCCCCACGGGATACGGCGAGTTGCTCTTCGGTGTGGCCAAGGGATTCCAGGAGCTCGCGCGGCTCGGCGTCACCGGTTCCGTCCCCCGCGTGTACGCGGCCGAGCCCGCCGCGGCCGGCGCCCTCACCGAGGCCCTGCGCACCGGCCGCCCCGTCGCCCGGGTCCCGGTCGGACCGACAGCGGCGTACGCCATCGACTGCGAGGTCAACAGCTACCGGGGCGTCCTCGCGGCCCGTACGACCGGTGGAGCGGCCCGGACGGTGACGGACGATCAGATGGCCGCCGCACGGGCGGAGTTGGCGGCGCAGGGGATCTGGTGCGAAACCTCCTCCGCCGCCGGACTCGCCGGGCTCCGCGCCCACGGGCCGCGCGAGACCGACGGCCCGGTGGTGTGCGTGGTCACCTCCAGCGGCTACAAGGACATCGCGACGGCGAAGGAGGCCTTCGAGCCGACGGCCCCGGACTGGGAGCCGATCAAGGCCGCCCTGACCGCTCGGCAGGCCGACCCGAACTGACCCGACCCGCCCCAACCCGCCCCGAGCTGACCGGCTCGGCTCGGCTCGGCTCAGCTCGGTCGCCGACGGCGAGTGTCACGACGACCGAAGTCGGTTTATTGTCCGAATATGCCACCCTCTGTCGTTCCGGAGCCGAGTGGGTCCGCCCGGCCCCTCATCCTCTTCGCCCTGACGGACACCCGCGTCGTCGACGTGGTCGGCGGCATGCTGCGCGAGCAGGGGCACGAGGTGCGGCAGACCGCGGACGGACCCGCCACACGGCAGGCGCTGCGGGAGCGCGAGCCGCAAGGCGTGGTGCTCAGCCTCGAACTGCCCCGCTGCGATCCCTGGCAGTTCCTCCAGGACCTGCGGGATCAGGCCCGCGCCATGCCCATCGTCGTCGTCGCCCCCGTCTACATCGAGGTCGACGCGGCCCGCGCCTACCGCTCCGGGGCGGACGACTACCTCACGTACGGCATCTCCCGCGAGCAGGGGCTGCCCCGGGTCGCCGCCCGCTTCCGGCGCCTCCTGCCGTCGTCCGGGGCCTCGGGGCCGGGCGCCGGCGCGCCCGGTCCGGCCGGGCCGCGGGGCATCGTCGTCGACCGGGCCACACGCGTGGCCCGGGCGAACGGCACCCCGCTCGACCTCACGCCGCTGGAGTTCGACCTGCTCGCCGCGTTCGTCGCCCGCCCCGAGCAGGTCCTCGGCCAGGGGTGGCTGCTCGGCGAGGTGTGGGGCGAGAGCGAGAACGCCGACCCGCGACGGGTGAAGTACGCGGTGCTGCGGCTGCGCCGCAAGATCGCCGAGGCCACCGGAGGCCGTACGGGCATCGCCACCGTCCGCGGCGTGGGATACCGCTACCACCGCATCGACTGACCTGCTGACCCGCCGACCTATGGCCCGAGCCGGGACGGGACGGAAGTCCCTCCGGTCCCGCCGAACGTCCTCCGCCGCCACCCCGCAACCCGGCCGCACCCACCGCGCACCCGCCCCGCAACCACGGCACGGCACCGTCGTTCCAGGACATCCGGAACGCACGGAAGGAAACGGCGGTGGAACTGGTCGCGGTCGTACCGGCGCACAACGAACAGCACGGCATCGTCGCCACCCTCGCCGGTCTCTACCGGCAGACCGTCCGGCCCGACCGGATCGTCGTCGTCGCCGACAACTGCACCGACCTCACGGCGGAGATCGCCGAGCGCTGCGGCGCCGAGGTCTTCGTGACGTCCGCCAACCGGGACAAGAAGGCGGGGGCGCTCAACCAGGCCCTCCCCGCCCTGCTCGACGAACTCCCCGACGACGCGCTGCTCCTCGTCCAGGACGCCGACACCGTCCTCAATCCGCGCTTCGTCGCCTGCGCCGCGGAGGCCCTCGACGAGGACGCGTCCGTCGGAGCCGTCGGCGGGATCTTCTTCGGCGAGGAGGGCGGCGGACTCCTCGGACTGCTCCAGCGGATGGAGTACGAGCGGTACGCCCTGGAGATCCACCGCAAGGGCAACAAGGCCACCGTCCTGACCGGCACCGGAACGGTCTTCCGCACGAGCGTCCTGCGCGAGGTCCGGGACGCCCGCCGGGCCGGCCGGATCGGCGGTGGGGACGGCTACTACAGCCTGGCCTCGCTCACCGAGGACGACGAGATCACCAAGGCCGTGAAGACCCTCGGCCACCGGACCGTCTCGCCCGACGGCTGCTGGCTCGTCACCGAGGTCATGCCGACCCTCCCCAAGCTCTGGCACCAGCGCATGCGCTGGCAGCGCGGTGCCCTGGAGAACCTGCGCGACTACGGACTGACCCGCGTCACCCTGCCGTACTTCGGACAGCAGCTGATGCTCGGCATCGGCGGCCTCGCGCTCGCCCTGTTCGCCACCGCCACCGTCCTCGTCCTGGCCACCGCCGGCTGGCAGGGCTTCTCGCTGTTCTGGGGGGCGATCACGCTGATCTTCGTCCTCGAACGCACCCTGACCGTCCGCCGGGCCGGACGCCGGGCCGTGCTGCTCGCCCTCCCGCTCGTGCCGGAGCTGCTGTACGACGTGTTCCGGCAGCTGGTCTTCGCCCGGTCGCTGATCGACCTCGTCCTGCGCCGCCAGGAGCGCTGGGTCGCCACCTGAGCCCACCCCCTCATCGGAAGGATCACCCCATGTACGGCAAACCCATCGGAGCGGGCGCGGTAGGCGGCGGAGGCGCGGGCCTGGCCGCCACCGGCGGCGGGATGTCCCCGATCGCCGTGCTGTGCCTCGTCGTCGCCGCGACCACGCTGGTCGCCGCGGGACTCGCCCTGCGCAGCCTCGTCCCCGTCATCCGCGGCGACGTCCCGGAGCGCCGCTGACCGGCCCCCGGATTCCGGTCCGGTCCTGAGATGATCGGAGCTGTGACCATCTCCCCGCCCCCCGCCCCGCCCGCCGGCCCGCTCGTCACCGAGCGGCTGGTGCTGCGGCCCGTCCGGAGCGGTGACCTGCCGGCCGTGACCCGGTTGTGGACCGACCCGGAGGTGCGGCGCCACCTCGGCGGTCCCGTCATCGACTCGGTCATCCGGATCCGGCAGCGGCGGATCGTCGGGGCCGCCGGTTTCCACGCGGTGGTCCGGGCCGAGGACGGCGTCGTGCTGGGGCTCGTCACGGTGGAGGCCGCCGGGTGGGGCGGCGAGACGGAGGTCTCGTACCAGTTCCTGCCCGAGCACTGGGGGCGGGGCTACGCGCGCGAGGCCGTCGCCGCGGCCGTGGCGGGGGCGCTGGAGACCGGGCCGAGCGTGGTCGCGGTCACCCAGGAGGCGAACCACCGCTCCCGCCGGCTCCTGGAGGCCGTCGGCCTGGAGCACGCCGAGTCCTTCGTCGAATGGGACGCCCACCAGGTGCTGTACCGCCGGCGGCGGTGAGGGCCCTCACCCCCCGGTCGTTCCCCTGGGCGCCGCCGGGCAGGAAGGGACCGGCACGCGCGGGCGCTCCGTCGACCGTTCCACCGCATGCCCGGCCGACTCCACCACCGCGTGGGACACAGCGGTCGGCAGGACGGTTCCGGACGTACGCCGTCGCCGCCCTTCCCGTCCGCTCCGGCGGTTACGCTCCCGTCATCGACACCGAGGACCCTGCGCCCGCCCCGGGCTCCTCGTCCCCAAAGGAGCTCTGCCCCATGTCCTTCCTGGTGATCGGCGAGTGCGTCGCCGACATCGTGCGCGCCGCCGACGGCACCGAACGGATCCATCCGGGCGGCAGCCCCGCCAACGTCGCCTACGGCCTCGCCCGTCTCGGCCGGGACGTCACCCTGCTCACCCAGCTCGCCGACGACCCCACCGGGCGGCTGATCGCGGACCACCTGGAGGGAGCGGGCGTACGGGTGGCGATCGGGGGAGTCCCCGCACGCACCCCGTCGGCGATCGTCGGGCTCGACGCGCGGGGCGGGGCCACGTACGCCTTCGACATCGCCTGGACCCTGGAGGCGGGGGAGCCTCCGGCCGAACGGCCCGGCCATGTGCACATCGGCTCCATCGCCGCCGTCACCGCCCCGGGCGCCGCCACCGTCCTCGCCGAGGTCGAGCGGCTCCGCGACCGGGCCACGGTCAGCTACGACCCCAACGTGCGGCCCGGACTCATGGGGGAGCACGGCGCGGCCGTCGCCCGCGTCGAGCGCTGCGTCGCGCTCAGCGACCTGGTGAAGGCGAGCGACGAGGACCTGGCCTGGCTGTATCCGGGGGAGTCCGCCGAGTCCGTCGCCGCCCGCTGGCTGGCCCTCGGCCCGGCCGTCGTCCTGGTCACCCGGGGCGCGGAGGGATCGCTCGCCCTCACCGGGCGGGAGACGGTCACGGCCGTCGCCCCGCCGGTCGCCGTCGTCGACACCGTCGGCGCGGGCGACTCCTTCATGTCGGCCGTCCTCGACGCCCTCGCCGGGCGGGAGACCTTCGACGGGCTCGGTGCCGACGACCTCGCGGAGCTGCTGCGCGGGGCGGGCGCGGCGGCGGCCGTCACCGTCTCCCGGGCCGGCGCCCAGCCCCCCGACCGCGCCGAACTGGACGCGGCCGGGGAGCGGTTCGCCCTCAGGTCCGGGCGTGCGTCGTGATGTCCGAGGCGAACTGCTCGATCATCTCCGGCGTGACCGTCGGCCGGCACTCGGCGATGGCCTCCAGGTAGTCGGCCGTGCTCGCCCCGGGCGCCGGATCGTCGCCGCCGCGCCCGCCGACCGAGACGAGGTCCCGCTCGAAGGAGGCCTGGGCGGCGATCCGGGCCGCGTGCTCGATGTCGGCGGGCGTGAACAGCTCGCTCGCGAGGACTAGGGCGTCGATGTCGACGTCCGTCCGCCCGTCGGTGTAGCGGGACCAGATCGCCGCCCGCGCCGCCTTGTCCGGCGTACCGATGGGGATGAGGTAGTCGAAGCGGCCGGGGCGCAGGAACGCCGGGTCGAGGGAGCGGATCGAGTTGGTCGCGCAGACGAGCAGCCGCTCGTCCCGCTCCCGGAAGCCCGGTATCAGCTTCAGGAGTTCGTTCGTCACCCCGTGCATGCCGCCGGGCCGGGCGGGCTCCGAGCGGACCGGGGCGATCTCCTCGACCTCGTCGATGAAGACGAGGACCCGCTCCAGCTCGGCGATCCGCGCGAACGCGGACCGCAGGGCGGCGGCGAGGTTCCCCTCGTCGGCGAGGCGGGACGGAAGGATCTCCACGAAGGGCCAGCCGAGCCGGGAGGCGATTCCGCGCGCGAACGTGGTCTTGCCGGTGCCGGGCGGGCCGAACAGGCAGACCGCGCGCGGCGGCCGCACCCCGTGCCGGGTGGCCCGCTCCGGCTCGGCCAGCGGCAGCACCACCCGGCGCTCGATCAGGTCCTTCTCCCGCTCCATGCCGGCGACCTTCGCCCACAGGTCGCCCGGCAGCAGCCGGCCGCCCAGGTCGTCGAGGAGCCCGGCGGTGGGGCCGTGCAGCGGTTCGGCCTTCTCGAAGTACGCGACGGCCGGCTGGCGCGTGTACCCGGCGTTCAGCAGGCCCTCGCCGAGGAGCTCCTCCTCCGGCAGGACGTACGCGATGCGTCCGACGCGGGCCGCGACGAGCCGCCGCTCCAGCTCCACGAGCAGGGCGCTGGCGAGGCCGCGGCCCCGCCACGCCGAGGAGATCGCGATCCGCATGACCCAGGCCCGCTCGCCCGAGACGCAGGCGAGCGCCGCGCCGATGGGGGCGCCCTGGTGGACGGCGACCACGGCCGGCTGGCGGGTGGTGAGGGCTCCGATGCACTCGGCGAGCGAGAAGACGGACTCCTGCCCGAGCTCGGCGGTGGTGTCGATCAGATGGACGACGGCGGCGAGATCGCTCTCGCGGTAGTCGTGGATGTGCCAGTTCACCGGCTGTACCGCCCCTCGTTCGTGCTGTCGTGGCGAGGCTAGGCGGGGGCCCGGGCGGCGGTCCTGTGCCATCCTGCACAGGGCGGGGCGGTCCAACGCGCCGATCCGTCACTGGTCGGAACGGCGCGCATGCGGTGGACGGCGGTCCTGCCTCCCTCACGGTGAACGGCGGTACCTCGCCGGGGAGGTGCCGCCGTTCGGGGGAGAGGATCGACGTGTCACGTCCTTCTCTTGCTCATGAGCAGTCCGCCGGCCGTCAGGGAGAACAGGCAGACGCAAGCGCCCGTGATGACATTGCTGAGGATCGTGCCCGTGTCGGGGTGCCGGGTGACGACCCAGGGCGAGACGATGAGCCACGCGCCCATGAGCAGCACGACGAAGTTCAGGTCCTGGGACCGTTCCGGCGCCATCGACATGCACAGGCCGAGGATCGCGAGGGCGATGCCGACGACCAGGTTGGTGAGGGCGAGTGCCGGCTCAGCAGCGGCGAAGTGGACCGTGTAGGCGGAGACCGCCGTCCAGATTCCTGCGAGGATCACGAGTTCCTCGACCGCCGCGACACCTCGGGTCTGCATCATGCGGGCGTAACGGTCCCGCATCTCCGACGCGTCGGGGTGGCCCGCGATATCACCGTGACGGTGAGAGACGTCGGCCATACGACTCGCCTCCTTCTGGCGTCCTGCACGTCTGACCGCGCTGCGGCATCTGCCGCGTCTTCATTGTGCTCTTATCTGTCCTTTATGTGTAGATATGGCAGATATGGGATGCGAACAGAAATGAGGCGCCGGATGTGCGGGAAACCGCCAAAAACGACTCCCGTCGAAGGGGGCGCCGCCCCGGCGTAGCCTGGAAATGGACTCGGGGACCGGAACTTTCCACCGCCGGGAGTGCGCGATGGCCGGCATCGTACGGAAGAGCTTCGACTCAGCGGACGAGACGCGTCCCTTCGAGGACGGCAAGGGCAGGCTCGACCTGCTCGTCGGTGACGGCGGCTCGGTGGGCCGCGCCGTCTTCGAGCCCGGCTGGCAGTGGTCCAAGCACGTCAAGCCGATCGCCGGCACCGACAGTTGTCAGGCCTCGCACGTCGGATACGTGGTCAGCGGCCGGATGAAGGTCGTCATGAACGACGGCGAGTCGGTCGAGTTCGGCGCGGGCGACTACATGGAGGTCAAGCCCGGACACGACGCCTGGGTCCTCGGGGACGAGCCCTGCGTGACCCTCGACTGGCTGGGCTTCACGAACTACGCCCTGCCCTCCTGACGGTTCCCGGCCGCCGCGGGCCGTCGCCCGCGAGGCGCTATTCGTACGCGTCGGTGACGCAGTCGGCGGCGCACCGTCCGTGCTCGAAACGGCGGCGGAGCGCCGCCGCCGCGTGCCGCCGCTCCACCTCCGCGTAGCCGTACCGCTCCTCGGTCAGCCGACGCACCGCCTCGACGGTGACGATCGCCGGTTCGCCCTCGCCGGCGGACCGGCGGGCCTCGGCGATCACCTGGTCGGCCGCCCGCTGGAGGTCGCGGGCGTACTCCCGCTGGGCGACGGAACGCGCCCGCGAGGCGGCGAACGGCCGGACCGCCCGGCCCTTCCAGATCAACCCGGCGGCCATCAGGCCCGTCCCGATCAGGGCGACGAGCACCCCCACCGCGGCATCGAGACCCCACCGCATCGCCGGCCGCCTTCCCCCTGGACCCACGGGTCCTGCACGAGTCTCCGAGTCTAGGGGCGGGGTCCTGACCCTCAGTGTGTTGACACGTGTAAGTCTGCGGTGACAGGCTCTTTCTCCGGCCCCCGTGTGCCCGCGCAGAAGGAGCAGCACCCCATGAGCACCCTCGTCACCACCCTCCGAGGCCCCGTCCGCGGCGAGCGCCGCGCGGACGGGAGTCTGCGTTTCCTGGGCATTCCGTACGCGCAGCCGCCGGTGGGTGAGCTGCGGTTCGCGGCGCCGGTGCCGCCGGAGGCGTGGGCGGAGCCGTGGGACGCGACGGCGTACGGGCCGACGGCCCAGCGTCGTCCGTTCGCGGACGTCACGACGATTCCGGAGCCGTCGGTCCCGGGGGAGGGGGTGCTGAACCTGAACGTGTTCACGCCGGAGGCCGATCCGCGGGCGGGTCTGCCGGTGCTGGTGTGGATCCACGGTGGTGGGTACGTGGCGGGGTCGGCGGCGAGTCCGTGGTACGACGGGGCCGCGTTCAACCGGGACGGTGTCGTGCTGGTCTCGGTCGGTTACCGGCTGGGTGTCGAGGGGTTCCTGCACCTGGAGGACGCTCCGGACAACCGGGGCGTGCGGGACTGGGTCGCGGCCCTGGAGTGGGTGCGGGACAACATCGCGGCCTTCGGCGGGGATCCGGCCAAGGTGACCGTCGCCGGTCAGTCGGCGGGCGGCGGCGCGGTGCAGACCCTGCTGGCCGTCCCGTCGGCGCGGGGTCTGTTCCGGGGCGCGATATCCGTCTCCGGCGCCGTCATGCGTCCCGACGGCCCCGAGGTCGCCCGCACCGCGGCCCGGCTGTTCACGTCCCGCACCGGCGTCCCGGCCACCGCCGCCGCCCTGCGCGACCTGACCGACGACGAACTCCTCGACCTCCAGGACCTCCTGAGCGAACCGGGCCCCGACCGCGAGGGCCTGCCGCCGCTGCTGTCCCTCGCCCCCTTCGCCGACGGCGAGCTGATCCCCGTACCCGTCCTGGACGCCCTGACGACGGGTGAGGCGGCCGCCGACGTGCCGCTGATGCTCGGTTTCACCGAGGACGAGTTCTCGATGTTCCCCGCGCCCGGCCCCGAGGGCCCGCCGCTGCCCCTCCTCCTCGGCGCGCTCGGTCTGGACCCCGCCAGGGCCGGGGCCTTCACGGAGACGTACGCGGCGGGCGGCGAGGACCGGTACTTCGGCCAGGCGCTGACGGACACCCTCTTCCGCGCCCCGAACCTCGCCGTCGCCGACGCCCGTGCCGCCCGCGAACACCCCACCTGGCTCTACGAGTTCCGCTGGCAGTCGCCCGCCCTCGGCCTCGCCTTCCACTGCCTGGACCTGCCCTTCGCCTTCGACCTCCTCGACGCCGAGGGCGTCGCGCCCGTCGCCGGTGACGCGCCGCCGCGCGCGCTCGCCGACGCCCTGCACCGGGCCTGGGTCGCCTTCGTCACCGACCAGGACCCGGGTGACGACTGGCCGCGTTACACCTCCGCGGAACGGGCCACGAAGATCTGGGACGCGGAGCCCCGGATCGCCGCGGACCCCGTGCGCCGGGTCCGCGAACTCTGGCTCGACTGAACCGCCACGGCCGGCCGGCCGCCGAGACGAAGCCGGGGCCGCCCCCTTCCCGGGGCGGCCCCGGCTTCGGCGTGAGCCGCCGAGGGCGAACCGTGAGACGCCCCTGGGCATGAGGGAGATAAAACGTTTTACGCTAGGGTCCGGGCAGTTTCTCCCGCGGCTTCGGACGGACCGGCGCGGGGACGGACCCGGAGGGCGCGCCATGGGACGCAGGAGAGGGCACACGATCGAGGACGTCGCGCGCGCGGCGGGGGTCTCGATCTCCGCCGTCTCGTTCGCGCTGAACGACAAGGGCAACCTCGGCGCGGCCACCCGCGCCCGCATCAAGCAGGCCGCCGCGGACCTCGACTACCAGGCCGACGCGCTCGCCCGCGGCCTGCGCCGGATGCCCATGGGGACCATCGGCATCGTCGTGCGTCCGCTCGACGCGCTCGGCGAGTACGCCCTCGGCGGCGTCGACTTCTTCAGCCGCCTCATCGCGGCGGCGGCGGTCGCCGGGATGGACCGGGGCCTCGGCGTCATGCTCGTCCCGAACCTGCTGAAGTCCCCCGTCCCCGCCTTCGCCTACGCGCTCGACGGCTATGTGGTCGTCGACCCCGAGGTGGACGACCCCGTCGTCCGGCGCCTGGAGGAGCGCGGCATCCCCTACGTCTCGATCGGCCGCGACGTGGCACGCCCCGACTCCACGCGCTGGGTCGCCTGCGACGACCGGGCGCTGCGCGAGGCCCTCGGGCATGTCGTCTCCGCGGGGGCGCGCGACGTGGCCCTGGTCACGGGCACCGACGCCAACGCCTGGAACCAGGAGCTCGAACTCGCCTACCGGAGCTGGATGACCGGCGCCGGACTCGGTCACCGCGTCCTGAGCGCTCCGGAGGCCGCCGGGATCCCCGGCGGCCGCGCCGTCGCCGCGCGGCTGCTGGGCGAGGGCCTGCCCGATGCCGTGCTGTGCGCCACCGGGCGTCAGGCGGTGGGCGTGGTGGAGGAGTTGACGGGCCGCGGGGTGGGCGTGCCCTCCCGCGTCCTCGTCGCGACCGCCTCGGACTCCGAGCACGCCCGCCTCTCCGCGCCCGCCGTCACGGCGATCGACATGCACCCCGAAGGGCTCGCCGCGAGCGCCGTCGACATGCTCCAGGACGTGATCCACGGCCGGCCGGTCCCCGAAGGGCTCCGCCTGCCGACGACCCTGCTCCCGCGCGCCTCGACCCATCGCCCGGCCCCGGAGGAGGGCTGACGCCCCGTGCGGTCCGGGACCCGGCTCAGGACGCGGTGCGGGAGAGGCCGGCCAGCAGGACCGCGAGGCCCGCGTCGAACATCTCGGCGGGGTCCTGGTCCGAGGCGTTCCCGACGACGTGCGCGAGCGTGGGGTAGCGGCCGGTGGCGAGCATCCGGACGAGGTACGGGCCGGTGGCCGCCCGCCACTGGTTCTCCGTGAGGCCGCTCGCGCGCTCCACGCGCCGCTCCACGACCTCGTGGCGGACCGCCCCGAAGACGTAGCCGTTCACCGCCTGCAGGGCCTGCATCAGCGTGTCGGCGTCGTCGCCGATCCCGGGCGCGGAGCGCAGGGCGGTCAGGGTCGCCTCCATGTGGCCCAGCGCCGCGGGCCCCAGCTGGGGGCGGCCGCCGAGGAGGTCGGCGAACCACTCGTGGCGCAGGGCCGCGCCCCTGAAGCCGCGGGCGAGCGCCCCCACCTCCGCCCGCCAGTCTCCGCCCGGGGCCGGCGGCGGCGCGGAGACCTCCCCGTACACCGCGTCGACCATCAGGTCGAGGAGCTCCTCCTTGGTGTCCACATAGCGGTAGAGCCGCATGGGGCCCGCGTCGAGCGCGCCCGCGACCTTGCGCAGCGACACCGCCTGGAGTCCGTCGGCGTCGGCAAGTCCGATCGCGGCCCGCACGATCCGGTCGCGGCTCAGCGGGCTCGGCGTCGAGCGCGCGGCCGGTTCGGGGCGCTCCCAGATGAGCATCGATCCGTTCTCCTCACTGTCATGTCGATACAGCGTATCGTCTCGATACGCTGTATCGAATCGACGGGGAAGGCACAGCCATGTCACGCATCGCCATCGTCGGAGCCGGGCCCGGCGGCCTGGTCCTCGCCCGCGTCCTGCACCTGCACGGCATCGAAGCCGTCGTCTACGAACGGGACGCGTCGCCCGCCGCCCGCGCACAGGGCGGCATGCTCGACCTCCACGTCGACAGCGGCCAGCGGGCCCTGCGCGAGGCCGGGCTGGAGGCGGAGTTCCTCCGGATGGCCCGGCGCGAGGGCCAGGACATGCGCCTGCTCGACCACACCGGGAGGATCCTGCTCCAGGAGGACACCCCCGAGGACGCTCCCATGGCACGCCCCGAGGTCGACCGGGCGGACCTGCGCGCGATCCTCCTGGACTCGCTGCCGCCGGACACCGTCGCCTGGGGGCGGGGCCTCCGGCACGCCGAGGCCCTGCCCGGGGGCCGCCACCGCCTGCACCTCGCCGACGGCGGCACCGCCGAGTGCGACCTGCTCGTCGGAGCGGACGGCGCCAACTCCCGCGTACGCCCCCTCGTCTCGGACGCCCGCCCGGCCCACCTCGGCACCCACATCGTCGAGCTGGGCGTTCCCGACCTCGCCCGTACGCGGCCCGACCTGGCCGCGAGGGTCGGGCGCGGGAACTACTGGGCCTTCGGACCCGACCGCTCGCTCTCCGCGCAGCTCAACGGGGACGGGCGGCTGCGCGTCTACCTCAGCTTCCACGGCCCGGAGGGCCGGCGCGCCATCCACGGCATCGACGCCGACGAGCCGGTCCGCGCCCGGGGCCGGCTGAGGGACCTGTTCGCGGGCTGGGCGCCGCAGTTCACCGAGTTGATCGACGCCTGCGACGACACCGTCGTGCCCCGCACCCTCACCACCCTGCCGGCCGGTCACACCTGGCCCCACGCGCGCGGCGTCACCCTCCTCGGCGACGCGGCCCACCTCATGCCGCCGGCGGGCGACGGCGCCAACCTGGCCCTGCTCGACGGGGCCGAACTCGGCCGTGAGATCGCGGCCGGAGCCGGGGACCTCGACGGAGCCGTACGCCGCTACGAGGCGGCCATGTTCCCCCGGGCGGAACAGGCCGCGCGCTTCTCCGCGCGGGTCCACGAGATGCTGAGGGCACCCGATGCCGCCCAGCGCCTGCTGTCCGTCCTCCAGCCGGCGGGGGAGTGACTAGTCGCCGGTCGTGCCGTCGAGCAGCTCGCGCAGGATGTCCAGGTGGCCGTTGTGGCGGGCCGTCTCCTCGGCGAGGTGGAGGAGGATCCAGCGCAGGTCGACGTGGACGCCGCCGCGGACGGTCCGCTTCGCCGTGGCGTCCAGGTCGTTCGCGGCGACCAGGTCGCGGTAGCGGGCGCTCTGCTCGGCGTACTCGTCGAGCAGCTGCGCGAGCGGGAAGTCGACGGCGATGCGCATCTCGCGGTCGGGGTCGTCGTCGGTCCAGGGCCCCTGGTCCTCCTCGCCGAGGAAGACCACCTGGAACCAGTGGTACTCGACCCAGCGGAGGTGGTTGACCAGTCCGCTCAGGGTCATCAGCGGCGAGCCCGGCAGGAGCGCCTTGCGGGCGTTCTCCGCCGAGACGCCCTCGCACTTGGCGCGGACGGTGTCACGTGCGTAGTCGAGGAACGTGGTGAGCTGGGTGCGCTCGTCCCACGCGGTCGGGGTGTCGTCGATTCTGTTCATCGCGTGCAGCGTCCCCGATCATGGGATCGCTGTCGAGGCAATTACGGCCCTGGACACGGGGCCCGGCACACCGCACCCGCCACGGACGGATCGGAGCGCAGGATGCTCGAGGACTTCGCCGACCTCTCCACGCCGTTGATCGCCGACGCCTGCGTACGGCTCGGGGAACCGCTGCGGGCCGCGCCCGCCGGGATCCTGCCCGTCGTCGCCGGGCAGCGCCTCGCCGGACGGGTGCTGCCCGCCCGCCACTACGGAAGCGTCGACGTCTTCCTGGAGGCCTTCGCGCACGCCGCGCCCGGGGACGTCCTCGTCATCGACAACGGGGGCCGCCGCGACGAGGCCTGCGTCGGCGACCTCGCCGTCCTGGAGGCCGAGGCGGCGGGCGTCGCCGGGGTCGTCGTCTGGGGCCTGCACCGGGACACCCCGGACCTGGTCGAGATCGGACTGCCCGTCTTCTCGTACGGACGCCACGCGCCCGGCCCCGTACGCCTCGACGACCGGGACCCGGACGCGCTGACCACCGCGCGGTGCGGCGACCACGAGGTGACCGCCGCCGACGTGGTGTTCGGCGACGACGACGGTGTGGTCTTCCTGGCGGCCGACCGCGCGGACGCCGTCCTCGAAGCCGCCCGGGCCCTCTTCCACGTCGAGCGGGAACAGGCCCGCCGGATCAGGGCGGGGGAGACCCTGCGCGCGCAGACCCGGTTCGACGACTACCTCGCGGGCCGCGCCGAGGACCCCTCGTACACCTTCCGCCGCCATCTGCGCCGGATCGGCGGCGCGATCGAGGAGTGACGCCCCTCCCGCCGGACGGCGCGGTCAGCCCTCGAAGCCCACCGTGCCGTCCGGCAGGACCGCCTCCACGCGCGCGCCGTGCTCCACGGTCCGGCTCACCGTGCAGAACTTCTCGTGCGTCAGGCGCACCCCCCGGGCGAACACCTCGGCCGCCTTCGGGTTGTTGTCCGGCAGGTCGAACTCGTAGCTCACCCGGATCCGGCCCAGTCGGCCGTCGTCCTCGGGACCCGACACCGACTCCACCACGATCCGCAGGTCGTCGTGGTCCACCGCCCGGGCCGTGCGGTCGATCACGAGGCCGCCACAGCCGCCCATCGCCGCGAGCAGCAGCTCGACCGGGGTGAACGAGGGCTGCGCGTCCGCGTCGTCGGCGGCGGCCATCCGCACCTCCGCGCCCCGGTCGTTGCGGGCGGTCCAGTTCCGGTACCCGGTGCGGACGGTCTCGATCCGGTAGTCGGCCATGACGGCGAAGCTCCTTCGTTCACGTGCGTGTTCCCGTACGGTACGCGCCGGACACGCCCCTCAGACGCCGCGCGCGCCCGCGCGGGCGCGGACGACCGCGCCCCAGGCCTCGGACACCGCTCCCCAGACCGCGCGGAGTTCCGGCTCCGCCTCCCGCACCGACGCCACCGCGGCCTCCGGATCGCCGCCCGCCGCGCGCAGGTCCTCCCCGTCGACGGCCGCCCACGCCGCGACCGTGTCCGCGCCCACCTCCGGATGGAACTGCACCGCCCAGCCCGCGCTCCCGACCCGGAACGCCTGGTACGGGCAGTCGTCACCGGTCAGCAGCGGCACGGCGCCGTCCGGGAGGCGGTCCACCTCGTCCCAGTGCCACTGTGCCGCCGGGGCGCCCTCCGGCACTCCGCCGAGCACCGGGTCGCCCTCGGCGGCCGGGAGCCTGCGCAGCGGTACGGCACCCGCCTCGGGCCCCCGGGCCCGCCGCGACACCGCGCCGCCCAGGGCGTGCGCGACGACCTGGCCGCCCAGGCATATCCCGAGCAGCGGCACCTCCCCGGCCACGGCCTCGCGGACGAGCCCACGGACCCGGGGCAGCCACGGCGCGGCCTCGTCGTCCTCGCAGTTGGCGGACCCGCCCAGGACGAGCAGCCCCGCGTGGCCGCCCAGGGTCTCCGGCAGGGCCTCGCCCCGCCAGGCCCGTATCACGTCCAGGCGGAGCCCGGTCCGTACGAGGCGCTCGCCGACCAGGCCGGGACCGGCGTCCTCCTCGTGCTGCACGACGAGCACGGCCGGACCCCCGCGCCCCGTCGCCCCGGTCTCCTTCGTCTCCGTCGTCTCCGTCGTCACGGTCGCCCCGCCTCCACGTCCGGTCCCGGGAACGCCCAGGCGCGTTCACTCCCCCGAGGATCTCCGACCGAGGATCTCCGAAGAAGCCCCCGTGCGGGAGTCCCTGGTGGGGGCCGTGCCCGAGCACATCTGAGTAGCCCGGTACGGGCGCCTGAGTACGCCGACCGATACGGCCGCCGCCGCCCGCTGATGGACTGGGGTCATGACCTTCGACGCCCGGCGCACCCGCCGCCTCCAGCACGTCACCGCCACCGGCTCGGCCCTCGCGGTGGCCCTCGGCCCGCTGGTCCTCGGCGCGCTGCTCGCCAAGTCGGTCGGCGGGGACCCGATGGCCTCCGTCAACGCCCTGATCGCGGGCGGCGGCCAGCGCGCCCGGATCTCCCGCGCCCAGCTCCGCTCGGGCACGCGGCTGCGGCCCGGTGTCCGGCTCGGCGGGCCGGCCGTGCGCCGCCGTGCCTCAGCCGCGCGGTCTGCGCGCCAGGAGGAAGGCCTGCGGCGTGCTCTCCACGGGGTCCGGCTCCCGTACCAGACGGGCCGACTCGACCAGCCCCGCCGCGGACAGCAGACCCGAGAGACGGTCGGGTGACCAGCGGTACACGTCGAGATCGACCTCGTGCCCGTACGCCCGCTCCAGACGCACCCGCTCGTCGCCCACCTTGAAGGCGACCAGCACGTACCCGCCCGGCGCGAGGACCCGGTGGAACTCCGCGAAGCAGGCGGCGAGTTCCTCCTCCGGCATGTGCACCGTCGAGTACCAGGAGAGCACCCCGCCGAGCGAGCCGCCGGGCAGGTCGAGCGCGGTCATCGACCCCACCTCGAAGCGCAGGCCCGGGCAGGTCTCCCGGGCGACCGCGATCATCCCCGGCGACAGGTCCACACCGAAGACCTCGGCGCCGAGGTCCCGCAGATGGGAGGTCACCCGGCCCGTCCCGCAGCCGAGGTCGCCGATCGCGCGCGGCCCGCCCGCCGTCTCCACCTTCTCCACGAAACCGGCGATCATCGCCCGGTCCAGCGGTGTCGTCGCCAACTGGTCGGCGAGCAGCCGCTCGTAGGCGACGGCGACGGTGTCGTACGAGCGGCGGGTGGCGGTGACGTGCGGGGCCTCGGTCATGCCGGAACCCTACGACGATCGCCCCGGCGGCCGTCCCCGGTCGTCTCCGGCGAAGGGTCCCCGGAGGCCCCCCGCATGCGCGATGATCGTCGCCTCTGAAGATACTCGGCGGTAGCAGGCCGGGGCCATGGCGAAAGGGCACACCGAATGGCGAGGCGGCACCCCGCGCGGGACGAGCACCACACGAGCGGTACCGGGGACGGAGGTCCGGGCGAACGCGGCATCGGACGGCGCCGGTTCCTCGGGTACGTCCTGGCCGCGCCGACCCTCACCGTCGCCGCCCAGCTCGGCGCCGAGGCCCTCGCCCCGCGGCAGGCCGCCGCCGCGACGCCGGCGCTCGTCCCCTCGCTGCCGGGACCGGCCGAACTCCTCGACCTCAACGAGCTGCTGACGCTCGCCGCCCTGCCCACCAGCAACCTCATCACCATCCGCATCGACACCGACGGCACGGCCCACTTCGCCCTGCCCCGCGCCGAGGTCGGCCAGGGCGTCACCACCTCCAGCGCCATGATCGTCGCGGAGGAGCTCGACCTGCCCCTGGACAAGGTGAAGGTCACCCTCGCCGACGCCCGCCCCGAGCTGCTCTTCAACCAGCTCACCGGCGGCTCCAACACCACCTACTCCACCTACACCCCGATCCGGGTCGCCGCCGCCCTCGCCCGGGCCCGGCTGCTGCACGCCGCCTCCCTCGTCCTCGGCGCCGCCGTCGAGACCCTCACCACGAAGGCCGGCGCCGTCCTCTCCCCGGCCGGCGCGCTCCTCGGCTACGGAGACCTCGCCGAGAAGGCCGGCGCCGTCACCGACGCGGCCGTCGAGGTCACCCTCAAGGACACGGCCGACTTCCAGGTCATCGGCACCGGCCGGAGCCGGGTGGACGCCCTCGAAGCGGTCACCGGGCGCAAGAAGTTCGCCATGGACCTCCAGGTCCCGGACGCGCTGCCCACCATGGTCTGCCGTCCGCCCACCATCAACGGCACGGTCCGCTCCGTGGCCAACCTCGCCGAGGTCCGGGCCATGCCCGGCATCACCGACGTCGTCACCGTCTCCACCGGCGTCGCCGTCCGCGGCCGCACCTTCGGCCAGTGCGTCGACGCCGTCCGCGCCCTCCGCGTCGACTGGGGCCCCGGCACCGCCGAGGGCGCCTCCGACGCCACCGTCCTGGAGAAGCTCCGCAAGGCCGAACTCCCGCTCGTCATACCGCCGTTGCCGCTCCTGACGAAGGCGGTCGACGCCCGCTTCACCTTCCACTTCGCCAGCAACGCCGCCCTGGAGACCAACTGCGCGATCGCCGACGTCCGCAAGGACTCCGCGGAGATCTGGGCCTCGGTCAAGGCGCCGATCGTCGCCCAGGAGAAGATCGCCCTCAAGCTCGGCCTGCCGCCCACCGCCGTCCGCGTCCACGTCACCGAGGGCGGCGGCTCCTTCGGCCGGAAGCTGTTCTCCGACGCCGCGCAGGAGGCCGCGGAGATCTCGAAGGCCCTCGGCAAGCCGGTGAAGCTGATGTGGCACCGCACCGACGACTTCCGCCAGGGCCGTACGCACCCGATGTCCACCTCCCGGGTGCGGGCCACGTACTCGCTCGGCGAGGTCCTCACCTACGAGCAGCGCCACACCTCCGTGGCCACCGACTTCGGGCACGGCCTCGGCGAGGTCCTGACGGCGGAGGCGGCCCGGCTGCCCGTCGCCGACGCCACCTTCTCCGAGACGATGTTCCAGCTCACCCAGATCAGCCCGTACCACCTCGGCGTCACCACCCAGCTCCTCGCCGAGACCGACAAGGGCTTCAACACCGGCTCCATGCGGAACATCTACTCGCCCAACGTCCGCTGCGCCCAGGAACTCGTCATGGACGAACTGGCCGAGCGGATGGGCCAGGACCGGTACGAGATGCGGCGCCGGCTCCTCAAGGACGCGCGGGCCCGCGCCGTCCTCGACAAGGTCGCCCAGGCGGGGCGGTGGGGGCGGAGCATGCCGGCCGGCACGGGCCAGGGCATCGCCGTCCACACCGAGTACCACTCCGCCGTCGCGATCCTCGCCGAGATCGACTGCCGGCCCGAGACGGCCGGGCGGAAGGTCCCCAACGCGTACACCGGGCCGCGCGTGACCAAGGTGGTCTGCGCCGTCGACGTCGGCCTCGCGGTCAACCCGCGCGGCCTGGAGGCCCAGATGATGGGCGGCATCGCCGACGGCATCGCCATCACCCTGACCTCCGGACTCCACCTGAGCGACGGGCACTTCCTCGAAGGCAGCTGGGACCAGTACTTCTACACCCGGCAGTGGAACACCCCGCCCGAGCTCGAGATCATCGTGATGCCCCCGAGCGGCGACAAGCCGGGCGGCGCGGGCGAGCTCGCGGTCGCCGGCGCCATGGCCGCCGTCGCCTGCGCCTACGGCCGGGCCACCGGCGCGATGCCGACGGTCTTCCCCGTCAACCACGCCGAGCCGCTCGCCTTCACCCCCCTGCCGACCGTCCCGCCCGTCCCGGCCTCGCCCACCGACGGCCGCGACCGCACCATCTGAGACCTGGAGCCCCCGTGCCGCAGCACACCTTCATCCTGAACGGCAAGGCCGTCACCGCCGACGTCGAGGGCGACGTCCGGCTCCTCTGGGTCCTCCGGGACGTCCTCGGCGTCACCGGCCCCAAGTACGGCTGCGGGGTCGGCGTCTGCCGGGCCTGTACGAGCCACCTCAACGGCAAGGCGTTCACGCCCTGCGCCGTGCGCGTCGACGACGTGGCCCCGACCGACGAGATCACCACCATCGAGGGCCTCCCGGACACCGTCGGCGCCGAACTCCACCCGATGCAGGAGGCCTGGCTCGACCTCGACGTCGCCCAGTGCGGCTTCTGCCAGCCGGGCCAGATCATGGCCGCGGTCGCCACCGTCCGCAAGGCGCGCGAGGCCGGCCGTGAGGTCACCGAGGCCGACCTCGACACCATCCGCAACATCTGCCGGTGCGGCACCTACCACCGCATCCGGCAGGCCGTCCTGGAGGGCGCCCGCAGGATGAAGTGAGCGCGGCGCGGCCTGTGTTCAGGGCGCCGACCGGAGCAGGGCCAGGGTGGACTCCAGCTCCTGGCGGGTCAGGCGGGCGGCCTCCTCCGGGTCGCCCGCCTCCACCGCCCGGACCACGTCCGCGTGGGCGTCCTCGCCGTGCCGGAGGTCGGTGCCCCGCAGCCCGAGCAGGTCGAGCAGCTCGATCAGGCCCTCGCGGAGCGCCGGCGCGAACTCGCCGAACAGATCGGTCAGGACGGGATTGCGGGCCGAGGCCACGATCGCCGCGTGCAGGGCGATGTCGGCGTCCACGAAGGCCGCGTCGTCGCCCGCGCCGGCCGCCACCCGCCCGGCCAGCGCCTTCCGCATCGCCGCCACGTCCTCCTCGGTCCTGCGCCGCGCCGCGAGGCGCGCCGCCTCCACCTCGACCAGCATCCGCACCTCGTACACGTCCGTCACCGCCGCCCGCCGCAGCCGGGCCGGCCAGTCCTCCGTCGGCCGGGTCGCGATCACGAAGACGCCCGCGCCCTGCCGCGGCTGGACGAGTCCGGCGCCCGCCAGCGCCCGCAGCGCCTCACGGACCGTGGAGCGCCCCACGCCCAGCTCCTTGGCGAGCGTCGTCTCGCCGGGGAGCTTCGTGCCGACCGGCCAGTGGCCCCGGACGATCTGCTCGCGCAGGCGCTCGGCGGCCTGTTCGACCAGGGGGCTGGGACGCAGGGCGCCGAGCGGCATGGGGTCACCTGATTCTCTGATGTCCGGCCCTTCGCGAAGGTCCGGACGGCGGGCGCGTCCTCCGGATCGCGGGGACGCCGCCGAGGAATCTACCCGAACTTGTCTGAGGAGTACTTGTCTGAGGAGCTGAGGAGTGGCTACGGTACCCGCCATGATCCGCAATCCCCAGCGCCCCGGCCCCATGCCGTACCACCGCTACCGCCCGTTCCAGGACCGCGTCCACGTCCCCGAGTTCGACCGCCGCTGGCCCGACGCCCGTCTGGAGCGCGCCCCGCTCTGGGTCCCCGTCGACCTCCGCGACGGCAACCAGGCCCTCGCCGAGCCGATGGACACCGACCGCAAGCACCGCTTCTTCGAGCTCCTCGTCTACACGGGCTTCAAGGAGATCGAGGTCGGCTATCCCTCCGCCAGCCGCGCCGACTTCGACTTCGTCCGCCGGCTCGCCGGCCTCGTCGCCTCCGGAGCCGTCCCCGAGGACGTCACCCCGGTCGTCTTCACCCCGGCCCGCCCCGAGCTCATCGAGCGCACCTTCGAGTCCCTCGACGGCCTGCCCCGCGCCGTCGTCCACCTCTACATCGCGACCTCGCCGGTCTGGCGCGACACCGTCCTCGGCCGCGACCGCGCCGAGGTCCGCCGCACCGTCCACGAGGCCGCCACGCTCATGGCGCGGCTCGCCGAGGCCCGCCCCGGCGCCGACATCCGCTTCCAGTTCTCCCCGGAGACCTTCAACCTCACCGAGCCGGACTACGTCCTGGAGCTCTGCGACGGGCTCACCGAGCTGTGGGACGCGAGCCCCGACCGGCCGGTCACCCACAACCTGCCCGCGACCGTCGAGATCTCCACCCCCAACGTGTACGCCGACCAGATCGAGTACGTGCACCGCCACCTCGCCCGCCGCGACTCCGTGATCCTCTCCGTCCACCCCCACAACGACCGCGGCACCGGAGTGGCCTGCGCCGAACTCGCCGTCCTCGCCGGAGCCCAGCGCGTCGAGGGCTGCCTCTTCGGCAACGGCGAACGGACGGGCAACGTCGACCTGGTGACCCTCGCCCTCAACCTCTACGCCCAGGGCGTCGACCCCATGCTCGACCTCTCCGACATCGACGCCGTCCGCGAGGTCGTCGAGCACTGCAACCAAATCCCCGTCCACCCCCGCCACCCCTACGCGGGCGAGCTCGTCCACACCGCCTTCTCCGGCACCCACCAGGACGCCATCAGCAAGGGCCTCGCCCGGCACGCCAAGGACGCCGCCGAGGCCGGGATCCCGCCGGAGCTCGCCCCCTGGAACGTGCCCTACCTGCCCCTCGACCCCGCCGACCTCGGCCGCGGCTACGAGGCCGTCATCCGCGTCAACTCCCAGTCCGGCAAGGGCGGAATCGCCCATCTGCTCCGCACCCACCACGGCCTCGACCTGCCGGAGCGGATGCGCCCCGACGTCTCCCGGACCGTCCAGGCGGTGACCGACGACAGCGGCCGCGAGGCCACCCCCGACGACCTCCACGCGCTCTTCCGCACGGCCTACCTGGAGCCCGGCCGGGGCGCGGGACCCCTCGCCCTGGAATCCTGGACCACCGACCGAGACGCGACGGGCGGCCACCGCTTCACCTGCGTCCTGCGCGTCGGAGACCGTACGGAACCGGCCGAGGGCAAGGGCAACGGACCGCTCTCCGCCCTGGCCGACGCCCTCACCCGGGCCGAAGTCCCCGTCGACGTCCTCGACTTCACCGAGCACGCCGTCTCCTCCGGCAGCGCGGGCGAGGCCGCCGCCTACGCCGAGTGCCGCGTGGGGGACCGCACCGCCTGGGGCGCCGGCCTGGACACCTCCGTCCTCACCGCCTCCGTCCAGGCCGTCCTCTCCGCCGTGAACAGGGCGTACGGGTCATGAGCCGGCCCCTGGAGGCGTCCGGGCCCGCGCCCCAGGCCGGGCCGCCGCGTCCGGCCGTGCCACCGCCCGCCGCCGCCCCGCCCGTCCTCCACGCCGAGGCCGTCACCGTCGTCCGCGAGGGGAACCCCCTCCTGAACGACGTCACGCTCACCGTCCGGCCCGGAGAGCACTGGGCGCTCCTCGGGGCCAACGGTGCCGGGAAGACCACCCTCCTCGGCCTGCTCGGCGCCCAGACCCATCCGACCCGCGGCCGGGTGGAGGTCCTCGGACGCCAGCTCGGCCGGGTCGACCTGCGCGAACTGCGCACCTCCATCGGCCATGTGACGCCGCGTCATCCACTGTGCTCCGCCCTCGCCGTGCGCGACGTCGTCCTCACCGGAGCCGTCGGATCCGTCGAGCGGCCGCCCCGGTGGACCCCCACCCCCGCGCAGGAGGCGCGGGCGGACCGCCTGATCGCCACCCTCGGGCTCGCCGGGCGGCACGCGGCCCGCTGGCCCACCCTCTCGCAGGGGGAGCGGGGCCGGGCACTGATCGCCCGGGCGCTCATGCCCGAGCCCCGGCTCCTGCTGCTCGACGAGCCCGCCACCGGCCTCGACCTGCCCGGCCGCGAGCAGCTCCTCGACGCCCTGGACGCCCTCGGCGCCGAACACCCGGACCTCGCCACGGTCCTGGTCACCCATCACCTGGAGGAGCTGCCCTCCGGCACCACCCACGCCCTGCTCCTGCGCGAGGGCCGGGCGCTCGCGCGGGGGCCGGTCGAGGAGGTGCTCACCGGGGAGCAGCTCGGCGCCTGCTTCGGCCTGCCCCTCACCGTGGAGCGGCACGGCGGTCGGTACGCCGTGCGAACGGTCCGCGCTACGCCGACGACCCCGCCGCCAACTTCTCCCGCACCACGTCGAGATACTCCGCCACCGCGTCCCGGTTCCGGGTCAGACAGCGGATCCGGTCGGTCATCCGGTCCCGCTCGTTCTCCAGGGTCTCCAGCATCTCCGGGGTCGCGTCGGGGAAGTGGATCGTCCGCGGCTTGTTCAGGCAGGGCAGGATCTGCTTGATGATCCGGGTCGGCAGGCCGGCGTCGAGCAGGCCGCGGATCTGCATCACCCGGTCCACGTTCGACGTGTCGTAGACGCGGTAGCCGTTCGGCAGCCGTTCGGCGACGATGAGACCCTGCTCCTCGTAGTAGCGCAGCAGTCTGCGCGGTGTTCCGGTGCGCTCGGACAGCTCGCCGATCCGCATGGGAAGCCCCCTCGAGGCAGTCGCTTGACCTTCACACCAATGTGAGGGTTCGAGCATACGGACATGACCCACGACACGACAGTGGCGGCCGGTTCCGCCACCCCCGCGCGCCCCGAACCCCGCCCCGCCTCCGACCGGTTGCCCCTCCCGGCCCTCCTGGCCCTCGCCACCGCCGTCTTCGTCACCAGCCTCACCGAGACCCTCCCCGCCGGAGTCCTGCCCGGCATGAGCGCCGACCTCGGCGTCGGCGAGGCCGCCATGGGCCAGTCGGTCACCGGCTACGCCCTCGGGACGGCCCTCACCGCCGTACCGCTCGCCGCCCACACCGCCGGCTGGCGCCGCAAGCGCCTGCTGCTCACCTCGATGGCCGGCTTCGCCGCCGCCAACACGGTGACGGCGGTCTCCTCCTCGTACGCCCTCACCATGGGCGCCCGCTTCCTCGCCGGGGTCGCCGCGGGCGTCGCCTGGGCCCTGCTCGCCGGCTACGCCCGCCGCATGGCCCCGGCGCACCTCCAGGGCCGGGCCGTCGCCGTCGCGATGACCGGCATCCCGCTCGCCCTCTCCCTCGGCGTCCCCGCCGGCACCTTCCTCGGCGACGCCGTCGGCTGGCGGGCCGCCTTCACCGCCATGACCGTGATCGCCGTCGGGCTCCTCGGCTGGATCGCCCTCGCCGTGCCCGACCTGCCCGGCGAACCGCGCGGCGGACGCGCCCCGGTGGCCCGCACCCTGAGGACCCCGGGCGTCCTCCCCGTCCTGGCCGTCACCTTCACCCTCGTCCTGGCCCACACCGTCCTCTACACGTACGTCGCCGCCTACCTGGACCACCTCGGCCTCGGCGGCTCCACCGGTCTCGTGCTGCTGGTCTTCGGCGCCGCCTCGCTCGCCGGGATCTGGTTCACGGGCCGTCACATCGACCGCAGGCTCCGGACCCTGACCCTCGCCGGAGCGCTCCTCTTCGCCGTCGCGGCGGCCGCGTTCGCCGTCGGGACGGCGAGCACGGCCCTGGTCCTGGTGGCCGCCGCGCTCTGGGGCCTCGGCTGGGGCGGCGCGCCCACCCTCCTGCAGACGGCGGTCGCCGAGGCGGGCGGGGACGACGCCGACACCGCCCAGACGATGCTGGTCAGCCTCTGGAACGCGGCCATGGCGGCCGGCGGCGTCGCCGGCGGCCTCCTCCTCGACGGGCTCGGCGCCGGCGCGCTGCCCTGGAGCGTCCTCGTCCTGCTCGTCCCGGTGGTCGCGATCGTGACCGGCGCCCGGGCGCACGGTTTCCCGGCCCGCGGGTGAACCCCGCCTGTTCCCCCGGACGCACCGAGGCCCCCACCGCGCGCGGTGGGGGCCTCCGTACGTTCCGGTCCGGGTCAGACGCCCGGCGGCACCCGGGACGGGCGGCCGCTGCCGCGCGTCAGGGCGTAGCCGCCGATGCCCGCGAGCGCGGCCAGGACGCCGCCCGCCAGGGTCCAGATCCAGCGGTCGGACCACCAGCCGGAGGACCAGCCGTCCTCCGGGGCCGCCGCCTCGACGGCGGTCTTCCGGCCGGCGTCCTCGTCCGCCTTCGCCTGGTCGGCGGTGGTCGCCCCCGGGACGAGCGGCGCGGCGAGCGAGCCGTCGGTGGCGTAGGCGCCGCCCTCGTCGAGGACGTCTGCCCCGATCCGCGCGGTGAAGGGCTGGCCGAGGTCCTCGTCCGGACCGCCGGTGACGGTCAGCCGGACGTAGTAGCTGCCGGGCAGCGGGTCGTTGGCCCAGGCGTCGGCCGAGGCCCGGACCGGGCGCAGCACACAGGCCAGCTCCACGGTCGCGGCCTCCTTCGCCGCCGTACGGGACTGCATCCCGTACATGCACGGCTGACGCCGCCGCAGCCCGTCGTACACGTCGATCCGCCAGGTGGCGGGCCCGTGCCGCAGCGCCGCGTCGGGCAGCGTGACCGTGGCCTTCACGGTCGGCCGCTCCCCGGTGTCGGCCGGGAACACCCAGTACAGGTAGTCACCCGTGGCGGCCTGCGCCGTGGCCTGCTGCCCCGGCAGGAACCGGGCGGCCGTACGGAAGGTGGTGCCGGCCTCCGTGGGCCCGGCCTCCTCGGAGGGGGACGCCGAGGGGCTGGGCGAGTCGGCCAGGGCGGCCGGGGCCGCGAGACCGAGCAGGGCCGCGCCCGCGAGCGCGGCCGTGGCGAGCATGCGGACGGTACGCATCAGTTGGTCCTCCAGACAGCGACGCGCCAGCGGGACAGCCAGCCCCAGAGCAGACCGGCGAGGAAGCCGACGAGCACGAGGACGCCGAGCAGCCACCAGCCGCGGCCGAGACCGAACGAGGCGATGTCCGAGGCGGACGCGGGGCCGTCGACGACGTCCACCGTCAGCTCGACCGGCATGCCCGGCGTCGTCTTGACCGACGGGGGAGCGGAGAAGGAGTTGCTGACCTGGAGGCAGACCGTCTCGGCCGCCGGCTTCGCGTCCCCGGGGCCGTCGTCGGCCTCCGGCTTCGGGTAGCGCAGTCCGGTCGAGATCACGTCCGTGCGCCCGTCGCCCGCCTCGGAGCCGCGGACGATCTCCCGGCCGTGGAGCGTGACGGCGCGCAGCAGCACCCCGTAGTCGTTGTTGACGGCCCGGTCGGCCGACACGCTGACGGAGGCGCGCAGCTCCTGGCCGGGCAGCAGGTCCACCCGGTACCAGCGGTGCTCGCCGAAGGACTCGCGGTCCGTGTAGAGGCCGGGCTTCAGCTGCGGCGCCTTGTCGCACTTCGCCGCGCCCTCGGTGGCCACGGGGGTCACGACCGGGTCGGCCGCGCGGTCCACCAACTGCTTGACGCGGCGGGAGAGCTCCTCGGTGCGGTGGACCGAGGTGTACGTGCCTCCGGTGGCCTCCGCGATGCAGGTGAGCTGCTGCCGGGTCTTGGCGTCCGGCACGAGGCCCAGGGTGTCGATGACGAGGTGGATGCCCTTCGCCGCGATCTCCCGGGCCACCTGGCACGGGTCGAGCGGGGCGCAGGTGTCCTCGCCGTCCGTGATGAGCACGATCCGCTTGGTCGCTCCGTCCTCGCCGAGGTCGTCGGCCGCGCCGAGCAGCGCCGGGCCGATCGGCGTCCAGCCGGTCGGGGCGAGGGTGGCGACGGCGGTCTTGGCCTCGGTCCGGTCGAGCGGCCCGACCGGGTACAGCGAGCGGGTGTCCTTGCAGCCGCGCTTGCGGTCGTTGCCGGGGTAGTCGGCGCCGAGCGTGCGTATGCCGAGCCGGACCTCCTCCGGCACCGCGTCCAGGACCTCGTTGAAGGCCTGCTTGGCGGCGCTCATGCGGGACTTGCCGTCGATGTCCTTGGCCCGCATGGAGCCGCTGACGTCGAGGACCAGCTCGACCTTGGGGGATTCCTTCGCCACCGGCTCGTCGGCGGCCGCGCCCGTCGGCAGGAGCGCGACGCTCAGGGCGGCGAGCAGCGCGCAGGCCCCGGTCGCCAGCCGTTTTCTCGTGATCATCGCCGGATCGTATTGATGAACGTCCGACAAACCCAAATCAGGACTGACTGTTGAGGAAGCCGATGAGGCAGGCGCCCCACCAACCGGTCTGGCTGACGGCCGCGGCCAGGCCCGAGCGGACGAGCAGCCGGCGGGGGACGGCCGTCGAGCGGTGGGCCGCCAGGAGCTGGCCGAGCCGGTGCGCCCAGAGGCCGTTGAGGGTGACGGCGACGACGAGCCCCAGTTTGACCAGGGTCAGCGGGGAGTGGAGGTCGGGGCGGAGGAAGAGCCCGGAGACGACGAGCCCGCCGAGGCCGGCCCAGATCGGCGTCTGGAGGGCGACGGCCGTGTCGAGGACACCGGAGAGGGGCCGCTTCCCGGTCAGCCAGAGCACGGCGAACCAGTCGACGGCCAGGACCGCACCGAGTCCGACGACGAGGAAGGCGACGTGCAGGAACCGGGCCACGGTCAGCAGGGAGTCGTCCGGGTGGACGTGTCCGGCGGTCCAGCAGGCCGCCGCGATGCCGGCGGTGGCGACGAGCCCGAGGGCGGCGAGGAGCCAGGGCGGGGTGAGCTCCTGCGCGGTTCTGGACATGCGTTGATCTTCCGGACGTATGGACGAAATAAGTTAGGTAAGGCGAAGCTAAGTTCTCTCCCGTGTGCACGTCAAGCCGGTGTGGTGTGCGTCCCAGCCCTCGAAAGAGCCGCTCAGCGGTGCTCCGGGTGGGGGAACTCCGGCTTGCGCCCGGCGTCCCAGGCCGAACGCCGGTTGCCGTGGGCCGGGATGCCGCCCGCCCGCTTCAGGAGCCCGGCCGGATGCATCAGGTTCCAGGCCATGAAGCCGGTGTTCCGGTTGGTGAAGTCGTTCTCCGGCCCGCCCGAGCCCGGATCCAGGTACGAGGGCCCCGGACCGGCCTCCCCGATCCACCCCGCGTCCGCCTGCGGCGGCACCGCGTACCCCAGCTGCTGGAGGCCGTAGAGGACGTTCGTCGCGCAGTGCTTCCCCCCGTCCTTGTCGCCCGTGATCAGACAGCCCCCGGCCCGGCCGTAGTACGCGTACCGCCCGGCGTCGTTCAGCAGGCTGGGACAGGCGTAGAGCCGCTCGATCACCCGCTTCATCACGGAACTGTTGTCACCGGGCCGGATCGGCGGAACACTCTGGCACGCTATCCGGCCGGCAGTTCACCCATGAGATCGCCGACGCGACTTCCGCGTTGTGGTGGAACTTCGTGGGTCGCACGGACGAGGAGACCCTTAAGGCTCGCGAGACGGGACGGCAGGCAACCGCTTCGGCGAGGTGACGTGCTCCGACAGTGACCGCCTGGACGCCCGAAGGTCTTGGCGGCGCAGTTGAAGGCTCGGGGGGCGGGTGCGCTGTTCGGCTTCCTCGACACCATCCACAAGCGGGCCGCCGGCATTGTCGACACCCTCGCCCTGGGCACCCTGCATGAGGCGTGCGGGAGGGGCATCCCGACCGTGGTCCTGTCGTACGTGAGCGCCGCCATGACAGCCCACCCGGCGTACGGCCGAAGCCTGACCGGCTGCGGGCGATGGGCGCGCTGAGCGGGTCGTATGCGCCGCACCGGCCGAAGGCGGGGGAGCGAACCGCTCCCGGTGGGGCGAAGCGCCGGAGTCGATTGCGCAGTCGGTACGGCGCCGAGGTGTGCACCCTCAAAGGCCTTTTCCACCGGATGGTGCTCGCCGACGACGGATTTGTCGAGGCCGGCGGGGATGTGGAACATCCGGGGAACACGGTCGGGTGGAGGCGTCGGCCCATGAGTGACGGTTCGTCGCGGCGGACGAGTACGTGGACGTCGGCGCAGCGGGCGGCATGTGTCGCACCGGGCCGGGCGGCCTTCCGGGCACGGCGGTCAACCTGTCGCTGCGGTCGGTGTCACCAGGTGCCGGAGGATCATGTGCCGGGAGTATCACCCTGAGACAGCCGTGTATCGATCCTTTTGTCGAGTTCCGTCATGGTGCGGTGAAAGACGCGTTCGAGGTCCACGTTGTAGCGGTGAGTCGGAATGAGTACCGACCACAGGCAGTCGGCGAGCTCGTGTTCCAGCGCAGGCCGACCGCCCGGGTGCTCTCTCGCACCCTCCTCCGCGATGACGAGTGTGGCCAGGCCGCCGACGTCGCCCATGAAGCCGAGCACGAATTCGGTGCGTGTCCGGACCCGGCCGCGCTCACGACGGTTCAGCTCGTCGTAGCGGTCATGGATGCGTATCGCCTGCTGCTTCAATTCGTCGAAGTCCGCGGAGTCCGTCCCTTCGGGGTGAGTGGGCTGAGGAGCATGGTCCGTTTGCCGGTCCTTGCGTGACGAGGAGTCCTGGAGGCTAGCCCGTCGTGCCGAAACGAGCGGGAAGCATGTGACGACGGGGAAAGGAGCGCCGAACCAGGTGGCGGGTTCAGGTCGAGAAGTATCGGCCCAGGACCTGGTGCAGATAGTCCGTGCCCGGGCCGAGGCGGGCAGCCCGTTCGCCCGAGGGGACGAACGCGATCTCGTCGAGCACGGGTACCACCCCGCGCTCCGTCACCGACACCGCGAGCTCCGCACGTCGGCGCCGTACGAGTGCGCTGGGCACGGGCGGGGCGAGGAAGTGGAAGCCGAGGCTGCCGAATTGTGTTACCCGAGTGAGGCCCCACAGCCGCAACTCCTCGTCGGAGGCGGGTATGCCGAGCTCCTCGGCCAGTTCGCGGGCGGCATGCCGACGGAGTGACGCCATGTCCAGCGGGCGGGGCCTGCCGCAGGGGGTTCCGCCGAGCCGCCGGGGAAGCTCCAACGGCCGGGCGACGCGGTGGTGGGGGACCCGCGTCCGACCGCGAGTCCGGCCTCCGTCGGCAACAGGACGGTGAAGAAGACGGACCCGAGGACCTCTTCGGCCGGCCGCAGTTCCCGCAGGGCCCGCTGCCGGTACGTCATTCTTGCCCATCGCACAACCGACGGGCCGGGCCCGGGCAGGTCGATGCCCAGGCTCGCGACGAGCGGGCCGTCGAAGGCGGTGGGGTTGTGGGCCTTCGTCTCCGCCCGGAGACGGTCGACTTCGCCTCGTTCCTGTGGTGACAGGGCTGGTGGAGGGTGCTCGACGAAGTCGGTCTGCTGCGCGTCGAGGAACTCGACAGGGAGATGCCCGAGCTGCGTCGGAGGCCCTTCCTGCCCGCCGGGGCGCTCGGCTCGATCGAAAGCGGCGCGTACGGCCCCACACCGGCTGCTCTGGTTCGGAGACGCTGGATCGCTAGCGGTCGAGCATGAGGGGAACGGCCAGGTGGCCACGGAGAACCGATCGCCGCCCCGGCCGAGTCCGCAGCGCTCGGGCAGCACACGTCAGTCGGAGAAGCCCCTGGTCGCAGTACTCGGCCCGGTGGAGCGACGTTGGCGCGAAAGACGGGGGCACGCTCCCCGCGTACGCGCCCCCACGCGCCGCCAGCCGGGCGCGGCACCGGGCAGGTCTTCACTGAATCTCTTTCATCCTGTGCCGGAGGATGAAAACGGCTCACTGAATCTCCTGCAGCAGCTGCCGCCGCTTGTGCTCGGCATCCGTGTCCTCCCAGGAAGCGGCCACGATCCTGGCCGCTTCCGCGGGCAGTCGGCGTCGCCGGCCGCAGCGGTGCGGCTCGAGGGGGGTGGTCAGCCGGCCGAAGGAGCGGTGGACGCGGCGCTGGCGAAAGCGGGGGCGGCCTGGGGAGACGATGAGCCGGGACGGCAGTTCCACGACACGTACGGGCCGATCGTCGAACGGATCCAGCACTCCGCAGGCATCATCAAGGAGGGCTTGGCGAGCATCCACACGGCGATGGTCGACATGGCGGACGGGCACATAGAGAACGAAGCTCTGATCGAGGCGATGTTCCGGAAGGTGGTGCCCGCGGCCGATGAGGGACCCGACGGCCCGGGGCGCCAGGAGTGAGTGCCGGTGACGAAGTCCGGGAGATCGTCACTGACGTCACCGGAATCGAGTGGCCCGCGGGCAACGTCGGCAAACTGCGCGACATCGCGAACGCCCGGCGCGCTTTCGCTGACGACATGGCAGACATAGCGGTAGCTGCCGATAAGGCGGCGCAGACGCTGATTCACGACAACTCCGGCGAGGCGATCTCCGCCTTCGCGGACCCCTTCCGGGCTCGCTACTACAGCGACAAGAAGGGGTGGCCGCAGGACCTTGTCGATGGTCCCCGCTCGCTGGCGGACGGCATCGACAAGTACGCCGATGCCGTGGCCGACGCGAAGAAGAGGCTCGACCATGAGGTGGAGATCGCCGGAGCCGTCATCGTCGCCGGTACTGCCCTGGCGTTCTTCACCTCGGAGCCACTGAAGTCGGCGCGGCTGCAGCCACTGCCACCATCGTCGAGCTCGCCGCGACTGTGGGAGCAGCTCTGACGACAGAGGTCGCCACCATCGCCGGCACCGTCTTCGCGACCGCAGCCCTCGCGGGCATCGAATCCGTCACCGTCGACCTTGCTGTCGCCCAGCCGCTCAAAATCGCTGCGGGCGTTCAGACCGTGGCCTCAACCTGGACGAGGCCCGGGACGCCGGATTCTTGGAGCCCTTACCGGCGGAGCGCTCGGCGGCGCCGGAAGGACGTTTCAGCTTGCCCGGGAAGGCGGCGGACTCGCAGGGCTGTTTCCAGGGTCGGCGAGCGGTATCGGTGGACCCGACCCGCTTTCGCCGGGCTTCCCGACGGGATCCCGGCCGGCGACCCCTACACCTTTCGAACGGGGGCGCCCTCCGGGTCGGGCTCGGGACCTGGTCGAGGTCCCTGGCCGGCATCGAGCGAGCTGCAAGGGCCGGCTGCAGGCAAGGAGCTCAAACCGCCCCACGCGCGCCACACTGTTTCGGGGGCAGCCAGTGGCGAGGTGAAAGAGAGCAACAGTGTCATCCTGCGAGGCCGCCAGAGCGCTGTTGCCCAGGGCATAGCCGACATCGCCGGTGGTAAGGCGACCTACGTCAAGGAACTCGACCGCTACGAGGTGAACGGGCGGGTCTATGGTGTCGAAGACTCAGGAAGGGTCTATCCCGACTCCGGTCCAGGCATCGTGAAGCTCGACAGAAACGAGTACGCAGCCCTGCAGCAGGTAGCCAAGGCGAAGGGGGACGTCAGCGCCGCACCGCAGCTGACCAGGAACCCGCGTTTCACCAACAACCCAGGCATCGTCGAGAAAGCCCTGGCCATCTGCAACGGGACGTATCCGTGACGTACAACCTCCTTGCCGTCGGCGCCGTCAGCCCCGAGACCATGGGCGTCGCACTTGCCGGAAGCCTTGGTGTCGCGATCGGTGATGTGGACGTGGCCGATCCTGACGGCGACCCCGACCTCCGGAACTGGGATGCGCCCGTCTCGTGCGAACACCGCGCAGTCCACGGTGACATCGCGTGGTCGCTGGACATCTACGTCCAGGGTGAAGCGGCTGATCAGCCGCTCGAGTCCGAGATCGCCGAGGCGTTCGCGAAGGCGGCCACGACGACAGTCCTGTACCCCGCAGCCGAAGCACTTCCGAGCGCCTATTGGGCAGTGACACCGGACGGCCTTCTCACGCGTGCCCGGCTCGAACTCTCCGACGACGAGCCCCCTCTCTACGAGGTCACCGCCGTCGAGGCGCCGGTGGCGCAGCTGCCCCGGGCGATCGTGGTGAGGTTCGCCGAGATCGTGCGGGAACAGAAGCCGGACACTCCTGTGGCCGAGGCCTTCGCGGCATCGGTGGAGCAGGTGCGGCAAGCAGCCTCGGGCCTGGCGCGGCTTGCCTGGGACGACGACACGGGCAGCCCCATCTGGTCCGCCAGGGACAACCTGGTCGTATGGGAGCGAGTCATCAGGCAGCTGGAATCCGGGTGGGCGCCATCAGGGTGGTATCCGGCCGACCTCTATCGAGAACGGTTGGAAGCCCGCGACGAGCTCGCCGGCATCGGTGCCCGACTGCCTCGCGAGGTCACCGAGCTGCTTGACAAAGCTCTGGAGGAATTGGACAGCCGGTTTGCCGCTGCAACGGCTGAAGACCCGTCGGGAAGCCTTCGCAGGGAGCTGACCGGTGCGTCTGGACAGACCTCGGGCGGCTGGTGGTGGCATCGCCGCCCAGATCCCACACCGTGGGAACAGGCCTGACTTCGTGCAGACCGATCCGACCTTGCCTTCACGGCAACGGTGCAGGCCCGGTGCGCGACGGGAATCTCGTTCCGGGCCTGCCGCCACGGGCCGGGGATCGGTCAGCGAATCTTCACGGTGGCGCAGGTGAACGTCGTGCCCTGGAACAGCGCGGGAGTGACGGCGACGCCGGTCAGGTGCGCGGCCAGAGCGAACGCCGCCGTCGAGGACAGATCCGTCTCCGGATCGTCGCCGTCGAAGGGGGAGACCCAGCTCGCCCCCGCGGGGGCCGGCAGCGCTTGTTCCTCGGTGACCCCGAGGTAGCCGTTGGGTTCGATCAGCAGTGTCCAGGTGCCCACCGTCGTCATGGCGACCAGTTGTCGGTCCCCTTCTCCAGGTAGTACTGGGCGAAGGCGGCGTCGACGCCTTGCAAGGGTGCCTCCGGCCGTCCTTCGAGCCGGGACATCAGCTCAGCGGGCGACAGCCCTAGCGGCACCTACAGCACTCAAGCCGGCCGCCGAAACGCCCCGGCTCAAACACAGGGGCCTCGGACCCCATGCGCCATCGCGAGCCCCCTCTGCCGCCTTCGCCCATCGGCGACCGAACTGGTCGGTCTTGAGACGTTTCTGCCGGTCAGCAGCCGGTCGTCGCAGCGTGGCCTACTGCTCGAGGACCACTACATCCGGGCCGCCGTCGTCCTGGGCGATGAACCCGAATCCTTTGTCCGCGTTGAACCACTTCATGGTTCCGGTAGCCATCACATGTCCCTCGCACTCGGTGTCCACTGCTTGATCCCCGGCTTCTCTACGGCGCCCAGCCCGCCCTAACGGTGCTCGGGGTTCTCGAAGTCGAAGCGGCAGCCGGCGTCCCACTCGGAGCGCTGGTTCCCGTGCGCCGGGATGCCGCCGGCGTCCTTGAGCATCCGGGCGAGGTGGAGCTGGTTCCAGGTCATGAAGGTGGTGTTGCGGTTGGTGAAGTCGTTCTCCGGACCACCGGAGCCGGGATCGAGGTACGACGGTCCCGGGCCGGCCGGGCCGACCCAGCCCGCGTCGGCCTGCGGCGGGATGACGTATCCGAGGTGCTGGAGGCTGTAGAGGACGTTCATCGCGCAGTGCTTGGCGCCGTCCTCGTTGCCGGTGATCAGACAACCTCCGACCCGGCCGTAGTACGCGTACTGGCCGTGCTCGTTCAGGATCGACGAGCAGGCGTACAGGCGCTCGATCACCTTCTTCATGACCGAGGAGTTGTCTCCCAGCCATACAGGTCCAGCCAAGGTGAGGATGTCCGCGGCCATCACCTTCGAGTAGATGACGGGCCACTCGTCGGTCTCCCACCCGTGCTCGGTCATGTCCGGCCACACACCGGTCGCGAGGTCGAGATCCACCGCCCTCAGCACCTCGACCTCGACGCCCTGGCGCTCCATGATCCCGGTGCTGATGTCGATCAGCCCCTGAGTGTGGCTGCGCTCCGGCGACCGCTTGAGGGTGCAGTTGATCACCAGGGCGCGGAGATCACGGTAGGACGTGCCGGTTTCGGTCATCGATGCGTCCCCTTGCGGACGAGTGGGTGGTCGGGCGGCGCAACGTGCCCGGTTGCCGACGTCGATAGGGTCCCGGGTTGGTCCGGCCGAAAATCCCGTCCACTGTCTCGCCTCGTCGGGCGGAATGACCGAACGCCGCGCCAACGGTCACGGAGTCGGCCACCCGATCACCCGCGTGGCCCCGAACCGATGACATGTATCCCCGAATCAGATCGGCCCGCACAGCACCAGGATGTCGGCGGCCATCACCCGCTCGTACAGCTCGGGCCAGGCGTCCGGCGCCCACCCGTGTTCCGTCGTGTCGGGCCACACGCCGGTCGCGATGTCCAGGTCCACCGCCCGTACCGGCGAGGTCGTCACCCCCTGTGCCTCCATCACCGAGGGGATGCGTTCGATCAGCCCTTCGGTGTTGCTGGCCTCGGGGGAGCGCTTGAGCGTGCAGTTGAGGTACAGCGCGCTGAGGTCGTCGTACCGGTACGGGGGTGCTGGGGGCGCGGACATCGGCGGGGGCTCCTCGCTGCGGGGGCGGGCCCCGGGCCGGGGCCCACCCCCGCAGCCTGCGCGCCCCGGGTCGCTCCGGGGCGACCGGACGCATGAGGGCTTTCAGAGGGGGGAGCCGTCGGCATCGGGGAGCGGGCGGGCCCGGACGCTTCGGTCGTGCTCCTGATGGCCGCCCGAGGCGAGCATGCGGACCTCGGCCTGGTCGCTGATCTCGGCCCGGATGATGCCGGTGGCGTCGCTGTACACCGGATGGCCCCCGGACCCCGTGAGCTGGGTGCGTTTTACGATCACGACGTCCTGGGCCGAGCCTGTGCTGTCGGAGAACACCAGCTCGTAGCGGAGTGGGTTCATCTCCCCGATTTTACGCCGATCGGACAGGCTCACCTGCTGGGGCCACCGCGTCGACCAGGGCGGCCAGGGCCGCCCCGAGGGCCTCGGCGCCCGGGTTCGCGGGGCCGCCCGGCTCGCTCATGTACAGGTCGCGGCGGATCTCCACCATGAGGGCGCTCACCCGCGGATCCCGGCCGTGGAACTCCAGCGGCACGTACGTCCCGGCGAAGGGGCTGTCCGTCCCCACGCCGCCGAACCCGCCGAACGCCTGCCGCGCCGCGTCGAGCAGCGCGGGGGGCGTGTGGAAGGCGTCCGTGCCGAGGCAGACCGGTGGGCGCGGGCCGTCGCCGTGCAGCTCGTAGGGCAGCGGCCCGGTCGGGTACGAGTGGACGTCGATGACCACCACCCGCCCCGCGACGGCCAGCCGCTCGGCCACGGCCTCCGTCATGGCCCGGGCGTACGGGGCGAAGTACCGGTCGATCAGCGGCTCCGGGTCGAAGCCGGCCGGCCGCAGCGGCGCGCGGTGGGTGGTCCGGGTGTACACCGCGCCCATCCCCACGGACAGCATCTCCTCGCGCTCGTCGGGGAAGCGCTCCGGGTCGACGACGAGCCGTGAGAGCCCGTTGACGAACCGCCAGGGCGCCGTGCCGGCCGCCGCAGCGGCCACGGCGGCGATCCCGGCCGTGTGGGAGTCCGTGATGCGGTCCAGTTCGAGGGCGAGTTCCTCGTCGCCGAGCAGGATCCCCGCGCGCACGTCCGGAGGGATCTCGCGCGAGGAGTGCGGCACATGGAGGAGGACGGGGGAGTCCGGGGCGCCGGGGAGGAGGCGGAAGGAGGGCGTGGTGTCGGTCATGCGGCGATCCTGCCTCCGACCCCGCCCGCGCCGTGGCGAAACCGCTGGTTAGAGTGGGACGAGGTCGCGCCGCCGCACCAGGCCCAGGCGTGAGACCGGGCCGACTGTCGACCACAGGGACCCGTACGACCACCCCTTCCCGTCTGCCCGTCCCTGTCCCGGAAACCGCGCATCCCATGAGCATCGACGCCGCACCGCGTCCCGACACCGTCGCTTCCGCCCCACGGGCTTCCCGGCTGGCCGGGCGCGCCCCGGCCCGGCCCGCGCCCGCCGCCGCCTTTCACAGCGTCAGCGCCGCGACCGCCGCCCTCCTCGGGCTCGTCGCCCTCGGCGCCCTCATCCACGAACCGGTGCTCATACCCCCGCTGGCCGCCAGCGCCGCGCTCGTGCACTGTGCCCCCGCACTGCCCCTGGCCCAGCCGCGGAACGTCGTCCTCGGCCACCTCGTCGGCGCCGCCGCCGGATACGCCGTGGCGGCCGTCGCCTCCTCCGGCAGCGCCTGGGCGGCCGCCGTCGCCGCCGGGGTCGCCCTGGCGGTGAACACCCTGGCCCGCACCCCGCACTCGCCGGCCTGCGCGACCGCCGTCGTCATCGTGCTCCAGGCCCCCGCGCCCGGCCGGTTCGTCCCCCTGCTGTGCGGGTCCACGGTGCTGCTCGTGCTCACCGCGTTCGCCGCCTCCCGCGTCCGCCGCGCGGCACCGAGGTACCCCGCCTACTGGTGGTGAGCCACCGCGCCCCGCCCCCGCACCCGCCCCCCTGCGCCCCCGGCGTGGCGACCGTACGCCCTCCGCTCGGCCGCGTGTGCGGGCGCCTGCGGCCCGGTGCGCCCCGGTGACACGCACCTCCGGGCGCCTTCCTCCGGGGGGAACGCGTCACGTTCAGACCGGTTCCGGTCGGAAACCACCGGTGGGCGCCGAGTCGTCCGAAACGGCCCCGGCGAGGGCGTAAGACCCCTTGCATGGCTTCCTCCTTTCCGTACCTCCGGCAGGACTTCGCCGCCTCCCTCGTCGTCTTCCTCGTCGCGCTGCCGCTCTGCGTCGGCGTGGCCCTCGCCTCCGGCGTCCCCGCCGAACTCGGTCTCGTCACCGGCATCGTCGGCGGCGTCGTCACCGGCCTCATGCGGGGCAGCAGCATCCAGGTCTCCGGCCCCGCCGCCGGCCTCACCGTCCTCGTCCTCGACGCCGTCCGGACCCTGGGCCCGGCCGGGCTCGGCGTCGCCGTGCTCCTCGCGGGTCTGCTCCAGGTCGCCATGGGCCTGCTGCGCTGGGGCCGCTGGTTCCGGGCCATCTCCCTCTCCGTCGTCGAGGGGATGCTCGCCGGGATCGGCCTCGTCATCGTGGCCGGCCAGCTCTACGCCGCGGCCGGACTCGACGCCCCGGCCTCCGGCCCGGCCAGGCTCCTCGGACTGCCCGCCGCCCTCGGACGCGCGGTGACCGCCGGGGAGACGCTCGCCCCGCTCGCCGTGGCCGCCGCCACGATCCTCCTGATCGTCGGCTGGCGGCACCTGCCCCGCAGGGTGCGGGCCGTGCCCGGCGCGCTCGTCGCCGTCCTCCTCGCGGCGCTCGTCACCGCCGTGTTCGACCTGCCGGTGGCGACCGTGCGGGTGAGCGGGGTGCTGGACGCCGTGCGGCTGCCGGGAGCCGACGGGCTCTCCGCCCTGACCGACCTGGCCCTGATCGGCACCGTCCTGGCCTTCGCGCTGATCGCCTCCGCGGAGTCCCTGTTCAGCGCGGCGGCCGTGGACCGGCTGCACGACGGCCCGCCCACCGACTACGACAAGGAACTGCTGGCCCAGGGCTTCGGCAACACGCTGTGCGGCCTGCTGGGGGCGCTGCCCATGACCGCCGTGATCGTCCGCAGCTCGGCCAACCTCCAGGCGGGCGGCAGGACCAAGGCCTCCCGGGTGCTCCACGGGCTGTGGCTGCTGCTCTTCGCCGCCCTGCTGCCCGGCACCCTGGAGTACGTGCCGCTCGCGGCGCTCGCCGGCATCCTCGTCCACGCGGGCTGGAAGCTGATCCCCTTCCGGGGCCTCGTCGCCCTGTGGCGGGGCCACCGCGGCGAGGCGCTCGTCCTCGTGGTGACGGCCCTGGCGATCGTCACCATGAACATGCTCGAAGGCGTCCTGATCGGACTCGCCGTCTCGGTCGCCAAAGCGGCCTGGGACGCCTCGCACCTCCGCGTCGACCACACGGACGAGGGCGAGGGGCCGATACGCGTCGGCCTGTCGGGCACGGTGACCTTCCTGCGGCTGCCGAAGATCCTCGACACCCTCGAATCCCTGCCGCGTGACCGCCCGGTCGTGCTGGACCTCTCGGGACTCCACCACCTCGACCACGCCTGCCGGGCGGCGCTCGACTCCTGGGCCGACCGCCACCGCACGGCCGGCGGCCCCGCCGCCGTGCACCTCCACGGGCCGCCGGAGCGGCACCCGGCCCGCCCCGCGGACGCCTGAGCGCCGGGGCCGGACGGCCGGGCCGGGCCGGGTGGCGAACCCGGCCCGGCCCGGGCCCGTCCGTGGTGCGCGGACTACCAGATCGCCTCGATCCACTCCGGGTGGTCGATGAACGGGTTCCGGTTGTGCTGGTAGGTGTTGTAGATGACGTCGTTGCGGCGCTCCTCGAAGGCGCTCGGCGGGTCCTGCTCGTTCCACTGCTTCAGGACCGAGAGGCGGCCGTGGAAGGGCGTGCTGCCGTTGTTGGAGGACTCGTCGGGCTCCAGGTCGGGCCAGCCGTCGTCGCCCTCGTACCGCACGGCCATGTAGAGGATCATGCGGGCCACGTCGCCCTTGTCCGCGTCGCGCGGCTCGAAGGAGTCGCTGTCCGTGTAGGCGCCCGGCGCGCCGCTGACCGGGGAGCCGCCGTTGTCCCAGTCCTTGTTGCCGCGGGTGCTGTTGACCTGGACGTCGCAGGCGCGCAGGTGGTGCAGGTCGGTGCCGGGGCCGGCCGAGGTGCCGAAGTTGCCGTGGGACTGGGCCCAGGTGTGCTCGCGGTTCCAGTCGCCGACGGAACCCCCGTTGAGGGACTTGCTGCGCGAGACGCCGCTGTAGAGCAGGATCACGTTGTTGGTGTTGTTCGGGTCCTGGTCGGTGACCTTCAGCGCGTTCCAGACCGCGTCGTACGAGATCTTGCTCTGGCTGCTGATGATGGTGTGCAGCGCGGACTTGAGGCTCGTGCCGCTCTTGCCGATGGCGTCCTTGTAGTACGTGGAGTCGTACGCCGTGGTCGTGGCGCTCGCGGGAGTCGCGGCGACCGTGGGGAGCGTGACGCCGACGAGGGTGGCGGCGGCGGCCGCCGCCCACACCTTCCAACTGCGGGTCCGCACAACGGACATGGGGGGCCCTTTCCCGAGGACGGTACGCGCGGGACAACGGGCGCCGACTCGACGGGGCCGTTGTCTACGCGTGTTGACTGCCTGTCATCGGGAGAGTGGCACACGTCAGGTACCTGTCATGTAACGGGGAGGAGGCTGTTCCGTGACGTTCTCGCATACGGCGGAACCGGGACCCTCAGACGCCCCTGACGTCCACCGGCATCCCCTTCGGCTCCTTGATCCGCTTCATGATGATCTGCGAGTTCACCTCGGTGACCCCGGCCAGCGTCGTCAGCCGCTCGATCCACAGCCGCTCGTACGCCGCGAGGTCCGCCACCGCGATCCGCAGCAGGCAGCCGGGGCTCCCGAACAGCCGGTACGCCTCGATCACGTCCGGCACGTCCTGGAGCGCCTCCTCGAAGGCCTCCACCGTCTCCCGGTCCCGCCGCACCTCCACCGAGACGAGGACCTCGAAGCCGCGCCCCACCGCCTCCGGATCGATGATCGCCCGGTAGCCCCGGATCACCCCGTCCTGCTCCAGCTGGCGCACCCGGCGCAGACAGGGAGAGGGGCTGAGCCCGACCCGCTGGGCCAGCTCCTGGTTGCTCAACCGGCCGTCGTTCTGGAGCTCGCGCAAGATATGGAGATCGATTCGGTCCATGACGCAATTATCTACCACGCTGAAACAAAGGAGAGGCTGATTTCGCAATCGCCTTGCGCGCCTCCTGTCCTATCGTTGCGGCCGCAGGAGAAATGGGTACGGAGTGAGGACGGCAGGCATGAAGCGGACGAACGACGGGGGAGCGCGCCGGATCGTCGTCATCAGCACCGGCGGCACGATCGCCAGCCGCTGGCAGGGCACCGGCTACGCGGCCGACGCCTCCGGGAACGACGTCCTGGCCACCGCCCCCCTCCCCGAGGGCGTCACCGTCGAGGTCGTCGACCTGTTCAACGTGAACAGCTCCCGCATGACCTCGGCCCACCAGCTCGCCCTGCTGCGCACGGTCCACGAGACCTTCGCCGACCCCGGCGTCGACGGCATCGTCGTCACCCACGGCACCGACACCCTGGAGGAGACGGCCTTCCTCCTGGACCTCCACCACAGCGACCCCCGCCCGGTCGTCCTCACCGGCGCCCAGCGCCCCTTCGGCACCGGCGACGGCGACGGCCCCGGCAACCTCTACGACGCCCTCCAGGTCGCCTCCACCGTCCGCGACCTCGGCGTCCTCGTCGTCTTCGACGGGCGCGTCCACGCGGCGCGCGGCACCGTGAAGACCCAGACCCTCGCCGCCGACGCCTTCTCCGACCCCTCCATCGAGCGCCTCGGCCGCGTCGGGTTCTCCCGCGTCGACATCGAGCGGCAGCCGGAGCGCCCCGCCCCGCTGCCCCTGCCGGCCGCCGCGCGGACCGCGGACCCCGGAGCCACCGGCTCCGACGCCACCCCGCTGCCCCGCGTCGACATCATCACGCACCACTCCGACGGCGACCCGCTCCTGCTGAACGCCGCCGTCGCCGCCGGCGCCCGGGGCATCGTCCTGGTCGCCACCGGCGCCGGCAACGCGACCCCCGAGATCGCCGCCGCCGTGGCCGACGCGGTCGCCCAGGGCGTCCTCGTCGCCGTCACCACCCGTGTCCCCGCGGGGCCGCTGGCCGAGATATACACCGGCGGCGGCGCGGTCGACCTCGTCGCCGCCGGGGCCCTGCTCACCGGCACCCTCCGGGCCGGCCAGGCCCGCATCGCCCTCCTCTCCACGCTCCTCGCCGAAGGCGTCACCGGCGCGGGCGACCCCGCCCGCGGCACCACCCTCCTGCGCCGCCTCCTCGAAGGACCGGTCCGCGACGAGCCCGCCCTCGCCACCGGCCACTCCCGTTCGGCCTCGGCGGTCGCCGCCCGCGCCTGACCGGCCCCCAGTCCCCGGCTCGCGGGCGGAGCCCTCCCCCTCCGCCCGCCCGCGAGCCGGAATCAACCCGCTCCACCGGCGCCCCGCGCGCCGGGCAGCTCCGCCGTGCCCGGAACCGGTCGCCGTACCCCACCCTCCCCACCCTCCCGGCTCTCCCCAAGGACGGCTTCCCCATGGTTCCCGCACCGGCCCCGCACGACCTCCCCGTCCGCCGCGAGCACGATCTGCTCGGTGACCGGGACGTTCCCGCCGAGGCCTACTGGGGTGTCCACACCCTGCGCGCCACCGAGAACTTCGCCATCACGGGCACGCCCATCTCCGCCTACCCCCTCCTGATCGACGCGCTCGCCGCCGTCAAGGAGGCCGCCGCCCGCGCCAACGAGGAGCTCGGGCTGCTGCCCTCCGACAAGGCCGACGCCATCGTCGGCGCCTGCCGGGAGATCCGTACGGGACACCTCCACGACCAGTTCGTCGTGGACGTCGTCCAGGGCGGCGCGGGCACCTCCACCAACATGAACGCCAACGAGGTCGTCGCCAACAGGGCCCTGGAGCTCCTCGGCCACGCCAAGGGCGAGTACACCCACCTCCACCCCAACGAGGACGTCAACCTCGGCCAGTCCACCAACGACGTCTACCCGACCGCGATCCGCATCGCCGCGATCGGCGCCGCCCGCGAGCTCCTGAAGGCCATGGCCGTCCTGCAGGACGCCTTCGCCGCCAAGGCCCTGGAGTTCCGCGAGGTCGTGAAGATGGGCCGCACCCAGCTCCAGGACGCGGTGCCCATGACGCTGGGCCAGGAGTTCTCCACGTACGCCGTGATGCTGGAGGAGGACCGCGGCCGGCTCGCCGAGGCGATCGAGCTCATCCACGAGATCAACCTCGGGGCCACCGCCATCGGCACCGGCCTCAACGCCGCCCCGGGCTACACCGAGGCCGCGCGTCGCAACCTCGCCGAACTGACCGGCCTGCCGCTCGTGACCTCCGCCAACCTCATCGAGGCCACCCAGGACTGCGGTGCCTTCGTCCAGCTCTCCGGCGTCCTCAAGCGGATCGCGGTCAAGCTCTCCAAGACCTGCAACGACCTGCGCCTGCTCTCCTCGGGCCCGCGCGCGGGCCTCGGCGAGATCAACCTGCCGCCGGTGCAGGCCGGTTCCAGCATCATGCCGGGCAAGGTCAACCCGGTGATCCCCGAGGTCGTCAACCAGGTCGCCTTCGAGGTGATCGGCAACGACATCACCATCACCATGGCGGCGGAGGCGGGACAGCTCCAGCTCAACGCCTTCGAGCCGGTCATCTTCCACGCCCTCTCGAAGAGCCTGCTCTCCCTCCGCGCCGCCTGCCTCACCCTGGCCGAGCGCTGTGTCACCGGCATCACCGCCAACACCGAGGCGCTCCGCGCGGCCGTGGAGAACTCCATCGGTCTCGCGACCGCGCTCAATCCGCACCTCGGCTACACGGCCGCCACCGCCATCGCCCAGGAGGCGCTGGCCACCGGCCGGGGGGTCGTCGAACTCACGGTGGAGAAGGGCCTGTTGCCCGCCCATCGCCTCGCCGAACTCCTCACCCCCGAACGCCTCACCGGCGCCCCCGGTCCCGCCGTCCTCTGAGGCGGTGCGGTCAAGAGGGCCTCTCCGGACGTAAGTTACCCGTCGGTTTCTCGTGACTTCCTCGGCGGCCGGTCGTAGAACGTGTTCCCATTCACTTCCGAGTGAGGAAGATCGCATGAGTGAACACCCCCTGTCCGCCCGGGGAAGTCACGGGGTCAGCCGCCGCCGCTTTCTCTCGGGAACGGGTTCTGTTCTCGGCGCCGCCGCCCTCGCCGGAACGATCACGGCCCCCGCCCGCGCCGAGGTCCCCGGCCTGAACTGCACCCCCATCCCCGACGGCGCCCAGGTGCGCGCCCTCGTCATCGGCACCGGTTACGGAGGTTCCGTCGCGGCCCTCCGGCTCGCCCGCGCCGGCGTCGACGTCCACATGATCGAGATGGGCATGGCCTGGGACACCCCCGGGCCGGACGGCAAGATCTTCGCCAACACCACCAAGCCGGACTACCGGTCCTTCTGGCTGCGCACCCGCACCAAGCAGCCGCTGAGCCAGTTCCTCGGCTTCCCGCTCGACAAGGACGTGCCGATCCACACCGGCATCCTCGACGCCGAGGACTTCGCCGGCATCACCGTCTACCAGGGGCGCGGCGTCGGCGGCGGCTCCCTCGTCAACGGCGGCATGGCCGTCACGCCGCTCCGGGAGCGCTTCCCGGCGATCCTCCCGACCGTCGACCCGGCCGAGATGTACTCCACCTACTACCCGCGCGCCAACGCGGGCCTGGGCGTCACGCCGGTGGACGTGAACTGGTGGGAGAGCCAGGACTGCTACCAGTACGCGCGCGTGGGCCGCAAGCACGCCGAGCGCTCCGGCTTCCCCTTCGTCTTCGTGCCCAACGTCTACGACTGGGACTACATGAAGCAGGAGGCCGCCGGGCTCGTCCAGAAGTCCGCCCTGGAGGGCGAGGTCATCTACGGCAACAACGCCGGCAAGAAGAGCCTCCAGAAGACCTACCTCGCCCAGGCCGCCGCCACCGGCCGCGTGAACGTCTCCCCGCTCCACCGGGTGACCTCGGTCAGCCCCGCGGCCGCGGGCGGCTACACCGTCGTCATCGACCAGATCGACACCACCGGCGCCACCCTCGTCACCAAGACCGTCCGTGCCGACCGGGTCTTCTTCGCCGCGGGCAGCGTCGGCACCAGCAAACTCCTCACCCGCCTCAAGGCCACCGGCGCCCTGCCCCTGCTGAACGAGTACATCGGCAAGGGCTGGGGCGACAACGGCAACGTCATGTGCGGCCGCGCCAACCACATGTGGGACCCCACCGGGACGCTCCAGTCCGCCATGCCCACCGCGGGCATCGACAACTGGGACGCCGGCGGGGCCTTCTCCGAGGTCGCCCCGCTGCCCACCGGCATCGAGACCTACGCCTCCTTCTACCTCTCCATCACCCGCACCCCGCGCCGCGCCGAGTTCACCTGGAACCCGACCACCGGCAAGGTCGACCTGAGCTGGGACCGGGCCTGGAAGCAGACCTCCATCGACATGGCCAGGTCCATCTTCGACAAGATCAACAGCAAGGAGGGGACGATCTACCGGACCGACCTCTTCGGCGCCTACAAGATCTGGGGCGACCACCTCACCTACCACCCGCTCGGCGGCGCCGTCCTCGACCAGGCGACCGACAACCACGGACGCCTCCACGGCTACCAGGGCCTCTACGCCATCGACGGCTCGCTCATCCCCGGCAACACCAGCGTCAACCCGTTCGTCACCATCACGGCCCTCGCCGAACGCAACATCGAACGGATCATCGCCGAGGACTTCTGAACCGAGGACCTCGCCCCCACGCGAGAGAGGGGCCGGCCGGAACCCCGGCCGGCCCCTCCTCGCGCGCTCAGTGCGTCGGCAGCACGCACACCGTGTCGAGCCCGAGCACCCGGTTCAGCCGCCCGAACGCCAGCCACGACCCCAGGCTCATCGTCAGCTCCACGATCTCCGCCTGGCTGTACCGCGCCGTCATCCGCGCCCAGAACTCCTCGTCCAGGCCGTGGTGGTCGAGCGCGTACCGCTCCGCGTACTCGGCCGCGAGCCGCGTCCGCTCGTCGAAGGCCTCCGAGACCTCCGTCTCGCGCCACGCGGCGACGAGCGCGTCGAAGCCCTCCTCGACCTTCTCCCCGTCCCGGTCGGTGCGCCAGTCCAGACAGAAGCCGCAGCCGTTGATCTGAGCGATCCGCAGCCGCGCCGCCTCGAACTCGCGCAGCCCCAGGGTCGTGTGGGCGTACACCGACAGCGAGAAGTTCGCCGCCGCCGTCCCGATCTCCGGGACCATGTCGCCCCACACGTACCCGATCGGCTCCTGGCCCTCGGGAATGTCGATGATCATCGTGGTCTCCTCCCCAGTTTCCCGACCGCCGGCCGCAGCGGCACGTCCAGCGCGTCGTACAGTCCCGGCTCCGCCGCCACCAGCCACTCGATCGCCCCGACGAGGCGTCCCACGGCCGTGGCGTTCCCGCCCGCCGACCGGTTCTCGCCCTCGTCGGTCGCCGCCACCGTCACCTCGATCCGGGGACTGCCCTCGACGATCACCCGGTGCGCGCCCGCCCCGTCCGGCGGCACCGGCCAGTCCGGCGCGCACGAGGGATGGATGCGGGTGACGTGCTCGATCACGATGCGGGGCTCCCCGCCGACGATCCCCTGCACCTCGAAGCGGATCGCGCCCTGCGTCCCCGCCTCGAAGACGCCCATCGTCCGGGTCTTCACCGTGGACTCCAGCGGGCGCCGCTCCATCGTCTCGCGGATCTCGTCGAGTTCGGCCCCGAGCGCGCGGGCCATCAGCCGTATCTGACCGCCCCAGATCATGGTCGGCACCGAGGGCCACAGCATGGGCGGCTCGTACTCCATCGGCCGCCCCATCCCCACCAGTTCGCGGACCGACTCCTCCTGCTCGTACGTCGAGTAGTCGAAGATCTCCTGGCAGCGGATCACGTCCACCGTGGCGGCGAGCCCGCTCACCAGGAGCGGCAGCACGTCGTTGCCCCAGCCCGGGTCGACGCCCGACACGAACAGCGAACCGCCGCCCTCCGCGACCGCCGCGAGCACCGGATCCCGGAACTCGGGCGGCGCCTCGCGCTGGTCGTACAGCGGATACAGCGCGGGCGTCACCACCACCGCGCCCGCCGCCACCGCCCTCGCCACATCGGCGAGCGCCCCGTCGGGCCGGGTGTCGCCGGAGGCCGCGTACACCACCGCCCCCGGCCGTCCGTCGAGGACCGCGCCGACGTCGTCGCCGGCGACCACTCCGAGATCGCGCCCGAGCCCCGCGAGCCGGCCCGCGTCCCGCCCCACCTTGGCCGGGTCGGACACGAGCACGGCCGCGAGCTCCAGGCCAGGATGGGCGTCCACGGCGCGAATGGCCGCGCGCCCGACGTTTCCGGTACCCCACACCACCGTCCGAATCATGCGCGGAGGGTAGCGCCGGGCCCCGAAGGTTCCCAGACCCGCGACGCGACGATCTGACGGATCGTCAGTAAGGGGCTTCCGTCAGGCCAGCCGCAGCGCCACGAACGGAATCGTGTCCCCCGGCAGGACGTACCGCTCCACCTCCACGAAGCCGCGCGCCAGCGCGAACCGCAGCCCCTCCTCGTTCGAGGCGAGCACCACCGTCTCCACGCCCCCGTCGCTCAGCGTCCGCGCGTGCGCGAGCCCCCGCTCGTACAGCGCGGTCCCGAAGCCCCGCCCCCGGTACCCGGGCAGCGTCCGGGCGATCACGGTCGCCGCCGGGGTCTCCTCGTCGGGCGGGCGCACCGTCGAACACCCCACCGCCACCTCCCCGAGGTACGCGACGTCGAGCCGGTTCCGGCCCGCCCGCTCCCGCACCTCCTCGGGGGAGAGCACCGCCGTCGGGATGATCGTGTTGTGCACGGCCCGCCAGTCGGCGAGCTGCTCCTCGGTCCGCGCCTGTTCGATACGAAGATCATTCATCCCCGCAGGAAAGCGCGGCCGCCCCGCCCGGTCAACCTCTTTCCGGTCGGGCTCTTCCCGGTTCGGCTCTTCCCGGCCCCGGAGACGCGTCCGTACGGGTGAGGGCGCGGTTCCGGCGGCAGTGCCGCCCGCCGAACGGGTACGGATCGCTGCATTGCCCCCGGCCAGGAGGATGCCGTCCCATGCCCGTCCGCAAGGGCGCCCCCGCGCTGCTGAGCGCCGGCACACTGTGCGCGGCCCTGTTGCTCACCGGCTGCGCGAGCCCCGCCCCGCCCGCACCCGCCCCACCCGCCTCGACGACCGCGCCCGCCTCGGGCGACAGCCGCCCCGCCCAGGGCCCGCCGGGCGTGGCCGCCAACGACCTCGCGTCCGCCCCGGTCGCCACGCCCCGGATCCCCGGCATCGGCCCCGCCACCCAGGCCCTCGTGCCCGCCGCCACCACCCAGGCCCTCGTCGTCACCGGCGCCACCGCCGATTCCAACACGGCCCTCGTCAGCCTCTACTCCCGTGCCGCGACCGGCCGGTGGACCGAGATCGCCGGACCGTGGCCGGCCCACAACGCCCTCCGGGGCTGGACCGACGACCACACCGCCGGCGACCTGCGCAGCCCCATCGGGGTCTTCCGGATCGGTGACGCGGGCGGCCTGCTGCCCGACCCCGGCGCCCGGCTCCCGTACGACCAGGACGAGGAGTTCGAGATCAGCGGCACCGGCCTCTCCGGCGAACCCCTCGAAGGCTCCTTCGACCATGTGATCGCCATCGACTACAACCGGGTGCCCGGCCGCTCCCCGCTCGACAGGGAACGCCCCCTCGGCGAGGAGAAGGGCGGCGGGGTCTGGATCCACGTCGACCACGGCGGACCGACCCAGGCCTGCGTCGCCCTGGACCGCGAGGTGCTGCGCGAACTCCTGCGCGCCCTCGACCCGGCCGCCGAACCGGTCGTGGTCATGGGCCCGGCACCGGAGCTCGCCCGCTGACGGCCCGCGCGGCGCCGGGACCGGTCCCGGCGCCGCGCGGCGTCAGTTCCCGCCGCCGGACCCGACCGCCCCGCGGAACGAGGCCGTGTGCTCGCGGACCTGCTCCGGCGTCAGATACGCGTCCGTGTACTCGAAGTCCCGCAGCGTCCCCGCCTTCGAGGCCAGGAACCCGGTCCGCACGTAGTCGTCGCCCGCGACGGCGTTGAGCAGCCAGTTCGTCATCACCCGGGTCTTGGCCACGTTCGTCCGCAGCGCCGCCCAGTGGTAGCCGCGGGCCACGGCCTGCGCGGGTGCCCCGTGCAGCTCCACGCCGAGCGGCTTCGACACCCCGTCCATGCCGCCCAGGTCCACCACGAGACCCAGGTCCTTGTGCGTGTACGGGCGGGTCCGCTCGTTCCGCAGCGTCGCGACCAGGTTGTCGGCGAGGGCCTTGCCCTGCCGCATCGCGTGCTGCGCGGTCGGCGGGCAGATCGCGCCCTCCTCGCCCTTGGCGAGATCGGGGACCGCCGCCGCGTCGCCGAGCGCCCACACCCCGTCGAGCCCGGGTACGGCCATCTCGGCCGAGACGGCGAGCCGGCCCCGGACGGTCTCCGCGCCGAGCGTGCCGATCAGCGGGCTCGCGGCCACGCCGGCCGTCCAGATCAGCGTCCGGCTCGGCAGCACCCGCCCGTCCGTGAGCGTCACCGTCTCCTCGTCCACCGAGGCCACGGAGACGCCGAGGGACACCTCGATGCCGCGCTTCGTCAGGATGTCCATGGCGGCGGAGCCCAGCTTCTCGCCCAGCTCGGGCATCAGCTTCGGCGCGATGTCCACCAGGTGCCACTTGATGAGGTCGGGGTCGAGCCGCGGGTACCGCTTGACGGCGTTCGCGGTGAGCAGCTGGAGGCAGGCCGCCGTCTCCGTCCCCGCGTATCCGCCGCCGACCACCACGAACCGCAGCCGCGCGGCCCGCTCCTCCTCGTCGTCGCTCGCGTCCGCCAGGTCCAGCTGGGCGATGACGTGGTCGCGGATGTAGACGGCCTCCGCGAGCGTCTTCATCCCGCGCGCGTGGTCGGCGAGCCCCGGGATGTCGAAGGTGCGGGTGACGCTGCCGGGCGCCAGGACGAGATGGTCGTACGGCTCCGTCACGTACTCCCCGGAGATCGTCCGCACCACGCAGACCTTCGACGCCGTGTCGATGCCGACCACGCCGCCCGGGACGATCCGGGTCCGGTGCCGCTGGCTGCGCCGCAGGGAGAGCGCGACCGACTGCGGGGTCAGCACGCCCGCGGCCACCTGGGGGAGCAGCGGCAGGTACAGCTGGTACGAGAACGGCGAGAGGAGCGTGATCAGTGCCTCCCGCTCCGCGAGGCGCCGTTCGAGCCGCCGTACGCAGCCCACTCCGGCGAAACCGGCGCCCACCACGAGAATCCTCGGTCGCGTCACGCTGTCCGCCCTTCCGTATGAGCGTCGTTTCACCCTTTTTATCGTGATTGGTGAGGTATCGCTCCTCGGGTTACGTTGCGGAAGGAGTTCCCACGGCCCCCCACGGAAGGCGGAACAGCGCGCATGACCACGTACAAGGTCGGCTACTTCGTCGGCAGTCTGTCGGTCACGTCCATCAACAGGATCCTGTCCCGTGCGCTCCTCCGCGTGGCGCCGCCGGGCATGGAGTTCCAGGAGATCCCCATCAAGGACCTCCCGCTCTACAACCACGACTTCGACGCCGACTACCCGCCGGAGGGCAGGGCGCTCAAGGACGCCATCGCGTCCGTCGACGCCGTCCTCTTCATCACCCCCGAGTACAACCGGTCCATCCCCGGCGCCCTCAAGAACGCCATCGACTGGGCCAGCCGTCCCTGGGGCACGAACTCCTTCACCCACAAGCCGTCCGCCGTCATCGGCACCTCGCCGGGCAAGATCGGCACCGCCGTCGCCCAGCAGAGCCTCCGCTCGGTGCTCTCCTTCTGCAACTCCCCGCAGATGAACGCCCCGGAGGCGTACATCCAGTTCACCCCGGGGCTGTTCGGCGAGGACGGCGAGGTCACCGACCCGACGACCCAGCAGTTCCTGAGCGACTTCATGGCCGACTTCAAGGCCTTCGTGGAGCGGGTCCTCACCGTCCTGCCGCCCCAGCGCTGAGTCCCGTACGGGCGTCAGAGGACCGCGATCCCGAGCGGCCGCGAGCCCGCCGGGAGCCGGCGGGTGTCGCCCGTGCCGAGGTCGACGACGGTCAGACCGTCCCAGTACCCGTCCCGGGTGAAGCCGCCCGTCACATAGGCGGTGCGGCCGTCCCGGGACACGGCCACGCTCTCGTGCGGGCCCTCCAGCGGATAGACCCGCTCGGCCCCGCCGGGCGTGCGCACCGTCAGGGAGGGCCCCTCGTCCACGTCCGGATCGATCGGCCCCGTGCCCACCGTCAGGAGCGTGCCGTCGGCGGTGACGGTCGTGCCGTGCTGATGGGTGTTCGCCGTCATCGGCTCGATCGTCGTCCGCCCGGTCCGGGGGTCCACCACCGCGAGCCGCTCGCCCTCGAAGGGCAGCAGCAGCTTCCCGTCCGAGGGCCGTACGGCCGTGTAGTGCGGCTTGAGCCAGGAACCGAGCCCGCCCTCCGTGCCGTACGGGGCGACCTCGATCCGGCGCGGCTCCAGCGTCCCCGCCGCGACGACCGTCACGTCGAAGGAGTCGTGGTCCGTCGCGTACACCTCGCCGCCGTCCCGCGACACGTCCACGTCGAACGGGCGCCGGCCGACCGGGACGACGTCCGTGACCTTCAGCGCCGCCGTGTCGACGACCTCCAGGGCGCCGTTCCCGCCGGGCACGTTGACCCCCACGTACACCCGCCGCCCGTCGGGCGCGAGCGCGATGCCCATGCCGCCGCCCCGGTACTCGCCCGTGGTCACCGGCCCGGTGTCCGTGCGGTACGGGATCAGCGCCAGGCGCTTCCGGCCCGCCGTGTCCACGACGGCCACGCCCTCGGCGGTCGCCACCCAGGCCCGCCCGTCCCCGCCGACGGCCAGACCGTACGGCGCGGTGCCGACCTCCACGGAGCCGGTGGCGCCCCGCGCGGGGTCGACGAACGTGACCGTGTCGGAGCCGAAGTCGGTGACGAGCAGGGTGCCCGGGGCGACGGTGCCGTCCGGGTCGGGCGTCACGGTGACGGGGGAGCCGGGGGTGGGCGATCCGGCCGCCGGGGAGGTCCCGGCGGGTGCCGCCGGGCCGGTCGCCGAGGCCGCCCCTCCGGAGCCCTGGGCGCAGCCCGCGAGCAGGGCCACGGCCACGGCGCCGGGCACGAGCACCCGGGCGGCACGGGACGAACGGCGGAACTTCGGCATGACGGACTCCTCGGTACGGCGACCGCGCGGACGGCCCCGCCGGGGGTCCGCGCCCTGCCCCGATCCTCCACCCGCGCCCACCGCCGCCCGGTCCGCCGCCCGGCCCCTCCTGGTGGGCGGGACGGCCGACACCGGGGTCCACCGATCGGTCGATCCCCGGGGCTCACCCCTTGAGGGCCTCCAGGAAGCACAGCACCCGCTCGGCGCACAGCCCGGCCGCCTCCGGCACGTGGTCCGGCGTGCCGCGCTCCGTGAACAGGTGGGCCGTCCCCGGGTACAGGAACAGCTCCCGGTCCCCGGCACCCGCCACCAGCCCGCGCGCCGCCGCCAGGTCCCCGTCGCCGACGAAGTACGGATCGGCGTCCATGCCGTGCACCTGTACGGGCACGCCCTCCGGCCACTCCGCGCCGAAGGCGGCCACCGGCACGCAGGCGGCGAACAGCAGGGCGCCGGCGGCCCCGGGCCGGGTCTGCGCCAGCTTCTGCGCGGGCAGCACGCCGAGCGAGAACCCGGCGTACACGATCTCCCCGGGCAGCTCCTCGGCCGCCCGCTCGCCCCGCGCCACGAGCGCGTCGAAGCCGACCTCCTGGGCGTACCCGACGCCGGCCTCCAGGTCCTCGAACGTACGCCCCTCGTACAGATCGGGCACGTGCACCGTGTGCCCGGCCCGCCGCAGTCCGTCGGCGAACGCCTCGACGCCCGCCGTCAGCCCGAGCGCGTGGTGGAAGAGCAGTACCTCGGCCATGTCGTCATCCCCTGTGTCACCGTACGGTCACGTCGCGGGGCAGCATGACGTACGCCACTGACAACGGTGCGGCGGACGAGGTCAGCGCATCGGCCGGTGCGGGACGACGGCGCCCGCCTGGCCCACCATGCCCGCCGGACCGCCGACGCCCATGGGACCGACGGAACCCATCGGTCCGGTGACGCCCATCGGAGCGCCGGCACCGGGGTGCGGAGCACCGACGTGCGCGACGGCGCCCTGAGGGCCGGGGACCCCCTGCGGAGGCATCTGGATGTAACGGCTCAGATCCCGCAGAACCTCCTCGGCGACCTGGCGGACGTCACCGGGAACGTCCCCCCGCTCCCGTATGAGCTCGGCATAGATCGGTGCCGTGCCGTCCGCGTGGTTCATGGGGCTCGCTTCCTCGTTCCTGCGCCGGCTTCCGTCACCGACGGGCAGACGGCGAGTCTACGGGGCACCACCGACACGCCCGGGCTCGGGAGCCCGGTCGGCACCCCACGGGCCGCCGCGGTTCGAAATTCGTTGTCCTTCCCGGCCCGCCCCGCCCGAGAATGGATCACCGAACACACGGGAGGGACCCCCATGAGCCAGGCGACCCTGACTCTGCACGACCTGATGCCGCCCGACGAACTCGCCGCCGCCCTCGCGGACGGCCACGTCACGCGCAAGCACCACCCCGAGCTGCCGCTGTCGATCTACACGTACACGCGCGCGTGCCAGTACGCCCAGCACTGGAACCGGGCCACCACACGGTGTCGCGGGCTCGTCGCCGACGACACCACCGGGCGGATCGTCGCGCTCCCCCTCCCCAAGTTCTTCAACCTGTCCGAGCACGCCGCCGGCCGCCCGTACGCGCCCCCGCTGCCCGACGAACCCTTCGAGGTGTACGACAAGGTCGACGGCAGCCTCGCGGTCGTCTTCCACTACGCCGACCGCTGGCACGTCGCCTCCAAGGGCTCCTTCACCAGCGGCCAGGCCGCCTGGGCGCAGCGCCGCCTCGACGCCGCGGACACCACCGGTCTGACCCCCGGCGTCACCTACCTCGCCGAGATGCTCTACCCGGGCAACCGCATCGTCGTGAACTACGGCGAGCGCCGCGACCTCGTGCTGCTCGCGGCCTTCGGCCCGGACGGCACCGAGATACCCCTCGCCGAGGCCGCCGAGGGGTGGCGGCCCCTCGGCTCCGTCGTCCGCGTCTGGCCCGCCATGCGCGTCGACGAGCTCGTCGCCCTGACCGAGTCCAGCACCCTGCCCGGCGGCCGCCCGGCCACCGGCACCGACGCCGAGGGCTTCGTCCTGCGCTTCGCCTCCGGCCTGCGCGCCAAGGCCAAGCTCAGCGAGTACGTACGCCTCCACAAGGTGCTCACCGGCGTCACCGAGCGGGACGTCTGGCGCGGCCACGGCATCCAGCGCTTCGCCGACGTCCCGGCCGGCGAGCTGGCCAAGGGCCTCGGCTGCGCCGTCGCCGAGGTCGAGGCCGACGGAGGGAAGCCCCTCGACGCCCTCCTCGAACAGGTCCCGGACGAGTTCGACGCCTGGGTCCGCGAGGTGATCGACCGGCTCGAAACGGCCGCCGCCGACCGCGAGCGGGCCGTCGACGAGGCCTACGCCCGCCTCGCCCACCTCGCCGACGACCGGGCGGCCTTCGCCCGCGCCGCCGCCGGCGTCACCGACCGGGCCCTGCGCGCCCTGCTGTTCCTGCGCCTCGACGGGCGCCGCACCGACCTGCTCGTCTGGCGGCAGCTGCGCCCCGAGGCCACCGACCCCTTCGCCCACGACGAGGAGAACCGACCGTGCCTGTCGTCCACCTCATGACCGGTCTCCCGGCCTCCGGGAAGACGACGGCCGCCCGCGCCCTCCAGGCCGCCGCCGAGGGCCGGGTGCGCCGCGTCAACCTCGACGACCTCCGCGCCATGCTCGACCTTCCCGCCCCGGAGCGGGGCCGCTCCCACAGCCATGAGCAGACCGTGCTCGGCATCCAGGACGCCGCCGTCCGCGCGGCCGTCGACGGCGGCTTCGACGTCGTCGTCGACAACACACACCTGACCCCGCACATCCCCAAGCGGCTCAAGGCGGCCGTCGGCGGCCTGGCCACCTTCGTCGTCCACGACTTCACCGGCGTGCCCGTCGACGAGTGCGTCCGCCGCGACGCCGCCCGCGAGCGGCCCGTCGGCGAGGAGATCATCCGCATCCTCGCCGAGAAGCACGCCAAGGCCACCCGGGGCGGCTGGCGCCTCACCGCGGACTGGCTCAACGACCGTCCCGCCGTCGGAGAGCCCTACGTCCCCGACCCGGCGCTGCCCACCGCCGTCATGTGCGACATCGACGGCACCCTCGCGCTGCGCGTCGACCGGGGCCCGTACGACTTCAGCCGCTGCGACCGCGACCTGGTCAACCCCTCCGTGCGCGACGCCCTGCGGGCCTTCCGGCACACCGAGCGGGACCGGATCGTGCTGCTCTCCGGGCGCAGCGAGGACCACCGGGCCCTCACCGAGAGCTGGCTCGCCCGCCACGAGGTGCCGTACGACGAGCTGTGGATGCGGGCCTCCGGCGACGGCCGCGGCGACGACCTGGTGAAGGCGGAGCTCTTCGACGCCCACGTCCGCCACCGGTACGCGGTCCGGGTCTCCCTGGACGACCGCGATCGCGTGGTCGCCCTCTGGCGCCGGATGGGCCTGCCCACCTGGCAGGTCAACTACGGCGCCTTCTGACCGGGCCCCGGCCGCACGGGGACGGGGGTGGGACCGCCCGCCCCCGCCGCCGTGTCAGGATCGTGGGATGGTGGAGAAGATCATCGCGGCGTGCGACGGCGCGTCCAAGGGAAACCCCGGCCCCGCGGCCTGGGCATGGGTCATCGGCCGCGCCGACGGGGCGATCGACCGCTGGGAGGCGGGCCCCCTCGGCCGGGCGACCAACAACGTGGCGGAACTCACGGCCCTGGAGCGCCTCCTGGAGGCCCTCGACCCGGCCGTGCCCGCCGAGGTCCGCATGGACTCGCAGTACGCCATGAAGGCCGTCACGACCTGGCTCCCCGGCTGGCGCCGCAAGGGCTGGAAGACCGCCGCGGGCACCCCCGTCGCCAACAAGGACCTGGTCGTCCGGATCGACGCGCTGCTCACCGGCCGGGACGTCGACTTCGTCTACGTCCCCGCGCACCAGGTCGACGGCGACCCCCTCAACGACGCCGCCGACCGCGCGGCCAGCCACTCCGCCCGTACGCAGGAGCCCCTGGTCTCCGGCGCCGGGGTCGAGCTGCCCCCGGCGGAGCCCGCCGCACGCGCCTCCACGCCCCGGGCGCGCTCCTCTGCGCCCCGTAAGGGGCCCGCGAGCGCCGGCGGGGGGTCCGCCCGCAGGAGTCGCCCGTCCGGCGGCACCCTGAACGCGAAATTCCCGGGCCGCTGCCGCTGTGGTCGTGCCTACGACAAGGGCGAGACCATCGCGAAGAACTCCGACGGCTGGGGCCATCCCACCTGCGTCTGAACCGGCGGGCCGTCCGACTGGCGGGCGGCCCCGTCCGGCCCGTGAGACCGGCCGGACCGGTCGCACGGCAGGCTTCACCCCCTCGTGGACGCCGGTTCTCCCAGGGTTCTGTTCTCGGAGCGGTTGTGGCTGCATACTGTTCCTCCTCGCACCTGGTGACGAACCGTTTTACCTGCTCATTTGTCGTTCTCCCGACACCTCCGGAACCAGGCGAGACCCTCCCTCCTGCTGCCGCCGCGGCCTCCCCGCGGCGGGAGTCGTCCCTGCCCGTGAAAGACCCGAGGTTCCGTGCCAGTACCTGTTCTCCTGACCGGGCGCTCCGTGCGCCTGGAGCCGCTGGCGATGCGGCACGCCGAAGCCCTCGCGCGGGCCGGCGGGGCGGACCGATCGGCCTACGCCTTCACCCCCGTACCCGACGGCCTCGAATCGGCCCTCGACTACATCGCCCGCGCCCTCGCCGACCAGGCGGCAGGCCGTTGCCTGCCCTTCGCCCTGGTCAGTACGGCCGACGAACGAGTCATCGGCTCGACCCGCTTCCTCGAACTCGACTACTGGCGGGGCCCGCTCATCTGGCCGCCCGTCCCCGGCATGCCCCACGGCGATCCGCTGACCGCCGTCCCGGACGCCGCCGAGATCGGGAACACCTGGATCGCGGGCGACGCCCGGGGCACCGGCATCAACACCGAGGCCAAGTACCTCATGCTCCGGCACGCCTTCGAGGTCTGGGGCGTCCGCCGCATCAGCATGCGCGCCGACGCCCGCAACACCCGCTCCAGAATCGCCATCGAGCGCCTCGGGGCGACCTGCGAGGGCATCCGCCGCGCCCACTCCCGCGGCCTCGACGGAGCCGTCCGGGACACGGCCTTCTACTCGATCCTCGACGAGGAATGGCCCACCGTCCGGGACATCATCGAACTGCGCCTCTCCACCCCCCGGCAGGTGCGCATCCCGCAGGACCTGCTGCCGGCCTGAGGCCGGGACGGGACGTGGTCACCCCGTGACCACGTCCCGTGCACACCGGCGCTCGCGCCCCCGTCCCACCGGTGTTTCCATGGAGGTGACGGGAAGGACTCGGCGTGAGGACGCGGAGTAGCGGCCGTCACCGGACCGCGCACCGTGCAATCAGGATCCGCGAGAAGCGGATGAGTCCTTCCCGCCCTTCGGCACGCGCGGAGCCTCCCGGTACCGTGGCCCGGACAGCGAGCCGTGCCACCCGAAGGGACCGAGTGATCGTGCCGACCGGAACTCCCGACGTACTCCTCCGGACGGAGGGCCGTGCCGGGTTCATCACCCTGAACCGGCCCCGCGCCATCAACGCGCTCACCCACCCCATGGTCCTCGCCGTCGACGGCGCGCTCACCGCCTGGGAGCACGATCCGGCCGTCACCACCGTCGTCGTCGAAGGCGCGGGCGAGCGAGGCCTCTGCGCCGGCGGCGACATCCGCGCCATCCACGACGACGCGCGCGCCGGGGGCTCCGCCTCCGCGGCCTTCTGGCGGGACGAGTACCGGCTCAACGCCCGCATCGCCCGCTACCCGAAGCCCTACGTCGCCCTCATGGACGGCATCGTCATGGGCGGCGGCGTCGGCGTCTCCGCGCACGGCTCCGTCCGCGTCGTCACCGAACGCTCCCGGGTCGCCATGCCCGAGACCGGCATCGGCTTCGTCCCCGACGTCGGCGGCACGTACCTCCTCGGCCGCGCCCCCGGCGAGCTCGGCACCCACCTCGCCCTCACCGGCAGCCCCGTCGGCGCCGCCGACGCGATCCTCACGGGCCTCGCCGACGCCTTCGTACCCTCCGCCGGACTCCCCGCCCTGGCCCGTGATCTGGCGGAGCTGCCGGCCGCCGAGGCCCTCGCCCGCCACGCCGCCGCACCGCCGGACGGCGTCCTCGCCGAGCAGCGGGAGTGGATCGACGCCTGCTACACCGCCCCGACCGTCGAGGAGATCGTCGAGCGGCTCTTCGGCACCGGCGTGCCCGCCGCCAAGGAGACGGCCGAGACCCTCCTCGGGCGCTCCCCGGCCGCCCTCAAGGCGACCCTGGCCACCCTCCGCCGGTCCCGCGCCCTCCCCGGCCTGGAGGAGGTCCTCGACCTGGAGTACCGCGTCTCCTGCGCCGCCCTGACCACCCCCGACCTCGTCGAGGGCATCCGCGCCCAGGTCGTCGACAAGGACCGCAACCCCCGCTGGACCCCGGCCACCCTCCCCGAGGTCACGGACGCCGACGTCGCCCGCTACTTCGCCGTGCCGGACGGCGGCGACCTCGGCCTGGCGCGACGGGGCGGCGCGTGACCGCGAGCGCCTCCTTCCAGCCCGTCCTCGACCGCATCGCCGAGGAGCTCGCGGAACTCACCGACCGGGGCGCCCCGGCCGACTACATCCCCGCCCTCGCGGCGGGCGACCCGCGCGACTTCGGCATGGCCGTGGCGGAACTCGACGGCACGGTCTACGGAGTGGGGGACTGGCGGCGCCCGTTCTCCACGCAGTCCGTCACCAAGGTCTTCACCCTCGCGCTCGCCCTCGCCGGGGAGGGCGACGCGCTCTGGGCGCACGTCGGCCGGGAACCCTCCGGCGACCCGTTCAACTCCCTCGTGCAGCTGGAGTACGAGCACGGCATCCCGCGCAACCCGTTCATCAACGCGGGCGCCCTCGTGGTCACCGACCGGCTGCACCGCCTGACCGGCGACGCCTCCGGAACCCTGCTCGCGTTCCTGCGGGCCGAGAGCGGCAACCCGGACCTCGCCTTCGACGCCGGCGTCGCCGCCTCCGAAGCGTCCCACGGCGACCGCAACGCGGCCCTCGCCCACTTCATGGCCTCCTACGGCAACATCACGGGCCCCGTCCCCGATCTGCTGCGCGAGTACTTCCGCCAGTGCTCCCTGGAGGCCTCCTGCGCCGACCTGGCCCTCGCCACCGGCTTCCTGGCCCGGCACGGGCTCCGCGCCGACGGCAGCCGCCTGCTGACCCGCAGCCAGGCCAAGCAGGTCAACGCCGTCATGCTCACCTGCGGCACCTACGACGCGGCCGGGGACTTCGCCTACCGCGTCGGGCTCCCCGGCAAGAGCGGCGTCGGAGGGGCGGTCGTCGCCGTCGTCCCGGGCCGCTGCACCCTGTGCGTGTGGAGCCCGGGCCTGGACAGCCGGGGCAACTCGGTGGCGGGCGTGACGGCACTCGACCGCTTCACGACCATCACGGGCCTGTCGGTGTTCTGAGAGGCGCCCGGTCAGCGGGGCCGGTCGGGCGCCGGGTCCTCGTCGAGGAGGGGGCGGAGGGCGCCCACGACCGCGCCGACGCACACATCGCGCAGCTCGGTGCGCGTACAGGTCTCATGGGTCAGCCAGTCCACGCACAGCACCTGCACGAAGACCAGCCAGCTCTTCAGGACCCCCGAAACGGCCGCCCGGGTCCGGTCGTCGGCGAGCGGCAGCACGCCGAGCAGGCGCTCGCGCAGGGCGTCGAGTTCACCGGTGACGATCGTCTGGACGAGCCGGTCGCCGGCCAGGACGCGGTTCGCCGCGAGGACGGTGTTGCGGTTCTCGGCGAAGTACTCGATGTGCGTGTCGAGGCCCTGCGTCAGCTGTTCGACCAGGGTGGCGGCGGGGTCGAGCCGCGTCTTCGCGAGCAGCTGCTCGGAGGCCTCCTGGTAGAGCGCGGCGAAGAGGTCCCGCTTGCCGGGGAAGTACTGGTAGAGCAGCGCGCGGGAGACCCCTGCCCGCTCGGCCACCTCCTCCATCAGCACCTCGTCGTACGGCAGCGCCGCGAAGAGCCGCGCGGCGACGTCCAGGAGCTGGGCGCGGCGTTCGGAGGGGCTGAGGCGTCTGCGGGGAGGCACCCGGCCATGCTACTTGACATGTGTCCAGTAAGCGGCCGTACGCTGGCACACGCACCACTGCTGGACGAGTGTCTACCGGATGGGGGTCGCGGACGATGAACGGAGCCAGGGCACTTCGGGGGCTCGCCCTCGCCATGGGATACGCCTGCGTGGCCATCGGACTCCTCCACGTCCTGCTCGGCAACGCCGCGATCCCGGGTGCCGCGTCGGCCGGTGCGACCGTCGACAGCCTCGGCCGGTTCTTCGGCGCGATCTTCGCGGGCTACGGTCTCGCCTGGCTCTGGGCGGCGCGGCGGTCGCCGATCCCCGCCGCGGCCGTACGCGGGCTCACCGCCGTGTTCCTGCTGGGAGCGCTCGGGAGGCTGCTGTCCCTCGCCGTCGAGGGACGGCCGCACTGGTTCCAGCTGGCGCTGGCCGCCCTCGAACTCGCCCTGTCCCCCCTGCTGTTCTGGGTGGCGGACGCGGACGCCGAGGCGCGGGACGCCTCCTGACGCAGGCCCCGGAGTCAGCCGGCCGTTCCCCGGCCACCGAGGGCCGCCGGTTCGCCCAAGGCCCCGGCCGCCGTCCGCCAGGCCTCGGTCACGGCCCCGTGCGCCAGCCGCGTCGCGGCGGCCACGTCGTCCGGCAGGCGCAGCGGCGCACCGATGTGGACGTGCAGACCCGGCCTGCGGACCGGCGCGGTGAGCACCCCGGCGAGCTGCTTCGCCCGCCCGCCCGAGGTGATCCGCCGGGCCCCGGCCTGACCGATCGGCACGACCGGTGCCCCCGTCGCCCGTGCCAGCCGCGCGAGTCCGGTGCGGAACATCTCCGGCGGGTTCTCGGCGGCGTCCCGGCGCGGCGGGATGCGCCCCTCCGCGTACAGCATCACGTGCCGCCCCGACGCGAGCGCGACCGCCGCATGGTCCAGGGCCGCCGCGGCACGCGCCGAGTTCCGGTGGACGGGAACATGCCCCTCGCGGGTCAGGGCCCGGCCCAGGACCGGGATCCGCCACAGCCCGGCGGTCGCGAGCAGGACCGGCTCGACCCCCAGCCGCCTGCGGAGCGCGGCGAGCACGAGCGCGGGATCGGCCAGCGAAGTGTGGTTCACGACGAGGATGCTGCCCGGCTCGACCCGGGCCCCGGGGTCCGAAGTGACGGTCAGCCGCCCGAAGAACGGGACGACACGGGCGGCGATACGACTGAGCACGAGAGGCCCCTCCTGGAGCCGAGGCGGAACGGTGACGGAGCCATCGTCCGGCGCCTCCACGGCCCGGACCTGAGCATCCGTACTCAACCGCCGTACGTACCCCGTACCCCCTTCGCCATGAGCCCCGTCTACGCTGAGGCCCTACAGGACGACAACTCGGGGCGGAGGAGGGCACGGTGGGGAGTCCGGCACGGCACCGCCTCGCGACCCTCGTACCCGCGATCCTCTGCGTCCTCTGGTCCCTCCTGCTGGTCCCGACATCAACGGCACCGACGCGGGACGCCCCGACGACGACCGCCGCGCCGCAGGGCCTCCCGGCCCCCGCCGCGGGCGCTGCCCGGCAGGCCCCGTCGACCGAGGCCTCGGGTGAGCCGCGTCTCGCGCCCGCCGCCGTCGTGGGCCTTCCGGCCGCCGTCGAGAACCTGGTGCGGTTCCCGGCGGCGCCCGCGGCCCCGGCCGCGGCGCCCGCCGATCTCTCCGTACCCGCGCGCGGTCTCCTCGTGGGAGACCCGCGCCGCGAACGGGCGCCGCCCGGCGGCCCTCACGGCCCGCGCGAGTCGCGCGGCCCACCCTCCACCCGGCACAGCTGACGTTCCTCCGCGTCGCCGTCCGGGCCCTCGGCATGTCCATGGACCGGTCGGTCTCCGACGCGCATCCGACCGTACGTCCGCCACGGACGGCGGGAGCGGCCTTTCCGGGGCGGCGCCCGCCGGGCCGTGCGCTGCCCGTGGAGACCTCATGTCCTCTCGTGCATCGTTCCGGCGCGCGCTCCTCGCGCTCGCCGTCGTCGCGCTCTCCCTCTGGATCACCCTGACCACCCCGCCCCGCCTCGGACTCGACCTCCGCGGCGGGACACGCATCGTCCTGCAGACCGAGGACGGCCCCACCACCCGTGCCGACGCCGCGGCCACCGACCGCGCTCTGGAGGTGCTCCGCAAGCGCGTGGACGGACTCGGCGTCGCGGAACCCTCCCTGGCCCGCTCCGGCGAGCGGCGCATCGTCGTCGAACTGCCGGGTCTGCGCGACCCGCGCCAGGCGGCCGAGACCATCGGCCGTACGGCGCAGCTCACCTTCCACGCCGTCACCGGCCCGGCCCGGGGACCGGCCGGGCCGGCCGCCGCCGACGGGACACGGGTCCTGGCGGACCCCGACGCCCCCGGCGGCTTCCTCGCCCTCGCCGCCCCCGGCCTCACCGGCGACGGCGTGAAGAGCGCCGAGGCCGTCCTCGACACGGCGACCGGCCGCGGCTGGACGGTCGACCTCGTCTTCCGCGACCGAGCGGCCGACGGCTGGGCGAAGCTGACCGGCGAGGCCGCCTGCGCCGCCCCGGCGGACCCGGCCCGCCGGGTCGCGATCGTCCTCGACGACCGGATCGTCTCCGCGCCCGGCATGCAGGCCGGGGTGCCCTGCGGGGCGGGCATCGGCGGCGGCTCCGCGCAGATCACCGGCGGGTTCTCCGCGCAGGAGGCCCGCGACCTCGCGGCGCTCGTCCAGGGCGGCGCGCTGCCCGTGCCGGTGACGACGGTCGAGCAGAGCACCGTGGGCCCGACGCTCGGCGCCGAGGCGATCCGCGCCAGTGCCCTGGCCGCCGTCATCGGCCTGGCCTGCACGGGACTCTTCGTGATCGTGGTCTACCGGCTCCTCGGCGTCCTCGCCACCATCGCGCTCCTGCTGTACGGGCTGATCTCGTACGCCGCCGTCGTCGCCCTGGGCGCCACCCTCACCCTGCCGGGCCTCGCCGGTTTCGTCCTGGCCATCGGCATCGCCGTCGACGCGAACGTCCTGGTCTTCGAACGGGCCAGGGAGGAGTACGCGCTGCTCGGCCGGTCCGCCGGGCGGGATCTGCGGCGGCCGGTCGCGACGGCGTTCGGCAAGGTGTGGAGCGCCGTCGCCGACTCCCACGTCACCACGCTGCTCGCGGCCGGTCTGCTGTTCGTCCTCGCGACGGGACCCGTCAAGGGCTTCGGCGTGACGCTCGCGATCGGCGTCCTCACCTCCCTGATCACGGCGATGGTGATCACCCGGCTCCTCGCCGACCTGACCCTGAGCCTGCCGGCCGTCCGCAGGCGGCCGGCCGTGACCGGCATGGCCTCGCTCGGCCGGCTGCGGACCCGGCTCACCCGCCGGGTGCCCCGTCTGATGGCGCACCGGCGCCGCTGGCTGACCGGCTGCGCCGGACTGCTGCTCGTGGCCCTCGCCGGAATCGGTGTGCGGGGTCTGGAGTTCGGCGTCGAGTTCACCGGCGGCCGGGTCGTCCAGTACACCGCCGAACGGCCGGTGGACGCCGACACGGCCCGTACCGCCGTCGCGGCCGCAGGCTTCCCCGACGCCGTCGTGCAGACCACCGGCGACGGCGACGTCTCGGTACGCCTCCGGGAGACCGGCGACGGCGAGCAGCGGGAGATCCGGGAGGCGCTCACCCGGGTCGCGGGCCCGGTGGAGGTCGAGCGCGACGACCTGATCGGCCCGAGCCTGGGCGGAGAACTGCGCACCCACGCCCTCCTCGCGCTCGGCCTGGCGGTGGCGGCGCAACTCCTGTATCTGACGGTGCGGTTCCGTTGGACGTACGCGACGGCGGCCGTGGCGGCGATGGCACAGGACGTGCTGCTCGTGGTCGGCCTGTTCGCGTGGTTGGGCAAGCCGGTGGACAGCGTCTTCCTGGCCGCGCTGCTCACCGTCGTCGGATATTCGGTCAACGACTCCGTGGTCGTCCTCGACCGGCTGCGGGAACTGCGGCGCCGGGGCGGTGGCGTGCCGCTCGGGGAACTCGCCGACCGGGCCGTCGCCCAGACCCTGCCCCGTACGGTCAACACCGGCATGGGGGCGCTCTTCGTCCTGGTGGCGCTCGCGGTCCTGGGCGGGGACTCGCTCACGGACTTCTCCGTCGCGCTGCTCGCGGGCGTCGTCCTGGGCATGGCGTCCACGGTCTTCACGGCGATGCCGCTGGCCGTCGCCCTGGAGACCCGTCACCCGGCGCCGAAACCGGCCGCCGCCGCGTCGCGCCGGCGGACGGGCGCCGTGGTCTGACGGAGCGGCCCGCCGCCCTCCTCGCGGGGGAGGGCGACGGGCCGCCGTCCCGGTCAGGGCTTGTCGAACCAGGAGAAGGCCGTGATGCGCCAGCCGTCCGGCGTCCGGACGAACTGGATCGTCTTGGTGCCCTCGCCCTCGTACGGCTTCCCGTCGAGCACCCCGGACTTGCGGTAGGTGCTGAACCGGGAGGCGATGTCGCCCTCGATCCGGGTCTCCTCGGCCGTCTCCCACTCGGAGAAGCCGACGAGCCGTCCGTCGGAGAGCAGTCGCTCGCGCGGCACGACGAACTCCTCCACGGAGTACGCGGTGAAGGTGGGCGCGGTGCAGACGATGACGCCCTGGGGCAGGAGGAGCCGCCGGATCCGGTCCACGTCGGCGGTCCTGCCGTCCCGGTTGTCGAACGCGCCGTAGAACTCGCCGGTCACCTGATCAATCTCGGTCTTGGACATGACGCGACCCTACGCCCGGGGGCCGTCCGCCGGATCGTGCCGGGCGCGCGGGGAGCTCCGCCTCGATCAGGTCGGCGGCGCGGAGCGTGCCGCCCTCGTGGGCCATCGACTCCTGGATCTCCCGTGCGCGGCGGGCCACTTCGGGATCGTCGACGAGTGCGAGGGCGGCCTCCCGCAGCCGCTCGGGGGTGACCTCCTCCATGGGCAGATGCCGTGCCACGCCCAGGGACCGGAGCATGTCGGCGTTCCCGAACTGGTCGGCGGCCTGCGGCACGGCGACCATGGGCGTGGCGGTGGCGAGGCCTTCCTGGCTGCCGCCCGCGCCCGCGTGGGTGACGAACGCGTCGGCCTGCCGAAGGATCGCCAACTGGGGTACCCAGGAGTGCACTTCGACGTTCGACGGCAGCTCGCCGAGCTCGGCCGGGTCGACGAACCTGCCGATCTGCAGGACGACGTGCCAGCCCGGGAGGCCGGCGAAGGCCTCGACGCAGTCCCGGTAGAAACCGGGCTGCTTGGTGAAGGAGGAGCCGAGCGAGACCAGGACCACCTTCTCCGCCCCCGCAGGCCGCCGCCAGTCGCCCTGCTCGGCGCGGGTGCCCTGGCAGGCGCCGACGAAGGTGTGGACGGACTCGTCCACCCGGTCGGCGTGCGGCTGGAGGGCCCGGGGGATGAGGACGATCGCGCGGCGCGGGCGGGCGACGAACCGGTCGGGGTGGGTGTCGATGCCGTGCCCGCCGAGCCACTCCTCGAAGCGCGCGTAGTAGGCCTTGCCGCGCGGCGAGGCCTTGAGCCCGGCGTACATCGGCTCGGCGACCTCCTCCTCGTACCCCTCCCACGGGACCAGGTTCGGCCACAGCGAGACGGCGGGGACGCCCCAGGTGTGGGCGAGGGCGGGGGCCGGATAGGCGGTGATGTCGTGGAGCACGAGGTCCGGCCGGTCCGCGTCGAAGGCCTCGGCGAGTTGCGGCAGGGCCTGCATCGCGTCGGCGAGGAACGGTTCGACGTGGTCGATCAGTTCGGTGCCCCAGGCGTCCGGGTCGTCGTCGGTCGGCAGCGTGGAGGTGTACACGACGGGCGTCGCCCCGGTCTCCGCGACCTTCCCGGCGAAGGACGCGGGGACGGCGTAGCTGACGCGGTGGCCCCGGGCGACGAGCTCGCGGATGACCTCCAGGCTCGGGTTCACGTGGCCGTGGGCGGCGATGGAGAACATGGCGATGTGCGCGGGGGAGGCGGTGGTCATGACGACCACTCTAAGCGAGACGATACGTATCGTCTAGCTGCTTTGCGGGTCCAGGCGCGGCGGCGTCCAGTCGGCGTGCCGCAGGACGGCCCGGAGGGTCGCGCGGTCCGGCGCCGCCCGCAGGGCCGTGTTGCGCACGGCGACGGCGACGGGATGCGCGAGCCGCTGGCCCATCCGGCCGGCCTGGCGGGCCGCGCGGGCGACGGACTGGCTGCGCGGGCGCCGCTCGGCGTCGTAGCGGGCCAGGGCCGCGCGGACGTCCGGCGCGGCGGCGAGCGCGGCGGCCAGCGACACCGCGTCCTCGAGGGCCTGGCAGGCGCCCTGGCCGAGGTTCGGGGTCATGGCGTGGGCCGCGTCGCCGAGCAGGGCGACCCGGCCGACGGCGAAGGTGGGCAGGGGAGTGGCCAGTTCGTGGATGTCGTGGTGCAGCACGGCCTCGGGGCGGGTCGCCGCGAGGAGGGCCGGGATCGGCTCGTGCCAGTCCCGGAACCGGCGGCGCAGCACCGCCAGCGGATCCGGATGGCGCACGCCCGGCGGGGAGTTGAGCACCGCGTGCCACTCGGCCCGCCCGTCGGCGAGGGCGATGTGCCCGAACTCGGCGCCCCGCCCCCAGGTCAGCTCGAAGTCGGACGCCGGCGCCACGGGGGAGTCGGTGAGGGCGCGCAGGACGGTGGATCCGCTGTACGCCGGACCCGGGTGGCCGGGGAACAGCAGCGCCCGGAGCGCGCTGTTCACGCCGTCGGCGGCCACCACCAGATCCGCTCCCCGCACCCCGTCCCCGGTGACCACGCCCGCCCGGTCCGGCGCGGTCAGGTCCAGGGACGTCGCCTCCGCCCCGACGACCAGGCGCTCGGCGGGCAGGGCCGCGCGCAGCAGCCGGTGCAGGGCGGCGCGCGGAATCCCGACGATCGGGGTGCCGAGCGCCCGCTCCAGGGCGGTCCCGTCCATCCGGGCCAGCCAGCCGCCGCCCGGGACGCGGGTGCCGCCGGTGTACTGGGGCCGGGCCGCCTCGCGCACCGCCTCGCCGACGCCCAGGGCGTCCAGGGCGCGGATGCCGTTGGCGTGGAGGGAGATGCCCGCACCGGCGTCGCCGAGCACGGCGGCGCGTTCGAGGACGGTCACCTCCCAGCCGACCCGCCGCAGCCCGATCGCCGCCGCGAGACCGCCGATCCCGCCACCGACCACCACCGCGTTCCCGCCGTCCATGCCGGACCCCCTCCATCGGTTCTTCTACAGGTGTAGAAGAACCGTACCCCTCCCCTCTACAGGTGTAGAAAGGGGGGATGTCCGCCGCCTCCGCCGCCACCCGCCGCACCCTCCTCGCCGACACCGCCATCGACGTCCTCGCCGAGCACGGCATGCGCGGGCTCACCCACCGCGCCGTCGACCGGGCCGCCGGCCTCCCGCCCGGCACCACGTCCGCGTACCACCGCACCCGCCGGTCGCTCCTGACCGCGCTCGTGCTCCGCCTCGTCGAGCTCGACCAGCGGGAGATCCAGGAGGCCGGGCGGCGGGCCGGCGCGCCGCGCGACGCCGGGGAACTCGTCGCCGGACTCACCGCGTTCACCGCGCTCCGGCTCACCGGGGAGGGCCGCCGCCGCTCCCTCGCGCGCTACGCGTGCGCCCTGGAGAGCGTGCACCACCCCGAGCTCCGGGAGGTCCTCGTACCGCGCGACAACGCGGCCCGCCGCTCCGTCGAGGGCCTCCTCGCCGCCCAGGGCCTCGCGGACGCCCGCGAGCGCACGGTCACCCTGCTCACCTGCGTGGACGGCCTGGTCTTCGACCGCCTGGTCAACGGTGGAACCGTGTCGGCCGAGGAGATCCGCCGGCTGGTGGGGGCGGCGCTGCGGTGAGCGCGTGCGCGGACCCCCTCGCGTACATGGAGTGAGCATGTCAAGATGCGGTCGGTCCATGCCAACCGACCCGGGGGGACACCGTGAAGACACAGGCGTACGCCACCAGGGGCGCGCTCGCCCTCGCCGGCGCCCTCGCGCTGCTCATCGCCCTGCCGGGCAGCGCGCTCGCCGCGCCGCCCACCGCCCTGCCCGCCAACGCCGACGGCCTGGAACAGACCTTCCAGCCGGCCTACGACTACGACACGGACGGCTGCTACCCCACCCCCGCGATCGGCCCCGACGGGACGCTCAACGGCGGCCTCAACCCGTCCGGCGCCCTCAACGGCCAGTGCCACGACGCCTCGGACCTCACCAACACCAACGGGTACGCGCGCGCCAAGTGCAACAACGGCTGGTGCGCGATCATCTACGGCCTCTACTTCGAGAAGGACCAGGCGGTGATCGGCAGCAGCCTCGGCGGACACCGCCACGACTGGGAACACGTCGTGGTCTGGGTGCAGAACGACCAGGCCCAGTACGTCTCCACCTCCGCCCACGGCAACTTCAACGTCTACGGCCGCGACAAGATCCGCTGGGACGGCACCCACCCGAAGGTCGTCTACCACAAGGACGGCATCGGCACCCACTGCTTCCGTCCGGCGAACTCCAACGACGAGCCGCCCGAGAACCACCAGCACACCTGGCAGTTCCCCGCCCTGGTCGGCTGGAACGGCTATCCCGCGGGCATCCGCGACAAGCTCAGCCAGGCCGACTTCGGCAGCGCGGTCTTCGGCCTCAAGGACGGCAACTTCGCCGCGCACCTGGCCAAGGCGAAGCCGGCCGGCATCCCCTTCGATCCGTACGCCTGATCACGAAGGGATGAATATGCCCGGATGCCGCCCCGCCGTCGACGGAGGGGCGGCACCCTGCTGACGTGCGAAAAGAAGACAGAAAGGTCGTTCCCGGGCAGCGGGGCGCCGCACAGCGTTCCGGTCCCGGCCGGACCGAGGAGCCCCCGGCCACCGACCACCTGCCCGGGCCCGCCCACCGGACCCCTTCCGCCGAGGAACGCTTCCACTACTGGTTCGACAGCACCCTCACCCGCGGCACCGCCGCCCTCTGCGGCTGGCTGGCCCTCGTCTGTCTGGCGCTGGTCGTCCCCGTCAGCACCGTCCTCGCCTGGACCGACCAGCGCACCCCCGCCTCCCTCGGCGCCAGGATCGCGGCGGTGTGGCGCAACACCGGACAGACCATGCGCCTGGGCGGCGAGGTCGGCCCACCGCTGCGCGTCGCCCTGTCCGTACTCCTCGCCCTCATCGCGCTCTTCTACGTCTCCACCCTCGTCAGCCTCATCACCACCGGGCTCACCGACCGCCTCATCGCCCTCAACCGGGGCCACGCCACGATCCTGGAGCGCGGACACACCGTCGTCCTCGGCTGGTCCGAGCAGATCCCCACCGTCGCCGCCGAACTCGTCGCCGCCCGCACCGACCGCCGCCGCCGGATCGTCGCCGTCCTCGCCGACCGCGACAAACCCGCCATGGAGGAGGACCTCCACACCACCGTCGGCGCCACGGGCCGCACCAGGATCGTCTGCCGCAGCGGCCGCCCCACCGACCCGGCCGCCCTCGCGCGCGTGAGCCCCGCCACCGCGGACTGCGTCCTCGTCCTGCCCCGCGACCACCCCCGCGACGACGCCGAGGTCGTCAAGACCCTGCTGTCCCTCTCGGCGGCCGTGACGGAGGCGGATCCCGTACGCGTCGTCGCCGCCGTGCGCGACGACCGCTACCTCGGCGCCGCCCGGCTCGCCGGCGGGCCCCGGGCCACCGTCCTCGACATGGACGACATCGCGGCACGGCTCCTCGTCGACTGCGTACGACAGCCCGGACTCTCCCTCGTCCACCAGGAACTCCTCGACTTCGCCGGGCACGAGTTCCACACCGTCCGGGACCCGGGACCACCGGGCCGCACCTTCGACGAGGCCGCCCGTGCCTGCCCGGTGTCGACCGTCGTCGGCATCGTCCACGGCGACGGCACCCTCGCCCTCAACCCGCCCCGCTCCACCCGGATCCTCACCGACGACACCCTCCTCGTGATCGCCGAGGACGAACGCTCGACCCACTTCTCCGCCACCCCCGCGCCCTACGACCCGACGGCGCTCACGCACGCACCGACCGGGGCTCCCGGGCGCCCCGAACGCGTCCTCCTCCTCGGCTGGAACCGCCGGGCACCCCGGATCGCCGCCCAGCTGGCGCTCCGCACCCCGCCCGGCTCGGTCCTCGACGTCGTGGCCGAGGCGCGCACCGCCACCGTCACCGCCGTCCGGGCCGCCGCCGAAGCCGCCGGCGCGCGTCTCACGGTCCTCCACCGGCCCGGCGACCCCACGCTGCGCGCGACCACGGACGCGCTGGACCCCGCCGGATACGACGCCGTGATCGTGCTCGGACCCGACCCCCGGCCGGGCCGCGCCGACCCGGACGACCGGACGCTCGTCACCCTCCTCCACCTGTGGGCCGGAGCACAGGAGAGCGGCCGGCGCGTGCCCGTCGTCACCGAGCTGACCGACGACCGCAACCGGCTCATCGCACCGCCGGCCCCCGGCGCCGACTTCGTCGTCAGCGGCAGGCTCATCGGACTCCTGATGACCCAGATCTCCCAGAACCCCCACCTCACCGCCGTGTTCGAGGAACTCCTCGCCCCGGACGGCAACACCCTCCACCTCCGCCCGGCGGGCCACTACGTCAGGACCGGACGCACCGCCTCCTTCGCCGCCGTCGCCGCCTCGGCGGCCCACCAGGGCGCCTGCGCCATCGGCTACCGCTCCCACGCCCCGACCGCCCCCGACGACGGCCTGCGCATCAACCCGCCCAAGGCCCACGTCCGTCACTGGCACCCGGAGGACCAGGTCGTGGTCATCGCCCGGGAGGCGCCCCCGGCACCGTGAGCGGAACGGGAGGAGGACACCGCTCGCGGAACTTCCTTACGAGCGGGGCGAATCGGCAGGGGTGTGCGGAGCCCGGGCCCCGCGTTCGAGCATGAGGTAGGTTGCCCGCCATGACCCCGAAGTACGGCGACTACCAGAACGAGATCTATCTCAACGGGCTCTTCGGCGTCGTGCCCGCCCTGCCGATGACCTTCGACGACCTGGAGGCGGGGGCACGGGCGGCACTGTCGCCCTCGCTCTGGTCGTACGTGGCCGGCGGCGCGGGCGACGAGCACACCCAGGAGGCCAATGTCACGGCCTTCCGGCGATGGGGACTCGTCCCGCGCATGATGGTCGGCGCCGCCGAACGCGACCTGTCCGTCGACCTGTTCGGCATGAAGCTGCCGTCCCCGCTGTTCATGGCGCCCGTCGGAGTGATCGGGCTCTGCGCCCAGGACGGACACGGCGACCTCGCGACGGCCCGGGCCGCCGCCCGTACCGGCGTACCGATGATCGCCTCCACGCTCACCGCCGACCCCATGGAACAGGTCGCCGCCGCGTACGGGGACACCCCCGGCCTCTTCCAGCTCTACACCCCCACCGACCGCGCCCTCGCGGAGAGCCTGGTGCACCGCGCCGAGGCCGCCGGCTTCCGGGGCATCGTCGTCACCCTCGACACCTGGGTCACCGGCTGGCGCCCCCGCGACCTCGCCACCGGCAACTTCCCGCAGCTGCGCGGGCACTGCCTGGCCAACTACACCTCCGACCCCGTCTTCCGCGCCCGCCTCGCGAAGACCCCCGAGGAGGACCCGCGCGCCGCCGTCGCGGAATGGGCGGGGATCTTCGGCAAGCCGCTCGTCTGGGACGACCTCGCCTGGCTGCGCTCCCTCACCGACCTGCCGATCCTCCTCAAGGGCATCTGCCACCCCGAGGACGTCCGCCGCGCCAGGGACGGCGGCGTCGACGGCGTCTACTGCTCGAACCACGGCGGCCGCCAGGCCAACGGCGGCCTGCCCGCCCTCGACGCCCTCCCCGAGGTGGTCGCCGCCGCCGAGGGCCTGCCCGTGCTCTTCGACTCCGGCGTCCGCACCGGCGCCGACATCGTGAAGGCCCTCGCCCTCGGCGCCACGGCGGTCGGCATCGGCCGCCCGTACGCCTACGGCCTCGCCCTCGGCGGCGAGGACGGCGTCGTCCACGTCCTGCGCTCCCTCCTCGCCGAGACCGACCTCATCATGGCCGTCGACGGCTACCCGACCCCGGACGCCCTCCGCGCCGAGGGAGCCCTGCGCCGCGTCGCATGACGCGACCGCCCGATCAACCGGACAGGGCCGAGGTGAGCAGGGCCGTCGCCCGCTGGGCGGCCGCCGTGTCCTGGTGGTCGGCCGCGTCGCGCAGGGCGCGCAGTGAGGCGGCGACGCGGTCCGCGCGCGCGGGGTCCGCGTCGTGGCGGACGCGGTCCCAGGTGAGTTCGAGGCTGGTCGCGTCACCGGCGACGGCGCCCGCGTCCCGGGCGGCGCTGTCCAGCGCCGACTGGCGCGCCCACAGCCCCAGCCGGGCGGCCTCGACCTTCGTGAGCGGTTCGTGGCGCAGGTGCAGGTCGAGGTCGTTCTGGGCGACCCGGAGGACCGCACCGCGGACGAGCGCGTCATCGTGCGCCGTGACGGCCGCGGTGAGCGCGTCGAGGTCCCGGTCCATCTGCCGGACGAGCAGCCGGGGCACGCGGTCGGCCGCCCGGTACGCGTCCCAGGCGGCGCGCACCTTCGCCACGGTGGCGTCGGTCGCCCCGGCGTGGGCCGCGCGGACCGCCGCGGAGAGGGCGGTGAGCTCGGCGGGCACGGGACCGGGGGCGACGTCCGTCGGCACGGCCAGCTCGACCTGCTCCAGGTCGCCGCCGGGCTCGTCGATGACGAGCTCGCCGTACCCGGGGGCGATGATCTTGTCCTCGCGGGTGCCGTCCGCGTGGAGCTCGGCCTGCGTCATCGCGCCCTTGACGGGTCCGTACGGCCCGGGGACCGTCTGCCCGACGGCCTTGACGGTGACCTGCTCGAAGACCAGTCCCGGGATGTTCTCCGGCCGGTAGACGTCACCGACCTTCGGATCGCTGGGCATAATCATCGCGGCCGGTCCGGCCTTCCCGGCCATCCAGGTGCCGCTGGTGTCCGCGACGACCCCGTTCTCGTAGTTGAAGACGTCCTCGCCCAGGTACCAGACCGATCCGTCGTCGGCCTGCGCGAACCAGTCGTCCGCGACCTCGCTCACCCGCCCGTCCGAGAAGGACACGAACTGGAGCGTGCGCGCCCGGACCTGCTCGCCGTTCACGGTGACGGTCTTGATGTCGGGCAGCAGCGTGAGCTCGGTGCGGAAGGGCTTCCCGTCGACCTGGCCGCCGTAGATCACCTGCTGGAGCTCCGAACTGGCGTGGAGCGGGTTGGTGATGTCGGTCGGCCGGCTGAACACGGGCGTGCCCCGGTCGACCCGGGCCGATTCCGGGGCGAGCGGCAGGCACGTGTCGCTCTGCCTGCCCGTCTCGCCGTCCATCATCCGCACACAGCCGGTGCCCGCCGAGCCGCTCCCGCCCGGGGCTCCGCCGACCGCTCCGGCGGCACAGGCGCCGGTCGTGAGGGTCGCCGCCAGGGCCGCGCTCACCGCGGCCGCCGGATACCTGTTCCGCATGGCTGCCTCCTCTGCCGTGCCACCGACGCTGCCACCCGGGTGCTGAAGGGACCCTGAACGGAGCTGAACCGGCGTTCAGGAGGGGTGGCCGGGCCTCAGGCGGGCGGGTCGGCCGGGAGCGGTGGCCGGGCCTCAGGCGGGCGCGTCGGCCGGGAGCGGTGGCCGGGCCTCAGGCAGGCGGGTCCGGCGGGAGCACCACCTCGAAGCGGGCCCCGCCGAGGCGGCCGTCGGTCACCGTCGCCGTACCGCCGTGCGCCGCGACCAGTTCGGCGACGATGGCGAGCCCGAGACCGCTGCCGGCGCCGATGCCCAGGTCGTCCCCGTCGGCCGTCGAGCGGGACCGCGCCTCGTCGAGGCGCACGAACCGTTCGAAGACCCGCTCGCGGTCCGCCGACGGCACGCCCGGACCGTCGTCCTCCACGCCGAGCACCACCCGGCCGTCCGGCCGCTCGGCGAGGTCGAAGGCGACCTCGGAGCGCGCGTGCCGGGCCGCGTTGTCGCCCAGGTTGCGCACCACCCTGCCCAGGCCCTGCGGGTCCGCCCGCCGCCGCGCCGCCGACACCCCGGCCGTACCGATCCGCAGCCCGGGCGCCGCCCCGCGCAGCCGGCGCGCCTCGTCCAGGACCAGGTCGTCGAGGTCCACCGGCCGCAGCCGGGGGCGCAGCGCGTCCTCGTCGGCGCGGGCGAGCAGCAGCAGGTCGTCGACCAGCCGCTGGATCCGCAGGTCCTCGGCGAGGACCGTCCTGGCCAGCCGCTCGCCCGCGGTCCGGTCCGTCAGCCGGTCGGGGTGGGCGAGCGCGACCTCGGCGTGCTGGCGGATGGACGCCACCGGGGAGCGCAGCTCGTGCGAGGCGTCGGAGATGAAGCGGCGCTGGGCCCTCTGTGCCCGTTCGAGCCGGTCCAGCATGCGATTCATCGTGGCGGCGAGGCCCGTGATCTCGTCGTGCCCCGGCGGAAGCGGCACTCTGCGGTGCAGCTCCGCCGCCGAGATGGCCTCCACCTCGGACCGGATGGCCGCCACGGGCGCCAGCGCCCGGCCGACCGCCATCCAGGTCGCGCCGGCCACCACGAGCATCAGCAGCGGCAGCCCCACGAACAGCAGCCGGGTGACGATCCGGGTCGACTCGGCGACCGCGACGACCGTCCGCCCCACCAGCACGGTCCGGTGCCCGCCCGGCCCGTCGGCGGGCACCGCCACCACCAGGAACCGGTCCTCGTCGAGGGGGGTGGTCAGGGTGGACTCGGGGCCCCGGCGCGGGTCGGCCAGGGCCGGCAGGTTCCTGACGTTCGGGCTGCCCGCGACCACGTCCCCCCGGGCGTCCAGGACCTGGACGAACTCCTCGTCCGGCTCGCTCACGGTCAGCGCCGGCACCCCGCGCCCCGCCTCGATGACGGCCGCCACCTGCTCGGCCCGGGCCCGTGCGGCCTGCCGTACGTCGTCGGTCAGTTCGGCCTTCATGAACGCGACCAGGGCCACCGCCCCCGCGACCACGCTCACCGCCACGACGAGGACGGCCGCCACGGTCGACCGGACCCGCACGCTCATGGCCGCCTACCCTCCGTCGGGGGCCAGACGGTAGCCGCAGCCCCGTACGGTCTCGATGGACGCCCGGCCGAAGGGCCGGTCCAGCTTGTTCCGGAGGTGCCGGACGTACACCTCGACGATGTTCGGGTCGCCCTCGAAGGCGTCGTCCCAGACGTGCGCGAGGATCTCGCGCTTGGACAGGGTCTCTCCCCGCCGGCGCAGGAGGAACTCGAGCAGGGCCAGCTCGCGGGCGGTCAGCTCGACCCGCACCCCGCCCCGCGACACCTCCTTGGCCGCGGGGTCGAGGCGCAGGTCACCGGCGGTGAGGGCGGCGGGCCGCTCGCGCGGCTCGCGGCGCAGCAGCGCCCGCAGCCGGGCGAGCAGCACGGCGTACGAGAACGGTTTCGTCAGGTAGTCGTCGGCGCCGGTGTCGAGCCCCTCCACCTCGTCCCACTCGCCCTCCTTGGCGGTGAGCATGAGGATCGGGGTCCAGTTCCCCTCGGCCCGCAGGGCGGCGCAGACGCGGAAGCCGTTCAGGCCGGGGAGCATGATGTCCAGGACGATCGCGTCGTACGCGTGCTCGCGCGCCCGCCACAGGCCGTCCGTGCCGTCCCGGGCGACGTCGACGGCGAAGCCCTCCGCCTCCAGGCCGTTGCGCAGACCCTCGGCGAAGCGTTCCTCGTCGTCCACGATCAGAACCCGCATGTCCTGATTGTGACCCGCGTCACCTGAACCGGAGCTGAAGGGCGCGCGGTGCCGCGCCCTCCGTCCTGCCGGTACTACAGCGCGGGCACGAGTCCCTTCACGAGGGCGGGCTCCGCGGGCGGGGTGGTGCCGTACACGTCGGGGCTGATCTTGTAGCCGCGCTTGTCCTGCTTCAGGACCTCCTTGTCGACGGCCGCGAGCTCCTTGGCGCTGAGTCGGGTGAACTCGGTCAGGGCCAGGGTCTCCGGGTTGGCCTCGCCCACGGGCACCACCTTGATGTTGCCGACGTGGGGCGCGTACGACTTCCGCTGGTGGCCGCCCTCGGGGTCGAGCGGCGCGAACTCGTCCGTCACGAGGACGTCGTCGAAGCAGCTGACCGGAACGCAGACGCTCTGGCCGGTCTGGAACACCGTGGCGCAGTCGAGGAAGTCGATCTCGGGGGCCAGGCCCTCGGTGTAGGTGGGGGAGCCCACGCGCGGCCGGGCGAGCATCGCGATGCCGGCCTTGGCGTCCTGCACGCCGGAGATCCAGGTGTCGGGTGCGCCGATGAGCTTGCCGTTCTCGTAGATCTCCGGGTACTCCCCGAGGCGCCAGACCGTTCCGAGCCAGTCCTGGGCGAAGAACGCCAGTTCCGACTCCTGGACCTTCTTGCCGTTGAGGTCCTGGTCGAACACCACCACGGTGCGGACGCCGTCGATGACCTTGGTCAGGTCGGTCACCGTCGTCACCACGGTGTGGTCCTCACCGGCGACGTCGCCCTTGAGGACCAGCCGGGTCCCGGGCTTCAGCGGAAGGAACCTGTTGGTCACCCTCGGAGCGGAGGGGAAGGTGTACGGGCGCAGGGCGGGAGGGTTTCCGCAGCCGTTCTGCGCGCGCGCACCGCTTTTCGCCGTGGCGGGAGAGGGGGCCTCGGGGGCGGCGGCGGTCGCCGTGCCGGGGGCGAGGAGCAGTGCGGTGACGATCGGGCTCAGCAGGGCGGCGGACGCGCGCAGGCGACGGGGCATTCGGCTTGGTCCTCTCGGTGGAGCCAGGGTGGGGCTCCACCGGGAGGCGGCCCCGTCCGCCGCCTGCCTCAGTGCGCGGCGACCGCCTCATGCTGCGGCCGGCGACGTCTGAAGCCCTTGCCGAAACGCAGGTACAGGGAGGGTACGACCAGCAAATTCAGCAGGGTGGACGTAACCAGACCGCCCACGATGACCACGGCGAGCGGGTACTCGATCTCGTGGCCCGGCCGGTTGCCGAGGAAGACCAGGGGCAGGACCGCGAGTCCGGTGGCCAGGGAGGTCATCAGGATGGGGGACAGCCGTTCGCGCGCACCGCGCAGCACCAGGGCGGGCCCGAAGGCCATGCCCTCGTGCTCCTCCAGGTGCTGGAAGTGGTTGATCATCAGGATGCCGTTGCGCGCGGCGATGCCGAGCACGGTGAAGAAGCCGACCAGGGAACCCAGCGTGATGTTCCCGCCGGCGATCCAGACCGCGAGGACGCCGCCGACCAGGGCCATGGGCAGGGTGAGGAAGGACAGCAGCGCGAGCCGCCAGCTGCGGAAGGAGACCTGGAGCAGGACGAAGATCGCCAGGGCCGCGAAGATCGCGCTGTAGAACAGGACCCGCTGGGCGGCCTGCCGCTCCTCGTGCTCGCCGAGGAGCTCGGTGTGGTAGCCGCGGGGGAAGTCCGTGGAGGCGATCGCCTTCCTGACGTCCGAGACGACGGCGCTGAGGCCGCGTCCGGAGACGGAGGCGTTCACGTCGAGGTGGCGCGAACCGTTCTCGCGGGCGATCACGTTCGGCTGGGGCTCGATGACCACCTGGGCGACGTCACCGAGCGGGACCGTGGTGCCGGCGGGCGTGTCGATCGGGAGCCGGCTGATGGCCGCCACGTTGCCGCGCGTCTCGGGGGTGCTCCACACCACCGTGTCGTAGGCCCTGCCGCCGCGGAAGATGTCCCCGACCTCCTCGCCGGCCACGAGGGTGGACGCGGCGCGGCGCACGTCGCCGGGCTTCAGCTCGTACTTCGCCGCCTTGTCGACGTCGACCCTCACCTGGACCTGCGGGACCTCGACCTGGAGGTCGGCGTGGACGTCGCCGGTGCCGCCGATCTTGGCGATCTTCTCCTGGAGCTCCAGGCCCTTCTCGCGCAGGACCTTCTGGTCCTGGCCGTAGAGACGGACGACGATCGGGTACTTGGAGCCGGTGAGGACCTCGTCGACGCGCTCGTTGAGGTACGTCTGGACGTCCTGTTCCATGCCGGCGTACCGCGCCACGGTCTCCTTGATCCGCGTGAGGGTCTTGTCGTAGTCGGCCTTGGGCTCGATGCCGATCCAGCCCTCGCCGAAGTTGACCCCGGCGATCTCGTCGCCCAGGAACGCCTGCCCGATGTGGGCCCCGAAGACGTCGCGCACCCCGGGGATGGCCCGTACCTCACGGCTCAGCCGGGAGACCATGCGCTGCTCTTCCTGCACGGACGTGCCGGGCGTGGTGATGAAGTGCACCAGGAAGTCCCGCTCCTTGAAGGAGGGCAGCAGGGACTGGCTGAGCTGGGGCACGAGGAGCGCCGCGACGACCACGAGCACGCCGGACACCAGGTAGGCGTGGATCGGCCGCTTGACGATGCGCCGCAGTCCCGCCGTGTAGCCGGTCTGCAGCCGGCGGAGCAGCGGGGACTGCCGGCGTTCGACCTTGGCCCTGCGCAGCATGATCAGGCACAGGGCGGGGGTCACCGTCAGGGCCACGACCATGGAGGCGAGGATGGCGAGCGTGTACGAGACGGCCAGCGTCCGGAAGAAGGAGCCGGCCACTCCCTGGAGCAGGAACACCGGCACCGTGGCCACGACGATGATCATCGTGGCGTAGACGATCGGGCTCCGGACCTCCAGCGAGGCGTTCAGGATGATCTTCGCGACCGATGTGTCGCCGCCGGCCCTCCGGTGCTCGCGGAGCCGTCTGAGGATGTTCTCGACGTCGATGATGGCGTCGTCCACGACGGCGCCCAGCGCGATCACGAGTCCGGCGAGGGCCATCGTGTTGATGGTGTCCCCGCGCCAGTGGAGCACGAGCACGGCCGCCATGAGGGACAGCGGGATCGTCAGCAGGCTGATCAGCGCGACGCGCCACTCGTAGAGGAACGCCGCGAGGACCACGACGACGAGCAGGAAGCCGAGCACCAGGGCCTGGGTCAGATTGTCGATCGCGGTGTGGATGAAGTCCTGCTGCTGGAAGACGGTCGTGTCGAAGTGGATGCCGGGCAGGCCGGGTTCGAGGGTGGCGATCGCCTTCTCGACGTTCTTGGTGATCTCCGGGGTGTCGCCCCAGGGCAGCTTCTCGACGATCAGCAGCAGACCGGGGTCGCCGCCGACGATGGCGCTGCCGCCCAGCGGCTGGTGGGCCTCCTCCACCCGGGCCACGTCCCCGAGCCGGACGGTGCCGCCGCCCGCCGTGGAAACCGGCACCTGGGAGAGGTCGGCGGGCGACACGACCGGCAGGACGTGCCGGATGCCGAGGCGCTGCGTGGGGGTCTCGATCCAGCCGCCGGTGCCGATGACCGAACCGGTGGTGAACTTCAGCAGACCGGAGTCGACCGACTCGCCGGTGGCCTCCATGACGTCGTCGAGAGCGACCTTGTGGGCCTGCATCCTGAGCGGGTCCACCTGCACGGTCATCATCTTCAGCCGCTCGCCGAAGATGCTCACGTTGGCGACGCCGGGCACCCGCAGCAGCCGGGCCCTGACCTCCCAGTACGCCGTCATGGACATCGACATCAGGGCCTTGTCGGAGTGGTCGTCCGAGGACATCCCGATCTTCATGACGCGGCTGGTCGCGGCGACGGGCGGCATGATCACCGGTGGCGACGCCCAGGTCGGCAGGGAGTGGGACACCTGCTGCACCCGTTCCTGGACCTCCTGCCGTGCCTTGAAGATGTCGGTCCCCTCGTGGAAGATCAGCTGGATCGACGAGAGCTGCGCGATGGACTCGGAGCGCAGGTCGTCGAGGCCGCCGAGGCCGTTGAGGGACTGTTCGAGCGGAACGGTGACGAGGGACTCGACGTCGCCCGTGGACAGGCCGAGGCAGGTCGTCTGGATCTCGACCCGCGGCGGTGCGAACTCGGGGAAGACGTCCACCCGCTGCTGGGGCAGCGACGTGATGCCCACGACCATCATCACCGCGGCCGCGGCGACCACGAGGTAGCGGAAGCGCAGGCTGGACCGGACGATCCAGCGCATCAGGGTGCCGCGTTCCCCGGACATCAGTGCTCGCCGTCCGTCTCGTACTCGATGCCGAGGAGTTCGGCGGCCCCGACCGTCACGACGGGGGTGCCCTTCGGGAGGCCGGACTTCACGACCGCGTAGTCCTTACCGAACGTCCCCAGTTCGACGGGGGTCCGGATGTAGACGAAGGGCTTCGGGTTGGTGAAGGCGAAGGTCCTGCCCTCCGGGTCGTAGACCACCGCTTTCAGCGGGATGAGGGTCTGCGGCGGTCCGGTGCCGTCCAGCGGCGCCTGGCGCAGCGGCTCCGTCGTGATGTGGATCCGCGCCGCCGTGTCCTCGGCCAGGGTCAGATGGGGGATCTTCCCCTCCGGGACCTGCTCGATCTCGGCGGGCGGCTGTTCGGACTCCTCGGCCGCCGAGGCCGAGGAGGAGTGCGAGTCGGCGCAGGCCGTCAGGCCCGCTCCGCCGGCGAGCAGCAGCCCCGCGGCCGACAGGCCCACGGCCCACCGGCGCCCGGTGCGACGCCGGCGCCCGCCGCGGGGCGCCTCCCGCCGTTCCGTCCTGCGGTCGTCCGCGGCCGTCACGTCCGGGGCCGGTCCCGCCGTCGAAAGGTCGGGTTCCGGGCCGGCACGGCGCTGTCCGCGGCCGCCGGGGGAGGAGAAGAAGCGGATGTAGAGGGCGGGCACGATGAACAGCGTGACGAGGGTCGAGGTGACCAGGCCGCCGAGCACGACGACGGCCAGCGGGTGCAGCACCTCCATGCCCTCGACGGTTCCGAGGAAGACCGCGGGAAGCACCGCGACCGCCGTGGCCAGCGCGGTCAGCAGGACCGGGCCGACCCGGTCGCGCGTGGCGTCGACGATGCGTCGCGGGTCGGCGGTCCCGTCCTCGTGCGGCTCGGTCTCCTGGTAGCCGCGGATGAGCAGCACCAGGTTGCGTACGGCGATGCCCACCACGACCAGGAAGCCGCCGAGCGCGCCGATCGACGTGACGCCGTCGACGGCGAACGCGGTCAGCACGCCGCCGACACCGGCCAGCGGCAGGGCGAGCAGGACGAGCGTCGCGGCCCGCCAGCTGCCGAAGACCGCCTGCAGGAGGAGGAAGGTGCCGAGCAGAGCGGCGGCCACCAGACCCGCGATGCGCAGATCATGGCTCTGCTGGTGGGCGACGTCGCTCTGCACCTCGGCGTGGAACTCGTACGGCATCGGCATCGCCTGGACGCGGGTCCTGACGTCGTCGAGGACGGAGTTCAGATCACGCCCGCTGACGTCGGCGACGACGTCGAGGCTGCGCGAGGTGGCGTCGTGCTCGATGACCGTCGGGTACGGCGTGACGCGGACGGTGGCGACGTCGCCGAGGCGGACGTGGCCGCCGTTCGGCGTGTCGATCAGGAGGTCGTGGACGTTCTGCGGGGCGGAGCGCGTCCCGGGCGAACCCCACACCACGACGTCGAAGACCTTCTGCTCCTCGTACAGACTGCCCACCGGCAGGCCGGAGAAGTAGGTGGCGGCCGTGCGGCGGACGTCACCGGGCTTGATCCCGTGGCTCTGCGCCGCCGCGAGGTCGACCTTGACCTCGATGGTCGGCTCCTCGGCCACGGCCGGGACCTGCGGCCGGACGACTCCGGGGACCTGCGAGAGGACCTTGCTCACCTGTTCGGCCTGGTGTCGCAGTACGCCCAGGTCGTTGCCGTAGACGCGGACGACGACGGGCGGCCCGGCGCCGTCCTCGGCCCGGACCTCGTCGAGGCGTGCCTGCGGGTACGTCACCACGTCGCTGTCGAGACCGGCCTGGTCGTGCATGGTGCGGTTGATCGCGGCGACGGTCCTGCCGTAGTCGGCCGAGCTCTTGAGGTTGACCCAGAACTCGCCGGAGTTGACGTCGACGACCTGGTCGGACTCCCTGGCGCGGCCCACGTGCGCCCCGACGCTCTCGACGCCCGGCAGCGCGCGCAGCTGGTCGGCGGCCGCCTGGCCGAGGCGGTCCATCTCCGGCAGCGACGTCCCGGGCGCGGCCTCCACCTGGACGAGCAGCTCGCGCTGGTGCAGGGCCGGGATGGGAGAGGCGCCGTCGAGCTGCGGCCACACCGCGAAGCCGGCGGCCGCCAGTACGCCGGCCGCGACCAGCGCCCGGCCCGGCCGGAGCACGGTCTTGGGGCTGATCCGGTCGAAGCCGCGGTGGAGCCGTCCGAGCAGCGGGTTGCGGGGGTGGCCGAGCCGGGTGCGCGCGAGCAGCAGGGCGGCCAGTACGGGGGTGAGCGTCAGGGCGACGACGGTGGAGGCGAGCACCGCGAGCACGTACGACAGGGCCAGGGGCCGGGCGAACGCTCCGCCCACCCCGTTCAGGAAGACGACGGGCACCACGGCGAGGAGCAGGATGAGCGTGGCGAAGAAGACGGGCCGCCGCACCGCCGCCGTGGCGTCGACCACGACGTCGGCCACCGACCGGCGCTCACCGGAGCTCCGGCCCTCGCGCTCGAACTGTCCCTGGATGCGGTCGAATCCGATGACGATGTCGTCGATGACGGCGCCGAGGGCGATCGCGAGCCCGGCCAGGACCATCATGTTGAAGGTCGAGCCCTGGAGGTAGAGCACCCACAGGGCGGTGATCTCCGCCATGGTGATCGAGACGAGGCTGATCAGGGCGACGCGCCAGGAGAGGAAGTACAGGCCGAGCAGCATCGAGACGGCCGGCACGGCGACGAGCACCCACAGCCCCACGTGGTCGAGCGCCGTGTCGCCGAAGGACGCCGGCCGGTACACATGGGTGTCGACGGTGATGCCGGACAGTCCGGGCTGGAGTTCCGCCATCGCCTTCTCGACGGCGTGCGTGACCTCGCGGGTGTTGGCGTCGGGGTACTTCTCGACCACCAGCATGATCCCGGGGCCGTCGCTCAGCATCACGTCGCCGATGAGGGGCTGGTGGTCCTCCACCACGGTGGCCACGTCACCGATGCGCAGCTGCTTGCTCGCCGTGTCCTCCAGGGCCACCGAAGCCAGGTCCTGCGCCTTGGTGATGGGCAGCACGTGCTGGATCGCCAGGCGCTGGCTCGGCGTGTCGATGAACCCGCCGGTGCCCGGTGTCGAGGCCTCCACGAAGGTCAGCGGCGACACCCACAGCGCGTTGCCCGTCGTGCGGACCACCTGGTCCAGCGAGACGCCCCGGGCGCGCAGCTGCTCCGGGTCGACCTGGACCTGGAGCTGGCGGTCCCGCTCACCCCAGATGACCACGTTCGCCACGCCCGGAATGCCGAGCAGGCGCGGCTTGATGTTCCACCGTGCGAGGACGGACATGTCGATGCGGGAGACGTCCTTCGAGGACAGCCCGATCATCATGACCCGGCTCGTCGACGACAGCGGCTGGATCATGACCGGCTGCTTGCCCACCTGGGGCAGGCCGGCCACCTGGATCAGCCGTTCCTGGACGGCCTGCCGGGCCTTCTGCTGGTTCGTGCCCGGCTCGAAGACCAGGTTGACGGAGGACAGACCGGGGGCCGATTCGGAGGTGATCTCGTCGAGCCAGGCCACGCCGTTCAGCAGGTCCTGCTCCATGGGGACGGTGATGAGCTGCTCGACCTCGGCCGCCGAGAGGCCCGGCGCCTCGGTCTGGATCTGCACCTGCGTCGGGGCGAACTCCGGGAAGACGTCCGTCGACGCCGCCTTCGGGAGCTGGAGGAAGCCCAGGGCCATCACGGCCGCCGCCACGCCGAGGACCAGATTCCGGAACGTGAGACTGAGGGAAAGGATTCTGTGGACCACGGCGAGGTCCTGCCTTCCAGGACGACTGCGCGTTCCGCCGACCCACCCTCGCCATGAACGGGCGAATCGCCGGCCATGTCTCTCTCGGATAGATACGGTGTAAACCTACTGCGTAGGTGAATTTATTGTCAATTTCACGCCAAAAGTGACTATTCGGTAGTCAAGGTGGGAAAGGGGTCGATTCGCTTCGTCTTCCGTGACCGTGTTGGTTAGGGTGACGAGGAGAGGCTGACCCCGATGCCCCCGGCCAAGTGACCGGCTGGGAAAGCGAGTTCGGGGCAGATGCGACGGGGGGCTCGCCTTGGAACGACCGACGGAAACGGATCCGGAGCCCGCGGCGCTGCCCCCGGCCCTGCGCTCCTGGCTCGGTCCGGTCGCGGTCCTCGCCGCGACGGCGGCCACCGTGCTCGGAATCCGGTACGCGGGACACAGCAGGCCCGGCGCGGTGGACGCGCGGATCTGGGCGGCGGCGCAGGGGGTGGGGCAGCCGTGGCGGTTCGTCGCCGATGCCACGGACTTCCTGGGGGAGCCCGCCGGATCCGTGCTGCTGGTCGCGGCCACGGTGACGGGCTGCCTGCTGTTACGGCGCCCCCGCGCCGCGGTGCTCGTCGTCGTCGGCACCGGGGTGAGCGTAGGGGCGACGAAGCTGCTCAAGCCCCTGGTGGGACGCACCATCCACGGCGGGCACTTCTCCTACCCGAGCGGGCACACCGCCTTCCTCACCGCGTTCGCCCTCGTGACGGCGCTGCTCGTGACCGGCCGGCTCGGCCTCGGCAGGACGGCCGGCACGGCACTCGTGCTCGCCGTGGCGTCGGCCGCCGGCGCCCTGATGGGCTGGGCACAGGTCGCCCTGGACGCGCACTACCCGACCGACGTCCTCGGCGGCCTCTGCACCGCGCTGGCGGTGGTCCCGGCCGTCGCGTGGCTGGTCGACCGGACGGCCGACCGGTTCGCCGACCGGTCGGCCGACACCGGTCGGCGACAGCACCGCTGACGTCACGTCACCTCACGTCGTGGCACGTCATGCCAGGCGGCGGAACACCGGCTTCACCGGCCGCCCGGCCAGCCAGGGGGTGGGATCGGCGGCCTCCAGTGCCTTCCGGTACCCCGCGCAGGCCTCGGCCACCACCTCGACGGTGCGGTCGATGTCGGCGTCGTCGAGCGCGCTGCTCACCACGAAGGACGGGGCCAGCACCCCGCCCGCGAGGAGCCCGCGGAGGAACAGCGTGCGGTACTCCTGTGACGGGCGCAGGTTCTCGTCGAGGGTGGCGAAGACCAGATTGCTGGCCCGGCCCCGTACGACGACGTGGTCGCCGACGCCCATGGACGCCGCGGCCTCGCGGACACCGGCGGCCAGCCGCTCGCCGAGGGCGTGCAGCCGCGCGGTGACGCCCTCCTCGACGTAGGTGGTCTGCACGGCCATCGCGGCGGCCAGCGAGTGCGTCTCCGCACCGTGCGTGGTGGACAGCAGGAACACCCGGTCGTCGGAGTGCCGCAGCCCGCCCCGCTCCATCAGCTCGCGGCGCCCGGCCAGCGCGGAGACGGCGAACCCGTTCCCCAGCGCCTTGCCGAACGTGGAGAGGTCGGGGACGACGCCGTACAGGCCCTGGGCGCCCGCCTCGGACCAGCGGAAGCCGGTGATCATCTCGTCGAAGATCAGCACGCATCCGTGCCGGTCCGCGAGCTCGCGCAGCCCGGCGAGGTACCCGGGCGGGGGCTCGGCGTGACCGGCGGGTTCGAGTATCAGACAGGCGACCTCCCCCTCGTGCCGGACGAGCAGCTCCTCCGTCGCGGCCAGGTCCCCGTACGGGAACGACACGGTGAGCTCGCTGGTCGACGCCGGGATGCCGGCGGACATCGGCGTGGTGCCGATGAACCAGTCGTCGACGGAGAAGAACGGATGGTCGCCGCAGAGGGCCACCCGCGGGCGCCCGGTGACGGCGCGGGCCAGACGCACCGCGGCGGTGGTGACGTCGGAGCCGTTCTTCGCGAACTTCACCATCTCGGCGGTCGGCACCGTGGCGAGGAAGCGTTCCGCGGCCTCGACCTCCACGATGGACGGCCGCACGAAGTTGCTGCCGCGGTCCAGCTCCCGCCGCGCCGCCTCGGTCACGCGGGGGTGGGCGTGGCCCAGGCTGACCGACCGCAGGCCGGAGCCGTACTCGATGTAGCGGTTGCCGTCGATGTCCCACACATGGGCACCGCGGCCGTGGCTGATGACCGGGGCCAGGTCCTCGGGGTACTGGTCGTCGCCCTTGGCGTAGGTGTGCGCGCCCCCGGGGATCAGGGCGTGCAGCCGCTCGTTCGCCGTCCGCGACCGGGGCAGGAAGGGCTTCTCGGTGTCTCGGATCTCCATGCTGCTCTCACTTCTCTTCTCGCCTCGGGACCGCGGCGGGTTCACGTCTTGCTCAGGACCTCGGCGAGGCTCGGCGCCTCCCGGTCCCGCTGGGTCATCGATGTGGCCGGCAGCGGCCAGGGAACGGCGAGCTCCGGATCGTCGAAGGCGATCGTCACGTCCTCGGCCGGATCGTGCGGGCGGTCGATCCGGTACGAGACGTCCGCGGTCTCGGTCAGCGCCTGATGGCCGTGCGCGCACCCCGCCGGGATGTACAGGCTCGTCTGCGTCTCGCCGGACAGCTCGAAGGAGGCCACGTTGCGGTAGGTCGGCGAGTCCGGCCGCAGGTCGACGACGACGTCGAAGACCCTCCCGTACGAGCAGCGCACGAGCTTGGCCTCGCCGGCGCCCGAGCGCAGGTGCAGCCCGCGCAGCACGCCCCGGACCGAGCGGGACACGCTGTCCTGGACGAAGGCGTCCGGGTCGAGGCCCACCGAGCGGATCACGTCGGCGTCGAAGGTGCGGCAGAAGAAGCCGCGTTCGTCGACGTGCGGGGTCGGCACGAACAGGTACGCGCCGGCGATCTGGGGAACTGCGGTCGCTTTCACGGGGTCTCCTGCCGGGCACGGCTGTGCCGGGTGGTCGGGAACAGGGCCGCGGTCAGGGCGGCGAAATGGTGTTCGAGGTCACGGGCGGCGTCCCGGTTCCGCTCGGCGAGGATCCGCCGTACCTCCGCCGAGCGCCGCTCCAGCGCCCGGAACTGTTCGAGCAGCCGGTCCGCGTCGACCTCGCGGGCCGGATGGCAGTACTCGGCGAGGCCCATCTGCGCCATCAGCGCGTCGCTCTTCACGGCGTAGCCGACCGCGAGCGTCGGTGTGCCGACCTTCAGCGCGCAGATCAGGTTGTGGTAGCGGGTCGCCACCACCGTGTCGACCGCCGCCATCTCCTTCATCAGGTCGGCCAGCGAGGCCGTCTCGGCGGCGGTGACCAGCGGCGAGTCCACCGCGTCGAGGATCGCGGCGACCACCGGGGCGTCGACCGCGTCGCCGGTGAGCAGCCGGACCGGCCTGCCGTCCTCGACCAGCGCGCGGACGAAGCGGATCTTCCCTTCGAGGTACCGCCGGTGGATCTCCTCGGCCCGCGCCCGGTCGTCGTCGCCGCCGTGGAAGGCCATGACGCCGACGCCGACCGGGCCCGGCGGATCCGAGGGCACGCCCGGCGGCGGTGCCGGCAGGGAGAACGCGAGGTCCGGGTGGACCTCGTCGCGCCGGGTGTCCACGCCCATCGCCCGCATCGCGTCGCGGGACGGGGCGTCCCGGTAGGAGCGGTACGCGGCGAGCCGCGCCGACCAGCGCACCAGGGCCCGGGTCGACCGGTTGCCGATCGGGGCGGCGCCGACGCCGACCAGCGCGACCCGGGCGCCGAGCAGCCGGCCGGAGGCGCAGAGCAGGAACAGCGCGTACGGGAAGCCCCACGGCCGCAGCGGCAGCGTGGCCTCCAGGACGCCCATGCCCGGCACGATCACCACGTCGTGCCGGCGCACCCAGGCGGCGGTGCGGAAGGCGTCGACGATCTTGCCCAGGCCCTTCCCCGCGATCGCGCCCGCGCGGGACGCGGTCCGGTACTCCCCGCGGTACCAGTGCAGCCGCGTGGCGGGGATCCCGAACCGGCCCGCGACGACCTCGGGGCCGCCGCACAGCGCGTCCACGACCGCCTCCGGGTGCCGGCCGCGGAGGTAGCCGAGCACGGCTTCGAGCGAGCCGTCGTTGCCGAGGTTGCCGGAGCCGAGCAGGCCGAAGACCCCTACGCGTACCGGAGTCATGACCGCCTTCCTTCACGCCCCGCCACCAGCTCGTCGACCGAGACGCCGAGCAGCGCCGGGTCGACCGGTGCCCGGTCCTCGACCCGCTCGCCGGCGCCGCCCGGACGGGCCCGGCTGGTCGCCCACTCGGACAGGTGGCGGTAGCAGGCGCGCCGGTCGGCCGCGGACAGCGGCGCCCGCTGGATCGCCGAGACGAAACCCCAGACGTACTCGGCGAGCAGCCGGGGCGTCGGGTGCAGCAGACCGGCCCGGCGCGGATCCAGGTTGACGCACCGGGAGCGCTTGGAGGGGTTGGCCCGCTCGGCGCGGGTGGGGTGGTCGCGGCGGAAGTACAGCAGCTCCGGCACCTGGTGGAAGGGCCCGTGCAGGCCGATCTCGGAGACGAACGTGCGGTCCGCGTGGTGGTAGCTGTCGAGCGGCTTCACCCGGCGCAGCACATCGGCCCGCATCACCCCGTAGAAGTCGTCGCCGCCCGGCTCGAACAGCATGCTGCGGAAACGCACCGGCGCCTTCGGGGAGCCGGTGGCGAGCGTGTACTCGTACGGGACCTTCACCTGGCCGTCCTCGTCGATGACCGCCTGGTCGGCATGGGCGAGGATCACGTCCGGCCGCTCGTCGAGCGCCTCCACGCAGCGCTTCAGCAGGTCCCGGGCGTACAGGTCGTCGTGCGAGGCCCACTTGAACAGCTCGGTGCGGCACTCGGCGAACACCCGGTTGTGGTTCGGCGTCGCGCCGACGTTCCGCGGCAGCCGGATGTACCGGATGCGCGTGTCCTTCTCCGCGTACGCGCGGCAGACGTCCTGGGTCCCGTCGGTCGAGGCGTTGTCGGAGACGACCAGCTCGAAGTCCCCGTAGGTCTGGCCGAGCAGGGCGTCGAGCGATTCGGCGAGGTACTCCTCGCCGTTGTACACGGGCAGGCCGATGGTCAGCCTGGGTCGGGCGGTCATGAGGTCCTCACTTCGGGGATCGAGTTCACGTGGTGCTCGCGCCGGCCGGCGCGCAGGTGCAGCCACCACACGGCCGAGCTGCCGACGGTCGCGGCGGCGACGCCCCAGGCCGAGCCGACCGTGCCGGCCACGGCCGCCCCGCCGAGCCCGCCGCCGGCGTAGCAGACGGAGGCGAACAGCTGGGCGCGCAGGCTGCGCCGGGCCGCGCCGAGCGCACGCAGCCCGGCCGCCGCGCCGGTGCCGAGGCCGGCGCCCGCGACACTGAGCGTGGCCGGCACGATGAGCTCCGAGGCGGCGTGCCAGACGCCGCCGAGCACGAGCTCGCCGAGCCGGTCCGGCAGGAGGAGCAGCGCCGCGCCCCAGAGCAGCGCGGCGACGGCCTGCCCGCCGCCGAGCAGCAGACAGAACCGGCCGAGCCGGTCCGGGGCCCGCCGCAGCACCCGGGCCGCCTCGGCGACGGTGACGAGGGACAGGCCCATGAGCAGGGCGAGGAACGGGCCTTGCAGGAGTTCCGCGCCCCGGACCGCCCCCACCGCGCCGACGCCGGCGATCGCGCCGAGTCCGTACGCCCGCAGCTGGCCCGCGCCGCTGAGGCTGCTGTTCTCGACGAGGTACCGGTAGCCGAGGTCGCGCTGCTCGCGGAGCCACCCGCGGGCCTGCGCGAGGCGGGGCCGGATGCCGGACTGGAGGGAGCCGTAGCCCGCGGCGACCGCCGCGGACCCGCCCCAGGCGAGCACGAAGGCGGCCACGCTGCCCACGCGCGCCGCCACGACCATGGCGGGGACGAGCGCGACGCCCCACACCAGGTCGTTGAGGAACGCCTTCTTCCCGGCGCCGGCCGCGAAGAAGGCGAACCGCCAGGCGTCCTGGAGCAGCAGCCCCGGCAGGACGACGCCCAGGCAGGCGAACGCCGGCCCCACGTTGCCACCGAGGGCGAGCCCGACCAGCAGGCACACCGCGCCGACGGCGGCGCCGAGGCCGAGCGCGGCGCCCGACGACCGGGCCACCGCCGCGCGCCAGGACGCCTCCGGCACGGCGCTGAACCGCACCACCAGCGGGTCGGTGGCCAGCCCGCGGGAGGCGCCGAGCACCACGCCGTACGTCACCCAGGCCAGGCTGAACACGCCGAACGCGGTCGGCCCCAGCGAGCGCGCCACATAGACGCCCACCGCGAAGTTGCTCATGCTGGAGGCCGCCTGGTCGGCCAGTCCCCAGGACAGGCGGCCGACGACGGCCCGGCGGGCGGACCCGGCCGGTGCCGTCGTCTTCTCCTCCTCGGTGGTCATCGGTGTCATGCCTTGATCAGCTCGGCGGCGCCCAGGGCGTCCGCCGCGACGACGACGGTGTCGAACGGCAGCCCGGACCGCTCGGCCACGTCCAGCAGGCTGTGCTCGCCGTCGGACATGCTGAGCACCCAGAGCATGGCCATCTGGGCCTCCTTCGCGTCGCTGCGGCCGCCGAGCGATTCGTACAACCCCCGCCTGCCCAGCTGTGGTTCGCCGTACGGGCTGAGGTTGACGTACCGCCGGTTGCGGTCGAGCACCGCGAACGCCGCGCGGCAGACGGCGAGCGTGTCCGCCATCGCCTCCGGGGAGACGAAGTCCGGGTTGTCCGCCGAGGTGTGGTACTCGGGGTAGCCGGCGTACGGGGTCCGGCTGAGCGAGCCCACGCCGAGGTCGAACCCGGGCGAGCAGTACTGCCGCTCGTCGTATCCGTACGGCGTGAACTCGGCGACGCGGTGCGGGCGTTCGGAGGTGGTCAGCACATGCCGCATCACCCGGTCGATCTCCGCGTCACCGCGCCTGCTCCGCTTGTACGTCAGCTGCCCCGGGTCCCCGGCGCAGGCCAGCACCAGGCCGTGCTTGACCTGCTCGATCCGCTCCGCGTTGCGGGCCAGCCAGGTGATCGCCCCGATGGTCCCGGGCGCGAAGACGAACCGGTACGTGTAGTACGGCGTCGTCTCCGCCAGCGCCCGGGCCAGGAACACCGCCACCGCGACGCCGGCCAGGTTGTCGTTGGCCAGCGACGGGTGGCAGACGTGGCAGGAGACGATCACCTCGTCGGCGACCTGCCCGGGGACCACGTGCTCGGCGTAGGTGAGGTGGCCGTCCTCCAGGGTGGAGTCGATGCGCACCTCGTACTCGCCGTCCGGCAGCGCGTCCAGGGTCTCCTGGGCCAGGCAGAACCCCCATTCCGGCGTGTAGTAGCTGGTGCGGTACGGCACCCAGCCCGGGTGCTCGGGCAGGGTGTGCAGGTGCTCGCGCAGCTCGGCCAGCGGCATGGTCCGCGACACCGGCACGCTGTAGCCGAGCACGTGCAGGCTGGACGCGGCGAAGTCGACGACCCGCCTGCCCGTGTCGTCGGCGACGTACGCGTCCCGGATGTTCCACTCCTGCGGCACCGTCCAGTCGAGCACCTGCGTCCCCGTCGGCACCTCGTGCACCGTCAGCGGGACGTACTCGCCGACGATGTCCAGGGTGGCGCGCACCCCGTCGCCGGTGATGCTCCGGCACAGCGGGTACATCCGCTCCACCAGCGCGTGCATCTCCTCGCCGAGAGCGGCCGCGGTCATCGGCGCCACCGCAGGGTGTCGTCGACGGTGCCGGCCTCGGACGCCGCGCGCAGCACGGCGAGACGGGTGAAGCGCCGCTCGAAGTCCTCCTGGGTCAGCCCGTGCTCCCGGTAGGCCCCGGCGAGTTCGAGCGCGCCCCGCTCCACCGACCACTCGCAGTCGAAGCCGGGGATCGCCGCGCGGAACCGGGAGAAGTCCACCCGGTACGAACGCGGGTCGGCGCCGTTCTCCCCGGTGATCCGCACCTTCGCGCCGGACACCGCCTCGGCGACCTGCTCGGCGATCTCGGCGACCGTGACGTTGTTGCTCTCGCTGCCGATGTTGAACGCCCGGTCGTGCACGGCCTCCCGGGGCGCCTCCAGCGCGGCCGTGAAGGCCCGCGCGATGTCGGCGGCGTGCACCAGCGGCCGCCAGGGGGTGCCGTCGGAGAGCACGAGGACCTCGCCGGACAGCAGCGCGTGGCCCACCAGGTTGTTCAGCACGATGTCGGCGCGCAGCCGGGGCGAGTAGCCGAACGCGGTGGCGTTGCGCATGTACACCGGGGTGAAGTCCTCGTCGGCCAGCGCGTGCAGATCGTCCTCCACCCGCACCTTGGACTCCGCGTACGGCGTCACCGGGCGCAGCGGGGCGTCCTCGCCGACCAGGTCGTCGCCGCCGGCGGCGCCGTAGACGGAGCAGGTCGACGCGTACAGGAAACGCTTCACCCCGGCCTCGCGGGCCAGCCGGGCCAGCCGTACGGACGCGTGGTGGTTGATGTCGTACGTGAGGTCCGGCGCCAGCGATCCCAGCGGGTCGTTGGACAGCGCGGCCAGGTGGATCACGGCGTCCACCCCGGCCACGTGCTCGGCCGTGACGTCACGCAGGTCCACCCGGTGCCCGGACGGGTCAGCGGGCCGCGGACCGAGGACGCAGTCGGCGAACAGGCCGGAGTCGAGGCCGACGACTTCGTGTCCGGCGGCCGTGAGGACCGGGGCCATCACGGTGCCCAGGTAGCCCTGGTGTCCGGTCAGCAGTACGCGCAAGGTTCATTCCCCCAGATCGAAAGTGCCGAGATCGAGCGTGAGTTTGGCGACGGCGAACGCCTCGGCGTAACGGGCGTGGCATTCGATGCCGCGAATCCGGGCGAGGCCGAGGAAGGCCTCCCGGTCGTACCAGGGCCGGTGCCGCTGCGAGGCGTAGTGCTCCTGCAACAGCCGCACCTTCATTTCGGCGGTCTCCGGCGACAGCGGCTGGTACGCCGGAAGACGGCCCAGATCGCCGTCCCACTTGACGATCTCGTAGCCGAGCACGAGGTGGTCGCGGAAGGCGGTGGTCATCAGCCGTGCCAGACCGCGGTGGTCCTGGTGCGCGTCCTCGGTGCGCGGCGCGAGCACCAGATCCGGCTCGGTCCGCTCGCGCAGCTCCTCGACCGCCGCCTTCGCCTCCTCCCAGTGCGCGGGCATCCGGCCGTCCGGCAGCTTGAGCACGGTCAGCCGCAGGTCGGCGCCCGGGCAGAAGGCGGCGAGCGCGGCCCGCTCCTCGTCCTCCCGCTCGCTGCCGCCGCCGGAGAGCACCAGCGCGTCGACACGGAGGCCCGGCCGCGCGAGGCACATCGTCAGGAGCGTGCCGCCGGCGCCGATGGCGATGTCGTCGCAGTGCGCGCCCACCGCGACGATCCGCTCCAGGGGCCGCCCGGCCCCGAGGCCGATCACGCCCGCGCTCCGGCGTCGTCCCGCTCCCACACGGCCCACGGACGCTCGCCCCGGGTGTAGGCCTCGTCGAGCGCGGCCCGTTCCTTCACCGTGTCGGTCGGCTTCCAGAAACCGCGGTGCTGGTGCGCCACCAGCCGGCCCTGCTTGGCGAGACCGGCGCAGCCGTCGGCGACCAGGTCCCCGTTCTCCGGTATGTGGTCGAAGACCTCTTGGCGGAGCACGAAGTAGCCGCCGTTCTCCCACAGCGGCATGTCGCTCACCGCGGTGATGCCCCCCACCAGGCCGTCCTCGCCCAGCTCCACGCAGTGGAAGGAGGACTGCGGCGGCACCACCATCATCGACGCGCCGGCGTCGCGCCGGGAGAACCGGTCGATCATCTCCGGCAGCGGGGCGTCGGTGAGCACGTCGGCGTAGTTGGCGAGGAACATCTCGTCGCCGTCCAGGTGGTGCCGCACCCGGCGCAGCCGCTCCCCGATCGGCGACTCGATGCCGGTCTGCGCGAACGTGATCGTCCAGTCGGCTATGTCGGTGGACAGCAGCTCGGTCTTCCCGCCCCGCAGCACGAAGTCGTTGGACGTCGTCTCCTCGTAGTTGAGGAAGAACTCCTTGATGTGGTGCGCCCCGTACCCGAGGCACAGGACGAACTCCTTGTGCCCGTAGTGCGCGTAGTAGCGCATGACGTGCCAGATCAGCGGTCGCGGGCCGACCATCGCCATGGGCTTGGGCACGTCGTCCGCGGTGCCGTTGCGCATCCGCATCCCGTAACCGCCGCAGAACAGGACGACCTTCATGCCTTCACCTCGACAATGCTCAGTTCCGGGATGGGGAAGACGAGCCGGCCGCCCCACTCGTGCACGAAGGACAGCTGCTCGACCAGCTCGGCCCGCAGGTTCCACGGGAGGACGAGGACGTAGTCGGGCCTGTCGGCGGCGATCCGCTCGGGCGGCAGGATCGGGATCCGGGTGCCCGGGGTGAACCTGCCGTGCTTGTAGGGGTTCCGGTCGACCGTGTACGCGAGCAGGTCGGGCCGGATGCCGCAGTGGTTGAGCAGGGTGTTGCCCTTGCCCGGGGCGCCGTAGCCGACGACCGTCTCGCCGCGCTCGGCCGCCTCGATCAGGAACCGCAGGAGGTCCCGGCGCACCGTGGCCACCCGGTCGGAGAACTCCGTGTACCCGGACAGCTCCTGGAGCCCGGCGGCCTTCTCCCGGTCCAGCACCTCGGCCACCCGGCGGGACGGCTCCCCGGCCGCCTCCGCGGGCCGGGCCCACAGCCGGATCGAGCCGCCGTGCGTGGGCAGCAGTTCGACGTCCACGAGGGTGAGTCCGCCGCTCGCGAGCGCCCGGGCCGCGGACGCGACCGTGTAGTACTGGAAGTGCTCGTGGTAGATCGTGTCGTACTGGTTCTCCTCGATCAGGGTCAGCAGGTGCTGCACCTCGATGGAGACCCAGCCGTCGTCGGCGACCAGGGCGCGCAGCCCCTGGGTGAAGCCGACCACGTCGGGGATGTGCGCGTACACGTTGTTGGCGACGACCAGGTCCGCCGGGCCGTGCTCGGCGCGGACGGCCGCACCGGTGTCCGGGCTCAGGAACTCCGTGAGCGTGGGCACGCCCGCCTCCCGGGCCGCGGCACCGACGTTCACCGACGGCTCGATGCCGAGGCAGCGGATCCCCCGCTCGACCACGTGCCTGAGCAGATAGCCGTCGTTGCTCGCGACCTCCACCACGAAGGCGTCCGGGCCGAGGCCCACCTTCCGCACGGCACCGTCGACGAACGCGCGCGCGTGCTCCACCCAGGAGGTCGAGTACGAGGAGAAGTACGCGTACTCCTTGAACGTCTCCTCCGGCGTGATCAGCGGCGGGATCTGCGCGAGCCAGCAGTCCGTGCAGACCCGCAGGTGCAGCGGGTACGTCGCCTCCGGCAGGTCCAGTTGCTCCGCCGCGAGGAAGCTCTCGCACGGCGGGGTCGCCCCCAGGTCGACGACGCTCCCCAGCGCCGCCGAGCCGCAGAGTCGGCATCGTGTCATCTTCTGCCCCCATTTCCGCCCGCGCGGGTGTTCCGCGCCGAGCCGGCTTCTTCGTTCTCTGACGGCGGCGCGCTGTTCCCGCCGCCGGCCCGACCCGCGATCGCGGAGCGGTACCCCTCCTCCAGGCGCTTCAGTCCGACGGCCGGACCGAACCCCTGCTCGTAACGGCGCCGGGCCGCCGTCCCCATCTCCCGGTTGCCGGCCGGATCGGTCGTGATCCGGCGCAGACGGGACGCGAGCGAGGCGGCGTCGCCCGGCTCGTGCAGCAGCCCGGTCACCCCCTCCTCGACGAGCTCGACATAGCCGCCGTGACCCGCGGCGACGGCCGGGACCCCGGCCGCCATCGCCTCCGCGACCACCAGGCCGAAGGTCTCCAGGGTCATCGAGGGGGCCACCACGGCGACCGACCGCGCGACCGCCCGCCGGCACTCCTCCGGGTCCAGCAGACCGGCGTACCGCACGTCGTCGCGGCCCGCCGCCCAGGCGGTCACCTCCGGCTCCAGCGGCCCCGCGCCGGCGAGGACGAGCGGCACGCCCGCACCGCCGTCCGCGGCGAGCTCGTCCCACGCGGCCATGAGCAGCCGTACGCCCTTGGCCTCGGTGAGCCGCCCGAGGAAGAGCACCTGCTCGCCGGGGCCCTCGCGGACGACACCCGGGTCGGGCACGAAGTTGTGCTTCACCGTGAGGCGTTCGGCCGGCATGCCGGACCGCACGAGGATGTCGCGCTGCGCCTCGGTGATGCAGAAGAACCGCTCCACCCCCGACCACCAGCGCCGCCGGTTGACCGACAGGCTGACCGCGAGCGGCACCGTCGCGAGCCGGGAGCCGCGGTAGCAGCCGTGCCGGACGGCGGGCAGCGACGCCGTCGACCCGACGCAGTCGGTGCACTGCCGACCGTCCCGGTGCAGCGTGCCGGGCGGGCAGATCTGGGTGTAGTTGTGCAGCGAGGCGACGACCGGCACTCCGGCGTCGGCGCAGGCGGCGAGCACCGCCGGCGACAGGAGCGGGAAGACGTTGTGGACGTGCACCACGTCCGGCCGCTCGGCGCGGAGCCGGGCGGCGAGCTCCGTACGGACCCCCGGGTTCCACGGCACGAGCAGCGGCACCGCGACCTTGCCGAGCAGGGACCGGGCGGCGATGTCGTCGCTGCGCCGCTCGAAGAGGTCGACCCGGTGGCCGGCCGCGCGCAGCAGCCCCACCTCTTCGTCGACGACTCGGTTCTCCCCGCTCGGCTGCGCCGAGGAGTAGCGGTTGTGCACTACGAGGATGTGCATGCTCGGGTCACCTCCGGGCCCATCGCGGGATACGTCGTCGAGGGATCTCGACCGTCGGCAGTGGCGTGCTCGCGGCGGGGGCCGCGAGCAGCGAGGCGGCCAGGGCCAGGTGCAGCAGATACGCCGAGGCGTCGCCGAGACCGACCTCGGTGTACGAGGAGAGCCCGCAGTAGCTGATCAGGAAGATCGCGCAGGCCCTCGGCAGCGACGGCGGCCGCAGCAGGGCGACGCCGCCGATCACGAGGATCATCGCCGCCACGATGGTGACGCCCATCAGCCCCTGCTCGTCGTAGACGGCCAGCCAGCTGTTGTCGATGGGCAGCCCGTCGAAGGACTTGTCGCCCAGGCCCGTGCCGAACACCTTCTCGCCGGTCGTCCGGGGCGCTCCGAGCAGGGCGTCCCACACCTTGGCCCGACCGGTGAGGTTGGAGAAGTTCTCCTGGCTCTGCCCGCGCAGGAACCAGGTCCGCAGCGCGGAGCTGAACGCCACCGCGGCCACCGAGGCGCACAGCACCGCCCAGGCGAAGAACCGGCGGGCGGCGGCACTGGTCAGGACGAGCGAGCCGATCGCCAGCACCAGTCCGATGACCAGGCCGAGCGTGGCCGTCCGGGTATGGGTCATCGCGAGCAGGACGAACGACGGCACGATGACCACCACCGCGCTGAACCCGGTGATCCGGCGCCCCAGCGCGAGCAGCACGGTGAGCCCGATGACCACCGCGGAGTACTGGCCGATCTGCGGCGGGGTGAGCGGCCACAGGGCGCCGACGAGGCGTCCGCCGTAGTACTCGGGCATGGCCGTGCCCGGTGAGACGGCCAGGCCGGCGGCCACGAGCACGAGCACCGCGAAGTACCACCGGATGTGGTGGCGGACGAACGTCAGGCTGCCGTCCCACCAGCGGCTGAGCAGCCACAGCGTGGCCACGAAGACGGCCAGCCGGCCGCAGCGGAACAGCGCGCCGAACCCGACCTCCAGCTGCACGCTGGCGATCAGGCTCGGCACCAGCAGCAGGGTCAGCAGGAACACGAAGGCGCTGGGCCGGATCCGCAGCCGCAGGTTCAGCGCGAGCGCCAGCAGGAACGCGGCGACCAGCGCGCCCATGGTGGCCATCTGGATGAGGGAGCGGGGCAGCGGGAAGACGGTCTTCGCCCCCGCGGAGCCGAGCGTGTTGAGGCCGAGCAGCGCCCAGGCGATCCCGACGGCCTTCGGCGTGCCGCCGGGGCGCGGTGCGGCGCCGGGCTCCGCGCCCGCCGTGTCCGGTCCGCCCGGCAGCGCCGTGCTCCTCAGGTCCTCGCTCATCTCAACCACCGGCCCGGGGGCCGAAGGTGCTGCCCGCGTCCTGCCGGTACGGCGTGCCCTGCCAGTGCCCGGAGTCGAGCTTCCCGCTCGTGTCGCCGGCGACGAAGCTCCACGGTCCGCTGTAGGCGTTGTCGTGCCAGCGGTTGTCCTGCCGGTGGGTGATGGCCTCGGCCACCTGCCCGCCCAGGTACGGGGACCAGTCCGGAGAGGTGCCCCGGTCGGAGAGGACCGCCATGCGGCCGCACTCCGCCGCGCACGCGGGGACGGAGGCGTCGAGGACGAAGCGGTTGTCGTGGATGTCCACCCGCTGGGTCTTCCACCGGCAGTCGGCGTAGAGCGGTGCGGTGGCGATCGCCGGCCGTGCGCAGCGGCGGGTGTCCTTCACCAGCAAGGTGCAGTAGTCGGTCGAGGTGTTGGACGGACTGTTGCAGAACCGGTTGGCGTCCTCCCACAGGGTGATCCCGTTCCAGTTGTCCTCAAGCACGTTCCCGTAGATTTCGATCCTGTCCGTCCGGGCCGGGACCCGCGGCTCGCCACCGGACTCGGACACGTAGACGGTCGCGTACGGGAAGTCGTCGCCATCGGCGGCGGCCTTGCGGCCCTCGACCCAGTTGTTCCGCCGGATCGTGTTGTTCCGGACGACCGCGTTGTAGCTGGTCTCGTAGATCAGCGCGGCACCGTCATTGCCCTCGATGATGTTGTCCTCGATGCGGAAGTCGTTGTTGTTCGTGTCCGCCCACAGTCCGGCCCCGCGGTTGTCGTGCACCCAGTTGCCGCGGACGTCGGCACCGTTCACCGCCCAGAACTTGATGCCTCCGGAGCAGCCGCAGCCGGGCTCCCGCCGCTCCCAGTCGTCGGTGTTGTTGCCCACGACCTCGTTGCCCTCGACCACCAGGCCGCGGAGGGAGTCACCGGTCTTGTACGCGTTCATGCCGTACTGCCCGTTGCGGCGCAGACAGCTGGCACGGAGCTGCTGACGGGCCCCCGCCATCAGCCCGCCACCGGAGTTGTCCTGGATCGTCGCGTGCTCGATCACCCACCCGTCGGCCATGTCGTGATTGACCACGCCCTCGTCGTGCGGCGCGACGAACCCCTGCACGGTCAGATGGCCGATGGTGACGTCGCGGGCGGTGCCGCCGAACGCGTACTGGTTGGTCCTCCGGCCGTCGAGCACCGCGCCCGGCGCGCCGAGGTAGCGGTCGCCCTCCTTGGGGACGACCTGGTCGTAGGGGCCGGGTTCGAGCGTGTGCCTGCCCGGGCGCAGCCAGAACGTGGTCCCCGGGGGGTTCTCCTCGGTCTTCGCGGCCAGGTCACCGACCACGGAGGGGTCGACCGTCACGGCACCCGCAGGCGCCTGCGCCGGCCCGGCCGCCGGCCCGGCGCACACCCCGGCCACGGCCGGCGACGCCGTACCGGTCGCGCCCGGCTCGGCCCCGGCCGTCGGGTTCGCCCCAGCGGCCGGCCGCGCCCCGGCCGTCGGCTTCGCCCCGGTGTCCGGCGTGCCCGCGCAGCCGGTCACCACGGACAGGGCCAGCGCCAGCGGTGCCGCCGCCCGCGCCCAGTGCAGCCTCTCGAACCCCACCCGCCCCCCTAGCCGTGGAACCGGAGGACGGTGGTGAACCCCGCGGCGCCGTCGGCGAAGCCGGTGCCGACCAGCGTGGTGGCGGGTTCCTTGCGCCCGAAGCCGGGGGAGTACCAGCCCAGCATGGGGTATCCCCTGCTCGAAGAGCTTGGGGAAGGCTCGGTCTCGCCGCGGTGCGCCCGCCAGGTCAGCTCCCCGGGCAGGTCGAGCACCGCCGAGCGGTCCTCGCCGTCCCGGGTCCAGGTGAGCTCGGCACGGTTCCCCACCAGCTCCGCGACGATCGTCGGGCCCAGGTGGAACGCCAGACGCACGGTCCCGCGGTCCCCGTGGACCTCGTCGACCACGCGCAGCTCCCGGCTCGCGGCGGTCAGCTCCACCCGGCGGCGGTGCGCCAACGGCTGATAGCCGTCGTGCTCGGCGCACCAGCGGGCCACGCCCTCGCCGGAGGCGTCGGCGACCAGGACGCGGGTGCGGGCATGCCGGGTCCACAGGAACGGGCCGCCGGAGACGGACTGGTCCTCGCCGTCCCACTCCAGGGTGTTGTGACCGAGCGTCGACCGGAAGTACCGCCGCCACTCGGGCTGCCCGTGGTAGCAGAACGTCCCCGGGTCGGCGAGCACGTCGACCCCGTCGTGCCGGACCTCCACGGACAGCGCGTCGGCGTGGGCGTGCGCGGCGATGGACAGGAACCCGTGCGGCCCGCCGTCGCAACGGCACCAGATCTCCCCCGGACCGCGCAGGATGGTCATGCCCGCGTCCGCGAAATGGGCCGGCCGGCGCGCCGGGCGGGACACGGCCGGTACGGTCCCCTTCTTCGCGTACGGACGGACGAGCGAGGCGAGCAGCGGGGTGCGCACATCGGTGCCGGTCACCTCGGGCCACCAGTCCAGCCGGCCGAACACGGCGTCCCCGGTGGCGAGCAGCGAGCCCCAGCGGTCGGTGCCCGCGCCGTCCACGACCAGACCGTGCCCGTCGTCCGCGTCGCCCTGGCGCGGCGGCCGCAGCCGGTTGTCCACGACGGCCGCGAGCGCGTCGGTCATCCGCAGCAGTACCAGCCGGACCGTCGCGGGGACCGGCACGCCGGCGGCGTCCGCCTCGGCCAGCGCGGCCAGGCCGAGTTCGAGGACGAGCCCGTGGTACTCGGTGGCCAGCTCCCGGTTCAGACCGGAGTGGAAGGTGTTGCTCCGCAGATGCCGCTCGAGGGAGCGCAGCGCGCCGGCCCGCCAGCGCGCCGAGGAGGGGAACCAGCCGAAGGCGCAGGACGCGGCGAACTGCCCGGCGGCCTCCGCGACGACGTGGTTGTTCGCCGAGGAACCCCGGCTGGGGAAGGCCGCCAGCCAGCGCTGGTGGTGCCAGATCTGCCGCAGCGCCACCGGATTGCCCTCGAACAGCCCGGTCGCGCCCGGCCAGCCGTCGAGCAGCCGGCGGATCCACACCCAGGAGACCAGCCGGATCCCCAGCTCGATGCCGCTGATCCAGTGCACCCCGCGCAGCGGCGGGTTGGCCGCCCACCACGACCGCAGGTGCTCGGCCACCCGCTCGGCGTACCGCTCGTCCCCGCTGACCGCGTAGGCGGCGGCGAGCACGGTGAGGTACTGGTGCCGGGACGGCTCCCAGATCTGCTTGATGTCCCCGACCGCGTCCTCGTCCCGGTACGGCACGTCGAAGGCGTACCCCGACGGAGCCCGGCGCCCGGTCTTCGGGTCGCACCACCAGTCCGGGGCGGCCATGTCGTTCCGCTCCACCCCGAAGAACTCGGCGTGCCCGGCCATCAGCCGGTCCGCCTCGGCGAGCAGGCGCTTCGCCGCGTCCGAGGGCACCGCGGCGATCGTCCCGGCGGGCAGCACGGCGGTGAACCGGGCGCCGGTCACGGCCGGACCGTCCGGCGGCGCGGAGCGCCACCGGCGCCTCCGCAGCACGTCGACCGCCCGGCCGCCGACCTCCGACGGCCCCATCCGGGACAGCCGCCGCAGGTACCAGCCCGGACTCCCCGCGCTCACCGTCATCGCGACCTCGCCAGCGTCACCGGCGCGCCGCCGGCCAGGCCCGCCTGCACGGCGAGGGTCGCCGCCGTGGTGGCGACGAGCGACTCCAGCGGCACCGGCATCGGCCCGCCGGTCCGCACGGCCCTGACGAACGAGGCCAGCTCGGCGGACTGGCCCTTGTCCCGGGCCTTGGGCAGCCGCGAACTGACCCACTTCTTCCGCCCGTACACCGAGGCCCGGACGAAGTCGTCGAGCCGCAGCACCTTGCCGTCCGCGACGAGGTCCAGCGTCTCCTTGGGGAAGCCGGACGCGCCGGTGGTGACGTAGCTGATGGTGGCCGTGGACCCGTCCTCGTACCGCAGGACGACCTGGAGGTCCTCGTTGCCGGGCGTGGCGACCGCGTACACCGAGACCGGGTCGGCCCCGAGCAGCCAGCTCGCCGTGTCGATGAAGTGCCCGCCCTCGCCCGCGAACCGCGAGCCCTCGGTGCCCTGCCGGAGGTACCAGCTGTTGTGGTCCAGCCGGCCCGCGTTGACCAGATAGCGCAGGCTCGCCGGTCCGGTCCGGGCGCCGAACTGCTTCCGGGCCTCCTGGAGCAGCGGCGCGAAGCGGCGGTTGAAGCCCACCTGCAGCCGGTCGTTGCCGGACTTCTCCACCGCGGCGAGCACACCGGCCAGTTCGTCCTCGGTGAGCGCCAGCGGCTTCTCCACGAACACCGCCTTGCCGGCGTGCAGCGCCTTCCGGGTCAGCTCGGCGTGCGAGCTGTGGCGGGTGACCACGAACACCGCGTCGACGGACGGGTCGCCGAGCACCGCGTCGAGATCCGTGGTCGCCCGCGCGAAGCCGAACTTCCGCTGCGCGTTGGCCGCGGACAGCGCCGTCGTGGTGACGACCGTGGACAGCTCGACGCCGTCGCGCTCCGCCAGGTGCGGCAGCAGCATCGACGTCGCGTAGTTGCCCGCGCCGACGAACGCGAGGCGCACCGGCTTCCGCGCGGACCGGACCGGGGCGGACGCCCCTTCGCCGCGCCGCACCGCGGGCACGGCCACCGCCGCGGCCTCCGGCTCGCCCGTGTGCTCGGGGTACCGGAAGAGCACGGCCACGGCCTTCAACTCGCCGTCCTTCAGTGACCGGTACGTCTCGACGGCGTCGTCGAAGTCGGCGACGTGGGAGACCAGCGGCTCCACGTCGACGCTGCCGCGGGCGAGGAGATCGAGGAAGCACGCCAGATTGCGGCGCTCCGTCCAGCGCACGTAGCCGATCGGATAGTCCCGCCCCTCCAGCTCGTACTCCGGGTCGTAGCGCCCGGGTCCGTAACTGCGGGAGAACCGGACGTCGAGCTCCTTCTCGTAGTACGCGTTCCACGGCAGGTCCAGGCTGCACTTGCCGATGTCGACGACCCGGCCCCGGTCCCGGCTCATCCGGGCGGCCAGCTCGACGGGCTGGTTGCTGCCCCCGCCGGCCGCCAGGTACACCTGGTCCACGCCGTGACCGCCGGTGAGCTCGGCGACGGCGGTCTCCACGGCCGCCGAGGCGGGATCGCCGCAGGCCGCCGCGCCCAGACGCTCGGCGAGCTCGCAGCGCGCCGGGTCCGGGTCGGCCCCGACGACCCGCACCCCCGAGGCGGTGAGCAGCTGCACCACCAGCTGCCCGATCAGCCCGAGGCCGATGACCAGCGCCACCTCGCCGAGCTGCGGCTCGCCCTGACGGACGCCCTGCAGGGCGATCGACCCGACGGTCCCGAAGGCGGCGTGCCGCGGTGCGAGGCCGTCCGGCACCGGGGCGTACAGGTTCTTCGGCACCCAGTTCAGCTCGGCGTGCAGCGCGTGCTCGTTGCCGGCGCAGGCCACGAGGTCGCCGACCTTCACGTCGTCGATCCCGGCGCCGACCTGCTCGACCACCCCGCACAGCGAGTAGCCGAGCGGCGTGTACGAGTCCAGCTTGCCCATCACCTTGCGGTAGGTGGCGGGCACCCCGTTGGTCGCCACGCTCTGCACGACCTTGGCCACCTGGTCCGGACGCGAGCGGGCCTTGCCCACCATCGACATGCCGGCCTCGGACACCTTCATGAGCTCGGTCCCGGTGGATATCAGCGAGTAGGCGGTGCGGACCAGCACACCGCCCGGCTTGCAGCCCGGCACCGGCACGTCAAGCAGCGCCAGCTCGCCACTCTTGTAGTTCTGCACAACCTGTTTCACCGAAGTCCCCTTGTTTCTACGCCTTCTAGCGCGCGTTCAGCCCGGACCCGGAGGTCGCGCCGCGATACCAGTACTCGAGGGTCAGCACATGCCACAGATGCTTGGAGAAGTCCCGCTGCCCGGCGGCGTCCTCGGCGACCATCCGGGCCAGCGCGTCACGGCGCAGGAACCCGGAGCGCACGAGCACGCCGTCGTTCACCACCTCGCGCACCAGCGGCGCCAGATCCCGGCTCATCCAGGCGCGCAGCGGGGCGCTGAACAGGCCCTTGGGCCGGTACACGATCTCCCGGGGCAGGATCGAGGTGGCCGCCTCCTTGAGGACGGCCTTGCCCTGCCGCCCGACGATCTTGCGGTCGCCGGGCACGGCGAACGCCGCCTTCACCACCTCGACGTCCACGTACGGGACCCGCACCTCGGTCGACGCGGCCATGCTCGACCGGTCCGTGTACGCGAGGTTCAGACCCGGCAGGAACATCCGGGCGTCGCCCAGGCACATGCGGTTCACGAAGTCGTCGAGCTCGTTGTCCTCGTAGACGTCCGCATGCTCGGTCAGCACGTCGTCGACCGTCCCGGCCAGGTCCGGATCGATCAGGGCGAGCAGCTCCTCCTGGTCGTACATGGTGTAGCTGCGCCGGAACGCGGTCTCCTCCGGCAGGTCCGCGAAGGAGAGGAACCGCTTCGCGAACCGCACCGACCGGTACCCCCGGCGGGCCGAGGCGACCGGCAGCCGGTCCACGGCCGCGGACAGGCCGCGCCGCAGGGGCCGCGGGACGCGCTGGTAGCGCAGCGCGATCAGATTGGCCAGGTGCTTGCGGTAACCGGCGAACAGCTCGTCGGCCCCCATGCCCGACAGCATCACCTTGACCCCGGCCTCCCGGGCGGCCGAGCAGATCAGGAACGTGTTGATCGCGGCGGGGTCGCCGATCGGCTCGTCCAGATGGTGCGTCATCCGTGGCAGCAGGTCGAGCACGTCCGGAGCGATCTCGATCTCGTGCAGGTCGACGCCGAACCGCTCGGCCACCTGCCGGGCGTAGCGCAGGTCGTCCGGCATCGCCTCGAACCTGGCGTCCTCGGCGCGGAACCCGATCGTGTAGGCGGAGATCCCGGGCTGGTGGCGGGACGCGAGCGCGGTCAGCCAGCTGGAGTCGAGCCCGCCGGAGAGGAAGGTCGCCACCGGCACGTCCGCCAGCAGATGGCGCCGGGTCGACTCCTCGACGACGGCGGCGATGTCGGGCCGCTCGCCGGCCAGGGCCCGCTCCCGGCCCTCGGCGGCGACCTCCTTCAGATGCCAGAACCGGCCGCGCTCCACCCGGCCGTCGGGCCGGCACCGGAGCCAGCTGCCGGGCGGCAGCTTCTCCGCCTCGCGGAACGCGCACCGCGAGTCCGGCACCCAGTAGTAGAGGAGCGAGGCCACGAGCGCCGCGTGGTCCACTTCGAGGGATCCGCCGGTGGCGGCGGCGAGCGCCTTGAGCTCGGAGGCGAACACCACGCCCTCACCGCGCCGGAGCAGGAACAGCGGCTTGATGCCGAGCTGGTCACGGGCGAGCACCAGCTCACCGGTCCGCTCGTCGAAGACGCCGAACGCGAACATGCCGCGCAGCCGGGGCAGACAGTCCGTGCCCCAGCGCCGCCAGGCCTCCAGGAGCACCTCGGTGTCGGAGGACCCGCGGAAGCGCACCCCGGCGGCCGCCAGTTCGGCACGCAGCTCGGGAGCGTTGTACAGCTCGCCGTTGTACGTCAGGACGAGGCCGTCCGACACCATCGGCTGGGCGCCGGTCTCGGACAGGTCGACGATGGACAGCCGGCGGTGCCCGAGGTGCACCTCGCCGTCACCGACGGGGTGGCTGTACCGGCCCGCCCCGTCCGGACCGCGGTGGGCGAGGACGTCGGTGAGCCGGTCGGTCACGGCCTTTCCGTCCGGCCACCGGTACGTGCCTGCGATGCCACACATGTCTACCGCACCTCCTGGTCGCTGTCCGGGACCCGTGCGGCCCACATCGGCAGTCGCTCCGTCCGTCGTCCGACCGTCCCGTTCCGCCGGGCCGGCCACTCGCTCCGGCCGCGCAGCGCGGTGAGCGGCCCCTCCCACAGCGTGCCGTCGGTCCGGTCACCCGGATCCGGGTCGACCAGCACCACGCCGAGCACCGCGATCCGCTGGTCCGCCAGCTGTCGCGCCACGGTGTGCAGCCACGCGGCGCTGCCGTGCCCGGCACGCACGACCAGCACGGTCCGGGTGCCGAGGTACGGCAGGTCGGTCCACGCCGTACCGGGCGCCACCGAGCCGACGCCGAAGCGGAGTTCCTGATGCGCCACGGCCGCGGCGCGCTCGACGCCGACCACGGTCGGGTCTCCCGGCCTCGGGCGGCGGTCGGTGAGCTCCGGGCCGGGCAGACCGTCGACGACGACCACGGGCCCGTCCGCCGACAGCTCCCCGGCGAGGTCCAGGGCGAGCACGCTCGTGGCGCGCGCACAGCCCAGCTCCAGCAGCGACAGGGGCTCCGAGGAACCGCGCAGGGTGCGGGCCAGGGAGGCGGTGAGCCTCGCCCGCGCCGCCTTGCTCCTCCTCCGCCGACGGCGGGACGACCGGAGGGGGAGCTCGGCGATGACCGAGGCGCCGAGGTTCGCCGCGATGTCCCGGCGCAGCACGGGACGGTCCGCCACCACCGAACCGACCGAGGCCACCGCGAGCCCGAGCGCCAGCCCGAGCGCCAGCCCGATCGCGCCGTGGGTGGCAGCGGTCTTCGGCAGGGAGTACCGCACCGTGCGCGGGGCGTCCACGATCTGCGTGCCGGCGATGAGCCGGGGCGTCCCGATGCTCGCCTGCGAGGCGCGCTGGCCGAAGTCGGAGATCTGCGAGGTGAGTTCGGCCCGGCGGGAGAAGAGCGACTCCGAGTCCGCCGGCGCGTTCGGCCCGCTCTCCTTGGAGCCGTCCGCGATCGCCTTGTTGACCTGGTCGAGTTCGCTCTGCAGCCGGTCGCGCTGGGCGAGCAGGGTCTTGGCCTCGGCGTCCGAGTTCTCCCGTATCCGCCGCACGTGGTCCGCGACGAACGCGTCGGCCAACGCCTGGGCGCGGGCCACCGCGTCCGCGCCGCTGTCGCCCGTCACCTTGATCTCCAGCACGTTGTTCGTCAGGCCGCTGCCCTCGTAGTCCTTCATGAAGTCCTCGGGCTTCTCCGAGGACTTGAGCGACTTCAGGGCCGTGTCGGCGATCCGCGTGGTGCGCAGCAGCGCCACGTCGGTACGGATCAGCGTCCCGGGGTCGCTGGGCTGGTCCTCCTGGTGGGCGACCAGCACCTTGGTCACCGCGGCGGGCGGCGGAGGCAGCAGGATCGCCGATCCCGAGCCGCAGACCACCCCGAGGAGCGCCATGCAGCCCCAGAGGCGCCGGCGCCTGCGCACCGACACCACCAGTGAGTGCAGGTCGAGGAGCGGAGCGGCGGCCGACTCCGAAGTCGTACGCGTCGTCACCCTGAGACCCCCGTCGTTTCCTCGTCCGTCATGAGCACCGGCGTGCCGCCGTGCCGGGGCCGGCCGCCGGACCGCGCCGGACGGGCCCGGACCGTGTCCGTGAGGACGACGCCGACGACCTCGTGCCCGGCGTCGGCGCACGCCTCGGCGATGCCGGCGAGCTCGGCCGCGGTCCAGTGACCCGCGCTGAGCACGACCAGGGCACCCGACTCGGTGCCGCGGTCCGGCACCATCGGCCGGTCCACCGAGACCTCCACCACCCGCAGCGCGGGATCGCTCCCGGCCTCGGTCGCGAGCCGTCCGGCGGCCCGGTGGGCGATCCCGTCGCCGTCCGGGACGACCACGAGGAGCCGCCGGGGGGCCGGCAGCCGGTCGCGGAGGCGGGCGCACACCCGCTGGTAGCGGATCCGGCGGCCGGCCTCGTCGCCGGAGGCCTGCGGGGCCGGTACGTCCCACCGGACGTCGACACCGAGCAGCCGGCGGATCCGGGCCCGCGGGCCACGGCCCTTGGGGCGGTACGCGGCCCGCTCACCGGGCACGTCCACGGTGCCGAGGAGCGCCGAGCCCAGCGCCGTGGTGATCTCCGGCTCGGTGCGCAGCCGACGGCTCACCCGCGCGGCGGCGAGGTGACCGATGACCGCGAGCAGGAAGAACAGCAGCGCCCCGCCGCCGATGAGCTGCACCCTCGTCGGCGGCGCCTCGCCGACCGGCCGGGGGGACGGCCCCATGACGACCATGTTCGCCTTGCCGGCGGTCGGGGCGGCCTGGTCCATCTTGTCGATGGCCTCCTGCAGGGAGGTCCGCAGCTTCGCGAGCTCCGTGCGGGTCTGCACGCTCTCCACGCTCCGCCCCGTACCGGCCGCGTCGGCCAGCTCGGTGATGCGACGGTTGGTCTGCGCCACCGACTTCCGCAGCGCTTCGAGCCGCGACGCCGCCTCGGGGTCGGTCTCGTCGCCCACGACCCGTGTGGCGAACGAGACGAACTCCTGCGCCACCTGGTCGGAGAGCAGCTGGGCGTGCTCCGGGGTGTCGGCCGTGCCCGAGATCTTGATGATGTTCCCGTCGGTGGCCTCGGCGCGCAGCCGGTCGCGCAGCTCGATGCCGTCGACCCCGGGCCAGCCCAGTGTGGTGGCCACGCGGTCGAGCACCACCGAACTGGTCGCGACCTGCGCCTGGGTCATCAGCTCGCGCTCCTGCCACGCCCCCGGCAGCAGGACCGACGCCGACGTCGTGTAGCGCGGCGGGAACACCACGGAGGCGCCGTAGCCGACGAGTGCACCCATCAGCGCGAGGACGGTGAGGAACCGTCCGCGCCGACGGATGATCCGCCCGAGCGTGACCAGGCGTATCGTGTCGTCGCTCAACTGTGCGGCCTCGTCCCCGCCCGGTCCGGGTCGCCCGCCGACGACGGATTCTGGTCACGGCAGGCCGCGGCGTAGGCGGCCAGCAGCGCTTGCTGGGAGTGCTTCCAGGAGAGCTGCCCGCCGATCCGCTCCTGGCCGATCTTGCCCATCCGGGCGCGCTCCTCCGGATCGTCGAGCAGTTGCGACACGAGCCCGGCGAACGCGGCCTCGTCGTCGGCGGGCGCGTACACGGCGGCGTCACCGGCGGAGACCCGCGCCTCCCGGAGGTCGAACGAGACGATCGGCCGGCCCATCACCATGTACTCCAGGACCTTGTTCATCGTCGACACGTCGTTGAGCGGATTGCGCGGGTCGGGGGAGAGGCACACGTCCGCGGTGGACAGGTAGCGCACCAGGTCGGCGTCCGGTATGCGCCCGGTGAACTGCACCTGCTCCGAGAGCCCGAGCCGCCGGGACAGCGCCACCATGTCGTCGAAGGCGTCGCCGGAGCCGACGAAGACGGCGTGCCAGTCGGTCCGCCCGAGCTCGTCGCGCAGCTTCGCGAGGGCCCGCAAGGCGTAGTCGACGCCGTCCTGCGGACCCATGACGCCGAGGTAGCACAGCAGATGGGGCTTGCCGCGCTTCAGCTCCGGCTCGGCCGGCACGGGGTGGAACCGGTCGATGTCGGGCGCGCTGCGCACCACGAAGACGTCCTCCGGCCGCTTGCCGCCACGGCGCTGCGCGACCTCCCGGTAGCTCTCGTTCGTGGCGAGCACCACGTCGGCGGCCCGGTAGGTCATCCGTTCCAGCGCGCACACGGCGCGGTAGAGCAGGTCCTTGCCGCGGTCGAACCGGGAGAGGTACAGCTCGGGCACCAGGTCGTGCTGGTCGAAGACGAACCGCGCCCCCTGCCGCTTCAGCCACAGGGCGGGCAGGAACAGCAGGTCCGGCGGGTTGCAGGCGTGCACGACGTCGACCGGGCCGACCTTGCGGGCCAGCCGGACCGTGTGCCACAACGCCGTTCCGTACTCCTGGAGGAAACCGGCCGGTCCTCCGGTGGCCGCGCGCAGCGGGTAGCGGTGGATCCGCACCCCGTCGATCTCCGCCTCCGCCTCCGTGTCCCGCTTCTCCCCGCGGGGGCAGATGACGTGCACCTCCCAGCCCGCGTCGCGCAGTGTCGTGCACTCCTGCCACACCCGCCGGTCGAACGGCACCGACAGGTTCTCCACCAGGATCAGCGCGCGGCGGGCCCGCCCGCCGCCGCTGGTCGTGTCACCAAGCAAGGCCCATGTACCCCGGTTCGGTCCGGCGCGCGTCGGCGTCGGGAAGATGGATGAGGTCGACGATCACCGGGGCGTCACCATGGGGCAGCGCCGACAGCACGGCGGGATCCCTGGTCCCGACGAGGCACACCTCGGCATGCTCGATCACCTCGTCGACGGACTCCACGAGCAGCTGCGCGAGGTGCGGCAGCCGGGTCTCGATGTACTCGCGGTTCGCGCCGAGCAGCCGGGAGAGGTTCACGTTGGGGTCGTAGATCCGCAGGTCGTACCCCTTGCCGAAGAGCCTCTCCGCCAGCTCGACGAGCGGGCTCTCACGGAGGTCGTCGGTGCCGGGTTTGAAGGAGAGGCCGAACAGGCCCACCCGGCGTCTGCCGGTGCGCTCGACCATGTCCACCGCGCGCTGCAGATGGTCGGCGTTGGAGGCCAGTACGTGGGAGAGGATGGGCACCGAGACGTCGGCCCGCTGTGCCGCGTGGACGAGGCTGCGCAGGTCCTTGGGCAGGCAGGAGCCGCCGAAGGCGAAGCCGGGCCGCAGATAGGCGGGGCTGATGTTCAGCTTGCGGTCGGCCAGGAACACGTCGATCACCTGGTGCGAGTCCACCCCGAGCGCCTGGCACACCGCGCCCAGCTCGTTCGCGAAGCCGATCTTGAGGCCGTGGAACGCGTTGTCCGCGTACTTGATCGCCTCGGCGACCGGGACCGGCACCCGGAACACCTCGCCGGGCAGCCCCTCGTAGAGCGCCGCCACCACGTCGCCGCTCGCCGCGTCGAGCTCGCCGATGACGGTCTTCGGCGGGTCGAAGAAGTCCCGCACGCTCGTGCCCTCGCGCAGGAACTCCGGGTTGACCGCGACCCCGAAGTCCACCCCGGCGGTGCCGGCGAACTTCTCCAGGATCGGCACCAGCAGGTCCAGGCAGGTGCCCGGGAGCATGGTGCTGCGGAAGACGATGGTCTGCCGCCCGCCCCGCTCGGCCACCGCGGCGCCGATCTCCTCGGTGACCCGCTCCAGGTACGTGGTGCACAGGCTGCCGTTGGGTTCCGACGGCGTGCCGACGCAGATCAGCGACACCTCGCTGTCCGCGATCGCCTCGCGGACGTCACGGGTGGCGCGGAGCGCCCCGGTCCGCACGACCTCGGCGATGAGCTCGCCGATCCGCTCCTCGACCACGGGCGCCTTGCCCTCGTTGACCAGGTCGACCTTGACCTGGTTCACGTCCACCCCGATGACCTCGTGACCCATGCTGGCCAGGCAGGCTGCCGATACGCAGCCCACGTAGCCGAGCCCGAAGACGCTGACCCTCATGACCCGTTCCTCCCCCAGGGCAGACCCCTGTGGTCTGCCGTTCGCGCGCCGACCGGGCGACGCTCCCGCTGCATCAGTAGGCCCCGTGCCCGTAGAGCACCGCGCGCAGCGTCTTCCACAAGATCACCGCGTCGAGGGCGAGCGACCAGTCCTCCACGTACCGCAGGTCCAGCCGGACCGCCTCCTCCCACGGCAGATCGCTGCGTCCGCTGATCTGCCACAGGCCGGTGAGGCCGGGCTTGACGAGCAGCCGCCGCCGGATGTCCTGGTTGTACGCGGCGGACTCCTCCGGCAGTGGGGGCCGCGGTCCGACCAGCGACATCGAGCCGGTGAGCACGTTGAACAGCTGCGGGAGCTCGTCGAGCGAGTAGCGGCGCAGCACCGCACCCACCCGGGTCACCCGGGGATCCCGGCGGACCTTGAACAACAGCCCGGCACCCTCGTCGAGTTCGGCCAGCTGGGCGCGTGCCTTGTGCGCCCCGGAGACCATGGTGCGGAACTTGAGGATGGTGAACTCGCGGCCGTCCTTGCCGACCCTGCGCTGGCGGTAGACCGCCCCGCCCGGACTGTCCATCAGGACGAGCAGGCCGACGAGTAACATCAGCGGGGCGAACAGCAGCAGCAGGACCGCCGCGCCCATCCGGTCGGCGACCTCCTTGACCGCGCGGCGGCCACCGGTGAAGGTCGGCATGCTGACCCGCAGCAGGGGGATCCCGAGCACCGCGTCGACGTGCAGCCGGGGGCCGGCCACCTCCATGAGCACGGGGGCCACGACCATCTCGGCGTCGCTGCCCTCGAGGTTCCAGGCCAGCCGCTGGAGCCGGTCGGGCGACCAGTGCGGGTCCGGCGTGACCGCGACGACCCGGTAGCCGTTGCGGCGGACGTGACCCGCGACGTCGGTCAGCCGGCCGACGACCGGCACACCGTCCAGCTGGTCGCCGTCGGGCCCGGGGCTGTCCGCCGTGCACACCGCCTCCACCCGCCAGCCGAGGTGCGGGAACTTGCGGGTCCGGGTGATCAGGTCGCGCACGGTGGCGAGGCTTCCGGCGGCGAGCACCGGGCGCAGGCACCGCCCGTCCTTCCGCTGCTTGTGCAGCCAGAGACGCAGCAGATACCGCTCGGTCATGGTGACGAGCGCGATCGCCGGGATCGCGACGAAGATCCAGAGCTTGATGTTGCGCGAGCCGAGGGCGATCCCGCTCAGCGCCAGTACGACGGCGGAGGTGAACAGGGAGCGTCCGAGCCGGCGGAACTCCTCGGCGCCCTGGCCGAGCACGGCGGGAGCCCACGACCGGCTCACCGCGAGGGTCCCCAGGACCAGCAGCTCGGTGCCGATGGCGAGGAATCTCCACTTCTCGTGCCAGTTGGCCGCGTCCCTGGCCCCGAAGAAGCCGCCTATCGCCGCCACCACGAAGGCGGTGGCCACCGTGTCACTGGTGATCACGGCACGGCGGTAGCGCTGCTCCCAGTCGAACGAGGGCCGGCTGATCGAGCCGTTCTCCAGCCGGTCGCCTCCCGATGGGAACGGGGCGACCAATTCCCGCTGCTGCACAGAACCCCCCCGGGCACCACTGGACTGGACGTGTTCGCTCCACACGGTTCCTCCCCCCGGGAGACCCCCGCCTCCCGCGCTGATCCTCCCCTCGGGAGGCCCCCGCCCCCCGCGTCGCGCTGTTCCTCTCACCGGAAGGCATCCGCCCACCCCGCGAATGACGCACCGACCGCCGCAGCGCTGCCCGGACACCCCTCCAGGCGATTGATCATCATTTGTCGCCTGGTGTCCGGGCTTGTGAAGCAAGGTCAATCTAGAGCATCGCGGCCCTCCAGAAGAGGGATGTGCGCAACTTGTGCTGAACCTTTGGAGGTTGATCCGCCGCCGGTCAGCCGCCCGAAGAGGGCCCGTCGACGGAGGCATGCCCTTGTGACCTGTGGTGACGGGTGCTGAGCGGGCTGTAGGCGCCGGAAGTCCGGAAGGGCACACGGCACTTGAGGCCGGTTTGAGCTTGGCTTGTTTTTTAACCTGTCCGCGTGTCCGGAGGCCGTCGATCCGCGCTCTTCACCAGGGCGTCACTCCTTTGACGCCTTTCCTCATACGGGAGTTGGAGGTATCCGACCACCCGCCGGGCGCCCTCGCCCGACGGCGTCCGGAGGGCGTTGTCAGTGGGCGGGGATACGTTGTCGATGTTCCGCCGCTCCGGCGTGAACATCCCCTTTGACGTGCATGGGAGAAGTGCGTTGCCGGTCTGGGAGAGGTCGAGCGCGGCACGGGTGGTACCGCCCGCGCGGCCGCGGAAACTTGCCAAGGTGCCGTTCGTCGAGCTGGCCGACGGGCGGTTGCAGGGCGTGGTGTCCAGCGGGTCCGACATCGGGCGCGTGTACGTGTCCTCGATCGCCGCCGGGACGTACGCGTTCGCGTGCAGCACCAACAACAACCGCCCCTGCGGCGGCGCGCGCGGCTCCTTCTGCAACCACATCCGCGCGCTCGTCACCGAGGCCGTCCTGCAGTACGGAGCGCAGCGCGTCGCCCGCTATCTGAAGGCCGATGCCCCGGACGCCGAGCCCGACGCCGACGCGCTCGTCTCGGCGATGACCGCCACACGTCCCGCGCAGGGCGACACCTCCGCCGCCGCCCCGGTGTTCAGCCGCTTCCTGCGGCACCTCGCCTATCTCGAACTGGAGCCGGTCACCGCGCCGTTGCCCGAGATGCAGTGGTTCCCGCCGACGAGGGCGGTCGCCTGATGCGTACGGACCTGCTCGACGACCCCATCGACGGACTCGACGAGGCGCTGGCCGCCGTGGACGCCTTCGACGACGCCCTCGTCGCCGGCCTGCTCCGCCCGCAGCCCGCCCAGACCGACGGGCTCGCCACGCTCGTGGCCGCCCTCACCGGCACACCGCTCGCCTCCCTCGTCGCCGAGGCCGCCGACAAGGCCGCGGCCGGCACCGCAGGCGAGGACCACTTCGTCGCGCTCGCCGCCGCCCGCACCGCGCTCCTGGGCTCCGTCCACGACGCCCTGACGGCCCGCGTCGGGGACGTCACCGGCCGCCCCTCCGCCGAGCTGCCGCCCCGGGCCGCCGGCGGGGAGGAGTCCGCCGCGAACGTCCTGGCCGCCGCCCGCGCCTGGCTGTGCGACCTCGCCCGCGCGGGCTGGCAGGGCATCGACCACGAGCTCGTCGGCGGTGCCGCACCCGTGGTCTCCGCGATGCTGCCGGACCCCGCGCTCCGCCGGCAGGCGACGCTCCTCGACGGCTTCGCCGCCGAACTCGCCGCGTCCTGCCCCGGGGCCACCCTGGAGCGCGTCCCGGCGCGCCGCTGGGCCGACCTGTGGTCGCGCGCCCTCCTGCTGACCCTGCCCGGAGCCGCCCGCACACCCGCCGTGTCCACCGCGACCGGCCGCCTGCTGCCCCTCGGCGTCGACGTGCAGGAGCACGCGACCGCCGTACAGGCCCAGGTCCACGCCGTGCTCGAACCGGCCGACGGCACCGCACCGCGCCTGGTCCGGGCCGCGGTGTCCGCGCCCAAGCCCGACACCGTCGTCGGCGCCGGGCTCTGGCAGCTGCTCCGGCCCCGCATGTCACTCCTCGCCGCCGTGAGCGAGGGCCGCGCCATGGAGCTCGACGCCATGCCCGTCACCGCGGAGGGCGACCTCCTCTGGGACGACGAGCACGCCCGTGCGGGGGAGCCCGCCGACCCCTTCGCCACCGCCCGCGTCGTCCTCGCCACCGCGACCGACCCCGTCACCGCCCCGCTGGACCGCCACCCCGTACGGCTCGCCGTGCCCGTCCTCCTGGAGGGGTACGCGGCGGAGCGCGAGGACGACGGGCCGCTGACGTTCACGGTCGCGGGCCACCGACTGGCCGTCGACACGGACCGCGCGCCGGCCGCCGGTCCGCTCGCCCCGGAGACGATCGCCGCGTCCCACGCCTGCCTGGGCCTCCTCCGCTGGGACGCCGGAGCCTTCCTCCTCCAGCCCCTCGCCGTCGAGACGACCGTCCGCAAGAAGACCGTCGCCGTCCACGCGGGCGCCTGGGCCGGCACCACCACCGACAAGGCCGGAGTCCGCGCGGAGAAGGCGGCCACCGACGCGGTCACCGTCCTGCGCGAACGAGCCGGAAAGCTGCTGCGCTCATGAACGAAGCGACCTTCTCGACCGGGGAGGCCGGCGGCACGGCTTCGACCGGGGCGGCCGTCTCGACCGGAGTGACCGGCGTGAGCGGTCCCATCGGCTCCGACGTCTCGGCCGGCGTGGGCGGCCCCATCGGCTCCGACGTCTCGACCGGAGTGAGCGGTCCCACCGGCCCCGCCGCCACGACCGACTCCACCGGCGTGACCGACCCCGCCGCCCCGGCCGGCCCCGTGACGGAGGTGCCGGACGGACCCGACCCCGATGTCAACCGGCGGCAGGTCCTCTACTGGCGGCTCCTCGCCCGGCTCTTCGACCCCGAGGAGCAGGGCGCCCTGGAAGCGGCGAGCCTCGCCGTCGTCGAGGACATCGGGCTGCCGTCCGCGCTGCTCGACCCGGGAGCGTCCGTGGACTCCGTGGTCCAGCGCCATCCCGGGCTGGCCGAGGAGTTCGACGGCCTGATGGCGCCGGAGCCGGAGCCGGACGGTGCGCGCGACCGCGCCGCCGAGGTCCGGCGCGCCGCGCTCGCGTCGAAGCTGCTGCTGAACGTCTTCGCCACCGGCTCCGGCACCGTGTCCGCCGGACAGCTGGCCCGCTGGCAGTCGGACGCGGGCTGGCTGGAGCGCGCGCTCGGCGACCTGCCCGGCGGGCCGCGCGGCGGCCTCGGAACCGAACTGGGCGCCATCGAGGCCGACCTCGTCCGGCGCATGCACCTGCGCGAAGTGCTGGCCGATCCCGCGCTGGCCGCCCGGCTCACCCCCAGCATGTCCCTGATCGAGCAGCTGCTGCGCGACAAGGGCAACCTCTCCGGCGTGGCGCTGGCCAACGCCAAGGCGCTGATCAGGCGGTACGTCGACGAGGTCGCCCAGGTGCTCCGTACGCAGGTCGAGAAGGCCACCGCCGGTGAGCTCGACCGCTCGGTCCCGCCCAAGCGGGTCTTCCGGAACCTCGACCTCGACCGCACCATCTGGAAGAACCTCACCCACTGGAGCCCGGAGGAGGAGCGGCTCTACGTCGACCGCCTCTACTACCGGCACACCGTCCGCAGGACCACACCCCAGCGACTCGTCGTCGTCGTGGACCAGTCCGGTTCCATGGTCGACTCGATGGTCAACTGCACCATCCTCGCCTCGATCTTCGCCGGGCTGCCCAAGGTGGACGTCCACCTCATCGCGTACGACACCCGCGCGATCGACCTCACGCCCTGGGTGCACGACCCCTTCGACGTATTGCTGCGCACCAACCTCGGCGGCGGCAACGACGGGCCGGTGGCGATGGCCATGGCCCGGCCGAAGATCGCCGAGCCGAAGAACACCGTCATGGTCTGGATCTCCGACTTCTACGAGTTCGACCGCTCGCAGCCGCTGTTCGAGGGCATCGAGGAGGTCCACCGCTCCGGGGTGCGGTTCATCCCCGTGGGCTCGGTGACCAGCTCCGGACGCCAGGAGGTCAACCCCTGGTTCCGGGAGCGCTTCAAGGCGCTCGGCACCCCGGTGATCTCCGGCCACATCGACAAGCTCGTGCACGAGCTCAAGACCTTCCTCACCTGAGACCGAAAGGCTTCGCACATGTCCGACCTGCTCCGCGCTCCCGCCGAGATCAAGTACGCCGAGGAACTCGACTGGCTGGAGTCCGTCGACGACAACCCCAAGCCCTTCTCCTGGCGCCTGTCCCCGAAGATGGTCCGCCTGTTCATCCTCGGCTCCGAGCGCGCCGACGGCCTCGACCGGGAGGTGGCGCAGAAGTGGTTCGGCGACCGCAGCTTCGTCGAGCGCTCCATCGTCACCCTCGCCTCCGACCGCGGCCTGCTCCTCATCGGCGACCCCGGCACCGGAAAGAGCTGGCTCGCCGAACTCCTCGCGGCCGCGATCAGCCGCAACTCCACGCAGGTGGTCCAGGGCACGGCCGGCACGACCGAGGACCACATCAAGTACTCCTGGAACGTGTCGATGGTCATCGCCAAGGGCCAGTCCCGCGCGTCGATGATCCCCTCGCCGATCATGACCGCGATGGAGACCGGCACCATCGGCCGCTTCGAGGAGCTGACCCGCTCCACCAGCGACGTCCAGGACGCGCTCATCTCGATCCTCTCCGAGAAGTACATCTCCGTCCCCGAACTCGACGGCGCCGACGGCGAGAACATCGTCTTCGCCAAGCCCGGCTTCTCGGTCATCGCCACCGCCAACAGCCGCGACCGCGGCGTCAACGACCTCTCCTCCGCGCTCAAGCGCCGCTTCAACTTCGTCCGCATCCCGGTCGTGACGAACAAGAAGAGCGAGGCCGAGATCGTCCGCTTCCGCACCGAGGAGCTGCTGCGCCGGCACGCCATCGAACTGGACGTGCCGCCGACCCTCCTCGACGTCCTCCTCCAGAGCTTCGCCGACCTGCGGGCCTCCGCCGCCGCGGCCGGCAGCGACGACGAGAAGCTGGAGTCCGCCCTCTCCACCGCCGAGCAGATCGGCGTCCTGGAGGACTCCATCCTGCACGGCAACTTCTTCGGCGAGCGCACCCTGACCGCCCGCACCCTCGCCGCCTCGCTGGTCGGCACGCTCGCCCGGCGCGAGCCGGAGGACCTGGCCATCCTCAACAAGTACCTGCACGGCGTCGTCGAGCCGCGCGGCAAGGAGGAGGGCGGCTCATGGCCCGAGTTCCTCGAAGGCGGCCGCGAAGCGATCGCGAAGCTGTCGTGACCGGGACCCCTTTCACCGCGCTGCGCGGTCAACTGCACGAGGCGGCAGCCGAGTTCGCCGACGGGCCGGACGCCCTGGAAGGCATCCTCCTCGGCCTGGTCGACGACGTCGACCGAGCGGTGGAGGAACCGCTGGAGATCTTCCCCGTCTGTCATCACTCGCCCGCCTCCGCCCTCGCCATGGCCCGCCGGCTGCGCGAGAAGCAGCCCAAGGTCGTCTACCTGGAGCTGTGCGAGGACATGGCGCCGCTCCTCACCGAGCTGCGCAACTGCCGGCTTCCGGTGGCCGTGCAGGCGTTCGCGAGCGACATCGACGGCTTCCCGGCCGACTGGGCACCGCTGTCCGTCGTCGCCCCGATCACCGAGGCCTCCGCCGAGTACCAGGCCATCGCCTACGCCCTCGACACCCCCGGCGTGGAACTGGTCCTCGTCGACCGCTCCTCCGACCACGTCTTCCAGTGGGACCCGCGGCACGAGCGCACCGACGAGCCGGCCACCCCCGAGGAGGGCGGCACCGAGGCCGCGCTCCACGGCGAGGCCGTCGGCGTCGAGATCGGCGACCTGCGGCCGCGCTTCGCCGAACTGGAGGAGCACCTGCTGCGCCACGGCAAGGTGCGGCACTGGTCGGAGTGGTGGCACCAGTACGTCGAGGTGCCGCTCGGCGACAGCGACCACGACACCTACCGCCAGGTCATGTTCCTCATCGGCAGCCTGTTCCGGCGGCTCGCCCCGGGGGACGGGGACCGCGTCCGCGTCGACGAGGACCGCGAGCGCCACATGTGGACCCGGATGCGCGAGCACCTGGCCGCGACCGGCACCGACCCGGCGGACTGCCTGTACGTCTGCGGCGCCTTCCACGCGGCCAGCCGCGTCGAGGAGTTCGGCGTGCACGGCGGCGACGGCTTCGCCGTCCCGCCCCGCACGGCCACGACCTGGCAGTACGGGCTCATCCCCTCCAGCAACGCCGCGATCGAGGCCCAGTTCGGCCTCGCCCCCGGATCCGTGTCGATCGCGGCGACGCAGTGGACGAAGAACCTCAAGCGCACCCGGGTGAAGCCGTACCGCCTGGACGGCCAGGCCGGCACGAAGCGCACGGGGGCGAAGGCGGTCGCGCCGGCCGCCCTTCCCGCCGCCGAGGCACCGGCCGAGGACCGGCTCTCCGGCTTCCTCCAGAAGCCGCCGGTCCTCGACACCCTCGACGAGACCGAACTGCTCGGCTGGTCCGTGGACATCGTCCGCGCCGCCCGCCGCAACGGCTACCTCGCCTCCACCGCCGACGCGATCGCCGTCTTCGAGACGTCGATCCTCCTCGCCGGGATGCGGGACCGGGCCAAGCCCACGCCGTACGACTTCCAGGACGCCGCGGTCACCTGCATCGAGAAGGACAGGGTGCCCGGGCGCCGGGACGTGCGCCGCCTCGTCGAGATCATGATGGGCGGCGACCGGATCGGCCAGGTCGGCTACGAAGCACTGCCGCCGCTGGCCCGCGACGTCCACGACCGCCTGGCACCCCTGGAGCTGAACCTCCAGCAGCGCGGGGTGCGCCGGGCCCTGCTCGACATGACCTCCCGGCCGGAACTGCGGGCCTGCTCGGACGTCCTGTGGATGCTGCGCCGTCTGATGCCGCACGGTGCCGCCCGGCCCGTCATGGGGGAGCGGCGGCTCGGCGAGCGGTCGATCCAGGAGTCCTGGGACCTCGCCCTCGGCACCCACCAACGGGCCCTCATCGAACTCGGCTACGAGGGCGTGAGCCTCGAACAGGTCCTGGAGCAGCGCCTGCGCCGCACCGCGTACGGACCGCGGGCGACGACCGCGGAGGTCCTCGCGGCCGTCGAGGACGCCACCCTGTACCTGGGCGGCCGGCGCCTCGCCGAGGAGCTCGGCTCCCGCGCCCTCGACGTCCTGGCGGGGGAGCGCACGGTCGACGGGGCGCCGGAGGTCCTGCGCCGGGTGCGCGGACTCCTCGCGTACTACCGCACCAGCGAGCCGGTGCTGCCGCCCTGGATCGAGTCCTTCGTCAGAACCGGGTACGCGCACTACTGCACGCTGCTGCCGACGGCTTTCCGGGACGAGGACGCGACGGTGGGGCAGGTCGCGGCGATGCTGGGCTTCCTGTTCAGCATGGAGAACCTGGCGCTCTCCCTGGGCTGCGACAGGACCCAGCTGGAACTGGCGGTCGCCCAGGCGCACCCGCGGGACCCGGCGAAGACGGCCCTGCTGTGGGCGGCGCAGGTCCAGCTGGGCACGCTCTCCCGGGGCGAGCTGCGGGCCCGCTGCGACGAACTCCTCGCCAACCCGCTGGCCGTGCCCTCCTACCCGCGCCACCTCAGCGGCTTCGTCCACGCCCTGGAGCCGGTGCCGGGCCTCGCGGACGTGGTGGTGGAGGCCGTGTCGAACGCCTTCGGGCGCCTGCCGGACGCCGTGCTGCTGCCCTGGCTCCCGGCGCTCATCACGACCCTCCGCTCGAACGCCGCGGAGCTGGCCCCGCTGCTCATCCGCGAGGCGGGACGGATCTTCCCGGCCCGGCTCGCGGCCCTGGACACCTGGGTCCCGCCCTGGCAGCGGCAACCGGCCGCGCCGCGCGCCCTCCCCGCGGCCACCGCCCCTCGGGGAGCGGCGCTCCTCCCCGCCCACCCGGCGACCTGCGACGCCCTCGCGGAGCTCCTCGGCTGCGCGGAGGGATGGACCGAGACGGATCCGTCGGCCCCGGCCGGGCCGGGCGCGGCACTCCTCGCCGCCCACCCGGACACGGCCGAGGCACTGGCGGCCGTCCTCATGGCCCGATGACACCACCCCGGCCGTCGGTGCCGCCGGCGGCCCGGGAGACAGGGGGGGGAGCCGCCCCGCCGCTACTGGCCGACCCGCCCGTCGACGCGCTCGCGCAACAGGTCGGCGTGCCCGCAGTGGCGGGCGTACTCCTCGATGCGGTGCACCAGCAGCTCGCGCACCGCGATCCCGTCCTTCGGGAGCCGTTCGCCCAGGTCGAGGTGGTCGGCGAGCGCGGCGTCGGCCGCGGCCTGCTCGCGCTCCAGATCGGCGTACGCGGCGTCGACCACCGCCTGGTCGGCGACGGCCCCGTGGAAGTCCGCGTCGCGCTCGCCGTACACCTTCGGCAGCGGTTCTCCGGTGATCCAGGTGATCCAGTCCCGCTCCACCTCGGCGAGGTGCCGGATCAGGCCGAGCAGCGACATCGTCGACGGCGGGACCGAACGGCGGGCCAACTGCTCCGGGTCCAGGCCCTCGCACTTCATCCGCAGGGTCAGACGGTAGCCGGAGAGGAAGTCCCGCAGCGTCGCGAGCTCCCCTTCCGGACCGTCGCCGTCGGTCTCACGGGGGTCGTCGGCCGGGTCCGCCCACATGTCGGGGTAGACGGCCGCACGGCTCCAGCGCTCGGGGTGATCATTCATGCGCTCATCCTCGTCGGAGAACGCGCGGCCCCGCCACGGATTTGTCCGGCCCCTGAACCGGTCCGGCCCCTGAACCGGTCCGGTCCAGGGGCCGGACCGGACCGGGGCGGGTCAGGTCACGCAGAACGGCACGGTCCGCACGTACCCGCCCAGGTTCTCGTCGTCCGTGCCGAGGGCGGCGTCGGACGAACCGGGCAGGCACTCCACGGCCTCGATCTTGTAGCCGGGGAACCTCCCGAGCACGGTCGGCGAGGCCGCCAGCGTGATCCGTACCCGGCCCGTCGCCGACACGGTCACGCGGCCCGCGTCGCTCACCGCCGAGTCGAACGGCCCGTCGTCCCCGGCGTCACCCGCCGAACCGACCAGGATCCGGCCGGAGTCGGTCAGGGCGATGTCGGAGATGTGCCGGGTGGCGTCGTCCGCCGGGTACGAGGACCGGTAGGTCCGCTGCGAGACGGAGCCGAACAGGGGCTGCCCCCACGGCGCGAACGTCAGCGACGCCGCGTACAGCGTGGCCGGCCGTCCCGCGCCGGCGCCCCGGTCCGCCCAGAGGGCGGCGAGCTTTCCGTCCCGGGCGACCAGAGCGAAGCTCTCGAAGTCGTCGCCCTCGCCGATCGCCGGCAGCGGCGTGTAGTCGACGACCGTCGCCGTCGAACCGGCCACCTTCAGCCGGTAGAGGATGCCGCGGCCGGTGAGCGCCAGGTACTCGCCGGGCATCCCCGGGACGGCTTCGACGGCCTCCAGGTCGACGGGCTCCGCACCCTCCCAGGCGAGCGGGGCGATCACGGTGGAGTTCTCGGTGCGGGTGATCCGGGACAGCCTCGGCTGCCCGGACCTCTTGTTGTCGTGCACGACCAGGGCGTTCACCCCGTCCCCGTCCTCGGTGCGCCCCTCGTACGCGAGGCCGCTGACACCGCTGCGGGAGTCACCGCCGACCCTCTGCCAGGCGTCGGCCGCGCCGGCCGGGGCGCCGCCGAGCACGGCGAGGAGCGCGGTCGTCGTGGTGAACCAGGTCATGCGCTGCATCATCGGAATTCTCACGGGAAGTCGCTTGCCTTCTCTGTCCGACAGACGCGAGGTCACGCGCCGGGCGCCAGGTTATGGATCTTGGTGGGTGCGGCCCAGCGAGGGTTACGCCATCCGCCGGAGCGTGAAGTCGTACGGAGAGCGCGGGGCCGGGTCGCACGCGGCGGTGGCGCTCCGTCCACGAACGCCGCCGATTCACTCGTCACGGTGGACCCGGCCGAGCCGCCGTCCCCGCGCGCCGAGGCTCGGGCACCGTGACTCCCATGCACGCCCGCCGCACCACGTCGCTCCTGCTCATCGCACTTCTCGCCGCCGGATGCGTGGCCGTCCCGCACGGTCCCGACCCGGCCCCGCCGGCCCGCCCGGGCGCCCTCGCGCCGGCCGCCGACCGGCCCCCCGCCCCCCTCCCCGCATGGCCCGTGCCCACGGAGCCCGCCCCTCGGGAGGCCCTCACCGCCGCCGAACCCCGGCCGGACTCCCGGCCGGATCCCGGGCCGGCCCGGACTCCCGGCCCGCGGGCGGCCGGCGCGGCCGCCGGGGAACCGGCCGCCCGCCGACCGCGCGCCCAGAGGCCGGTGAGGCCGGTCCCGAACCGCCCGCGCACCGGGGCGAACGAGCCCGGGAAGCCCACGGTCAGGAGGACCGGCCCGAGGGCCGTCCCCCGTTCCCCGCAGAAGAAGCGCCCGGCCCCCGTCCGCCCGCACCGGTCGACGGACGCCCGGCCGCCCGAGATGCGCCGCCTCTGCCGTCAGGCGGAGTCCATCCAGGCCCCCATGGGCGCCGCCGGCCTCTGCCGCACCCTGTACGGACGCTGACCCCGGCTCCTCCTCCCGCCCGGACGGAAACCCGCTTGTACCGGCCCGATCGGCCCGGATATAAGACGATCATGATCAGACCCCGGCCGTTCCTCCCCTCCGACATGCCCCGCCTCCAGAGCACCGTGGCGGAGTGGATCGCCACCGCCGGCCGCGACGCCTACGACCACGTGGGCGAGCTTCCGCACCGCGTGTACGACAACCTGCGCGGCGGCCCGCCCGTCGGAGACCTCGTGCACGTCTGGGAACACGAGCACGAGCACGGGCCCGGGGACGAACGGCGCATCGTGGGCGTCACGATCTGCCTGCGATTCGGCGCGGCGTTCGACGCGTTCTGCGCGCCGGAGCTGCGCGGCACCGACGCCGAGCGCGCGATGCTGACCTTCGCGGCCGACACCACCACCCGGCACATGGCGGACGGCGAGGAGTACGTCCTCACCGACCTCTTCGAGACCGACACGACCCGCGGCCGCCTCCTGAACGAACTGGGCTTCACGTACTTCCGGGTCTGGGACGACGTGAACACCCGCGACCTGACCGATCTCCCTCCCCTCGTGGTGCCCGAGGGATTCACCGTCCGGGCCGCCACCCTCGCCGACGCCGACGCCCTGGCCGAGGCCCGCAACGCCTCGTTCGGCTCCGACTGGACGGGAACGGCCTACCGGGACGGGATGATGACCCGGCCCGGCTACGACCCGGCGCACGAGATCGTGGCCGAGGCCCCGGACGGGCGCATCGGCGCGTACACCGTCCACTGGGTCGACGAACGCAACGGCCTCGGCCACTTCGAGCCCGTCGGCACCCACGAGGCCTTCCGCCGCCTCGGCCTGGCGCGGGCGGTCATGACCGAGTCCATGCGGCGCATGGCGGAGCTCGGTCTCCGGCGCGTGACGGTCAACCACGACGCCGAGAACCTCCCGGCCGCGAAGCTGTACGGCGCGCTGGGCTTCACCCGCGAGTGCCGCACCCACGGCTACCGCCGGGCGAAGGCCCAGGCCTCGATGTCGCGGTAACGGATCGGGCCGGGGCCGCGACCGTAGTTGCTGCCGACGAGGTGGAGGCGCTCGGCGGGCCACCGCCGGCCGGTGAAACCGGCGAGCCCCGCGGCCGCCTCCCGTACGGACGTCGGATCGTCGCGGCGGGCGCGGGCGAGCGTCAGATGGGGGCGCAGCGGCCGGTCCTCGAAGGGGATGCCGCACTCCTTGACGACCGTCCGCACCTCGGCGGCGAGCGCGTGCAGTCCGTCCAGGTCGCCGTCGATCCCGCTCCACAGCACCCGGTCGTCGAAGTGCCCGCCGCCGCGCAGCGCCAGCTCCAAGGGCTTCCGCTCCGCCGCGATCTCCGCCAGCGGCGGCCGCAGGAGGGGGACGGCCGCCACCGGGAGCTCCCCGAGGAACGCCAGCGTGATGTGCCAGTCCTCGATCCGGTTCCACCGCATGCGCGGGTACGCCTCGTACGCGGGACGCAGCTCGTGGGCCAGCTCGTCCTTCGCGTCATCGGGCGGGGCGAGCGCGATGAACACGCGCACGGTCGCGCCCCGCGCCCCGTCGTCGTCACCGGACTCCGTACCCCGCCCGGGCGCCTCAGCCATCTTCCGTTCCCTGCCCACTGTCCGTACCGCCACCGTCGGAGGCGAGGGTACGCGGTGCCCCGGCCACCAGCGGCGCCGGGGACGCCCGGGTCCCCACCACCCGTGGAGGAGGCGCGTGCCCCGCGCGCTCCCCCGCGAGGGTGGTTCCCCGGGGGCCAGTGGGGCGCAGTGCGGCACGGTCCGCACGGGTGCGCGGCGCGAGGGGCCGAAGCTGTGCGCCGATCCCTGTTCACCTGCGAAGACGGAGGTTCGTCCCCCCATGACCCATGCACTTCTCAGACCGGCGGTCCGGCGCCGCGGACCGGGCGGGAGGGCCGGAGTGCCGGCCGCGCTCGGACTCGCGCTCGTCCTCGCCCTGCCGGGCACCGCCTTCGCGGCCCCCGGCGACCTGGACCCGACCTTCGGGCCCGACGGCCGCGTGACGACCCCCGTCACCGGGACCGCGGAGGGCCACGACATCGCCCGGCAGGCCGACGGGAAACTGGTCGTGGTGGGCACGAGCGAGGCCGGTTTCGCGCTCGCCCGCTACACCACGAGCGGCGCCCTCGACACCGCCTTCGGCAGCGGCGGCACGACGACCAGCGACTTCGGCGGCGGCTCCCACACGGCCAACGCCGTCGCGATCCAGCCCTCGGACGGCAAGATCGTCGTGGCCGGCACCACCGAGGTGGTCGCCGACGAGGGCGGAGGCTGCTGCTTCTTCTCCGTGGCCCGCTACAACACCGACGGCAGCCTCGACACGGGCTTCGGCAACGGCGGCCTCGTACGGGTCGACGAGTTCGGCGGCTCCGCGGACGGCTCCGACGTCGCCGTGCAGCCCGACGGCCGGATCGTCGCCGCGGGCAAGGGCGCGGGCGGCGGCTTCGCGCTGGTCCGGCTCAACACCAACGGCACCCTCGACCCCACCCTCGGCGGCGACGGGGCCGTGGTCGCCGGCTTCACGCCCACCTCTCCCCAGGACGCCGGCGGCATCGCCCGGAGCATGGCCCTCCAGCCGGACGGCAAGATCGTCTCCGTCGGCTACGTGGGCAACACCGCCTTCGACATCGGCGTGGTCCGCTACAACGGCAACGGCACCCTCGACACCACCTTCAGCGGCGACGGCATGGTCACCGCCGACTTCGGCGGCACCGAGTTCGGCAACGCCGCGGCCGTGCAGTCCGACGGCAAGATCCTCGCCGCGGGCTCCGGGGGACTCGGCTACGCCCTGCTCCGCTACAACGCCGACGGCACCCCCGACACCGGCTTCGGCACGGGCGGGCGCACCTCGGTCAACTCCCCGGGCGACGGGGGCGTCGCGTACGCCATGGCGCTCCAGCAGAACGGCAAGATCGTGCTCGCCGGCCGGGCCGACGACCCGAACAGCACCGAGGCCAACGACTTCGGCCTGGTCCGCTTCCAGACGAACGGCACCGTCGACACCGGCTTCGGCCACAGCGGCTTCGTGGTCACCGGCTTCAACGACTACGACGAGGCCCGCGGCGTGCTCGTCCAGCCGGACGGCAAGATCGTCGCGGCCGGCTACGGGGCGGGCTATCAGTTCGCCCTCGCCCGCTACCAGGGCGGTGACGGCACGCCCCCGCCCCCGCCGTACGCCGACCTGTCGGTGACGAAGTCCGGGACGGCCACCGTGAGCATCAGCGACCGCGCCACGTACACGGTGACCGTCACCAACGCGGCCTCCTCCACCGCCACCGCCACCGGCGTCACCCTGACGGACACGCTCTCCGGCGCCGGAGCGACCCTCATCTCGGCCGCCCCCTCGCAGGGCACCTGCACGACCACCGCGACGGGCGCCACCTGCGCCCTCGGCTCCCTCGCCCCGGGCGCCGCCGCGACGGTCACGGTGACGGCCGAACCCCGGTCCACCGGCACGCTCACGGACACGGCGAGCGTCAGCGCCACCCAGCCGGACCCGGTGACCTCCGGCAACACGGCCACCGCGACCACCTCGGTGAACAACGCCCTCGGCTGCACGATCATCGGCACCAGCGGCACGGACACCCTGAACGGCGGCTACGGCAACGACGTCATCTGCGGCCTCGGCGGCAACGACACCATCCGCGCGAGCTACGGCAACGACACCGTGTACGGCGGCTACGGCAACGACAACATCGACGGCGGCTTCGGCGACGACACCCTCAACGGCGGCCCGGGCAACGACACCCTGACCGGCTACTACGGCAACGACCGCCTCACCACCACCGACGGAGTCTCCGGCAACGACACCGCCAACGGCGGCCCCGGCACCGACACCTGCACCACCGACCCGGGCGACACCCGCATCAGCTGTCCCTGACCCCACCCGCCCCCGGGTGCCGTCGGCGCCACCCGCGCCGACGGCACCCGTGCGTGGAGCACCCGCCCCACGGGCCCTCAGCGCTCGGCGCGGACGCGCGCCTGCTCCCGTACCGCACGCGGCGACAGACCGAACTCGGCCCGGAACACCCGGCTGAAGTGACTCGCCTCGCCGAGACCCCTGCGCGCCGCGAGGACGTACGCGGGCAGGTGGGCGAGCGAAGGATCGACGAGGTCCCGGCGGATCCGCTCCAGACGGCGCCGGCGCACGTGATCGCTCACCGTCACGCCCGACTCCCTGAACAGCGCGTGCAGATGGCGTACGGAGATGTGGTGCGCCGCCGCGATCGTCCCCGGCGACAGGTCCTCCGCGAGGCGTTCGTCGACGTACGCGAGGATCCGCTCCAGGGCCCCCGCGGACCCGATGCCGGAAGCCGCTCCCGCGCCGCCCGCCTCGCGCAGCAGCGTGCGCAGGATCGCCGACACGTGCTCGCCCATGTCCCGGCGTGCCAGCGGCCCGAACCCATGGGCCCGCTCGGCCAGTTCGCCGAGCACGGCCGAGAGCACCCGGCCGCTCGGCGAGCGCGGCAGCTCCGCGTTGGCCGTCACCGCGCCGTCCGCCCGCGCCAGCTGTCCGCCCGTACCGGCGTCCAGGGACAGCACGAAGTACCGGTGCGAGGAGCCGAGTTCCAGCCGGAACGGCCGCGCGCCGGTGTAGAGCACGAAGTCACCCGGTGAGAGCGCCGCCCGCCGCCCGTCCTGCTCCAGCTCCCCGCGCCCCGACACGAGCAGACCGAGGAGATGGCCCGGCCGGGGAGCCGCGGGGGAGGGCCGGGGCATCACCCGTATCTCCTGCTCCCCGCTGATGTCACAGCCGCTCAGGGCACCGAAGCGGCTCGGCCGCATGTCGGCCGTGTACCCCTCGTCGCCCGCCCGGGCCCGGACCAGGACCGTGTCGAAGGCGCCCGACAGGTCCGCCGACGCGGTGTCGAGATAGCCGAAGACCAGGTTGCCGTCGTCCCGTCGCTCCACCGGCATGTCGTGCTCCTCCCCGCCCCCGCCCGCACCGCACGCACCCTTCGCGTCGTCCGGTCCGCGCACTACGGGCACAGAACTCTGCGCTGCCGGACCAGTGCCCACCGCGGGATTGCCAGATGCTCGCAGAGTCCCCGCGCCACCCGGAAGCACAGAGGCGGTAACAGATGGATGTACTTCTGGCCATCCTTGGCCAGTTCGGCCTCTACGGCCTGCTCACGGTCGGCATCGCGGTGATCTTCGCGGCGACCCGGGTGGTCAACCTCGCCCAGGGGGACCTGGCCATGGTCGGCGCCTACGTCGCCGCGACCGCGACCGCCGCCCCCTTCGGACTCCGCGCCCTGCTCGCCCTCGCCGCCGGCGTCCCCCTGCTCCTGGTCGTCGAGCGACTGCTGCTGCGCCGCCCCGGCTCCGACGGACTGGCCGCCATGCTCGTCACCTGGGGCCTCGGCATGGCCCTGCGGCAGGGCGCGGAGCTCCTCTTCACCGGGACCTCGCGCACCGTCGCCGTACCCGTGGACGGCACGCTCGACGTCCTCGGCACCCCGTACCCGGCGTACCGGATCGTGTGCGCCCTCACCGCCGTCGCCGTCATCGCCCTCGTCCTGCTCGCGGCCCACCGCACCGACTGGGGACTGAGACTGCGGGCCGTGGCCGACAACCCGGCCATGGCGGCGCTGCTCGGCACCGACCCGCGCCGCATGCGCGCCACGGCCTTCACCGTCGGCGGCCTCCTCGCGGTCCTCGCCGGAGCCCTGTACAGCCCCGTCCTCGCCGTGAACCCCAGCATGGGATTCGGCCTGCTCGTCCCCGTCTTCTTCGGCCTGCTGCTCAGCCGCCCCGGAGCCCTGGCCACCGCCGCCGGCGCCGCCCTGCTGATCTCCGCGCTGTCGGTCCTGCTCCGCACCTGGCTCTCCGACACCCTCGCCGAAGCCCTCTTCTACGCCGTCGTCGTCGCGATCGCCGCCCTGCGCTCGCGCCCCTGGATCGGAAGGTTCTCCGCATGGTTCCGTCGCACCCCCGCGCCCGCGAGCGCCGCATGACGCCCGCGCCCCGGACCACCGCGCTCGCGGTGGCGGGCGCCCTCGCCCTCGCGCTCACCGGCTGCCAGGGCGCGGCCCTGTCCGGCGACGACGCCCCGGCCACCGGGGGACCGGTGAAGATCGGCGTGATCGTCCCGCTCACCGGACCGGTCTCCCAGGTCGGAACCGCCCTGCGCAACGGCCTCGAACTGGCCGTCAAGAAGGTCAACGCCGACGGCGGCGTGCACGGCCGGCCCGTCGAGTACGTCGTGGTCGACGACGCCGGAGACCCCGCCAACTCCACCCAGCTCGCCCGCCGCCTGGTCCGCCAGGACAAGGTCACCATGCTCTTCGGCACCATCACCGGCGACACCGCCGAAGCCGTCGGCAGGGTCGCCGACGAGGCGCACGTGCCCTTCGGCACCGCCATCCTCGGCGACACCGAGCACTGCTTCCCCCACCAGTGGGGCTTCGGCGAGTCCACCCGTCAGATGCTCACCCCGACCGTCCCCGGGCTCGTTCGGAAGTACGGCGGCAAGGTCGCCCTCGTCGGCTCCGACTACAACTACCCGCACTTCTACGCCGGCGTCGCCGAGGACCTGGTGAAGAAGGCCGGCGGCACCGTCGTCGCCGAGGAGTACAGCCCCCTCGGCCAGACCGACTGGCAGCCGGTCATCGGCCGCCTCAAGTCCGCGAAGCCCGACGGCGTGCTCTCCATGGTCGTCGGCGCGGACGCCGTCACCTTCGCCAAGCAGGCCCAGCAGTTCGGCCTGCTCACCCCGGACCTCGGCTTCGAGGGCGCCTCCCTGGACGCCGACTTCCAGCCCGCGCTCGGCGAACTCGTCGCGGGCCGCACGCACACGGTGCGCTGGAGCGACCAGCTCGACGACGCCGAGAGCCGCGCCTTCGTGAAGGACTACCGGGCCGCCCACCAGTGGAAGGCCCCCGTCCCCGAGGTCGCGGGCAACGCCTACTTCGGCGTCGAGTTCTTCCTGGCCGCCGCGGAGAAGGCCGGCTCGAACGACCCCCGGGCCGTCAACAAGGCGATCGGCGCACTGTCCTTCGACAGCCCCCTCGGCAAGGGGACCCGCTTCGACGCCTCCAACCACGTGCTCCAGGCCGACATGCGCGAGGTCACCATCGGCCGCGACGGCGCCTACACCGTCACGCGGACCCATCCGATGGTCGCCGACACGACCCCGAAGAAGGGCTGCGCGTGACCGTCCCCGCCGCGCCGGGCGCCCCCGCCGCCTCCACCGCCACCCCGGCCCTCTCCGGGAGCCGGAACACCGGAGCCCTCCGGCGCACCCTGCGCCTCGCGCTTCCGGCCCTCACCGGGGCCGCCCTGCTCGCCGCGCCCTTCGGCCTCGACGCCTTCGCCGTCGCCACCCTCACCCTCGGCCTGTGCCACGGCCTGTTCGCCTACGGCCTCGACCTGAGCTGGGGACGGGCGGGACTGCTGAGCGTCGGACACGCCGCCTTCTTCGGCCTCGGCGCCTACGCCGTCGCCCTCGGCCAGGAGCACGACCTCCCCCGGGCGGCGACGGTCGCCGCGGCCGTCGCCGCCGCCGTGGCGATCGCCCTGCCCGTCGTCCGCATCGGCCTGGCCGCCCCGGTCCCCGACGCCCCGCTGATCCTCCTGACCATCGGCGTCGGACTCCTGCTCCAGCGCGCCGCCACCACCCTCGCCCCGGTGACCGGCGGCACCAACGGACTGTCCGTCTCCGGACCCGACGTGGTGACCTCCTACTACGTCACCCTCGGCGCCGTCGCGGCCGTGGTCGCCGTCTGCGGGGCACTGCTCGTACGCGGCCGGTTCGGCGCCCGCCTCACGGCGGCCGCCCGCAACCCCGAGCGCGCGGCCCAGAGCGGCATCGACGGAACCAGGGTGCGCGCCACCGCCTTCGCCGCGAGCGCGGCCGTCGCCGCCCTGGCCGGAGCGCTGTACGCACCCGTGGCCGGCCTGGTGTCGCCGCAGGTGTTCGGCCTCGGCCTGTCGACGTCCGTGCTGATCTGGCTGGCCCTCGGCGGCCGCGCGTCCACGGTCGGCCCGTTCGCCGGAGCCCTCGCCGTCACCGCCGGCCAGCAGTACCTCGGCTCCACCTGGCAGGGCTGGTACCTCCTCGCCCTCGCCGCCCTGTTCCTGCTCGTCGTCCAGGTGGCGCCCGCCGGACTCACCGCCGCACCGCGCCGCTGGCTGGCCGGGCCCGGACCCGACGTACGCCTCCCGGCCGCGGCCCGCCGGCCCCGGAGCCGTACCGTCCGGGAGCCCGGCGGGGAAGTCCCCCTCGCCGTCACCGGCATCAGGAAGTCCTTCGGCCCCGTCCAGGTGCTCGCCGGGGTGGACCTGACCGTCGAGGCCGGCCGCTGCGTCTGCCTGATCGGACCGAACGGCGCCGGCAAGAGCACCTTCCTGAACGTCGTCGCCGGGCAGCTCGCCCCGGACGCCGGCACCCTGCGGCTCTTCGGCACCGACGCGACCGGAACGCCCGTCCACCGCCGGGTGGGACTCGGCGTCGGGCGGATGTTCCAGATCCCCAGCGTGATCGCCGAACTCTCCCCGGCCGACAACCTCCGCCTCGCCCGGATCGAGGCGCCCGAACCCGCCGCACCCCCCGCGGAGTTCCGCGACCTCGCCGACGACGAACTCCGGCCGGCCGGGACGCTCCCGCTCGCCGACCGGCGCCGCCTGGAGCTGGCCATGGTGCTCGCCGCCGCCCCCCGGCTGCTGCTCCTCGACGAACCCGCGGCCGGACTCGGACCCGACGACGCCCGCCGCCTCACCCGCGAACTCCGCGAGGTCAACCGGCGCACCGGCTGCGCGCTGCTCGTGGTCGAGCACGACATGGACATCGTGCGGGAACTCGCCGACGAGGTCGTCGTCCTCGCCGAAGGACGGGTCCTCGCCCGCGGCCCGCTCGACGCCGTCTCCGCCGACCCCGCCGTCCGCACCGCCTACCTGGGAGCGCGCTGATGCTCGAACTGACCGGGCTCGCCGGCGGATACGGGCAGGCCGCCGTCGTCCGGCCGGCCGACCTGACCGTACGCGCAGGCGAGATCACCGCCCTGATCGGCCGCAACGGCGCCGGGAAGACGACCCTCCTGCGGACCGTCTTCGGCCTCGCCGACCGGCACGGCGGCCGCGTCACCCTCGACGGACGCGACGTGCCCCCGGGCCGCCCCGAACTGCTCGCCCGGGCCGGCGCCACGCTGATGCCGGAGGACCGGGGCGTGTTCCCCGCGCTCACCGTCGCCGACAACCTCCGCCTCGCCCGCCGCCGTGACGCCGCCCCGGCCGTCGACCCGTACACCGTCTTCCCGCTCCTCACCGACCGCGCCGGGCAGCAGGCCGGCACGCTCTCCGGCGGGCAGAAACAGCAACTGGGCATCGCCCGGGCGATGCTCGCCGGCCGGACCCTCATCGCCGTCGACGAACTCACCCAGGGCCTCCAGCCCTCCGTGGTCGCCGACGTCCTGGAGGCCCTCGGCACGATCGCCGACGCCGGGACGGCCGTCCTCCTCGTCGACCAGCACGCCGGAGCACTCCTCGACCACAGCCGGCACGTCGTGGCGATGGAGGCCGGACGGGTCGTGCTCGACGCACCGAACGGGCCCGGTCTGCGCGACCGCCTCGACGCCATCCTCGCGGTCCGCTGACCACCCATCACCCCGGCCGCCCCGCCCCGGCGGACGGCCCCTGCCTCAGCCGGACCACCCACCACCCGGCCGGGCCGCCCCGCCCCGGCGGCCCGCCCCCACCCCAGCCGACCGTCCCGCCCCACCTGGAGCAGCCCTCATGGACCCCTTCGCCTCAGCCACCGACCTCGCGGCGGCCGTACGCCGGCGTGACCTCAGCCCCGTCGAGATCGCCGAGACCTATCTGCGCAGGATCGCGGAGCACGACGGCGAACTCGCCGCGTTCACCTGGCTCGACGAGGACGCCGTCCGTGCCGCCGCCCGCCGCGCCGAGCGGGCCGTCACCGACGGCGGGCCCCTCCCGCCGTTCCACGGCGTGCCCGTCCCCGTCAAGGAGCTGACCCAGGTGGAGGGCCAGCCCGCCACCTATGGCTCGTACGGAGTCGACGACCGGCCCCGTACCCTCACCGAACCCGTGGTCCGCCGCCTCCTCGACGCGGGATTCCTCCTCATGGGGCGGACCAACTCGCCCGAGATGGGCCTCCTGTCGACCACCGACAACAGCCGCTTCGGCAGCACCCGCAACCCCTGGAGCCTCGAACACTCCTCCGGCGGCTCCAGCGGCGGCGCCGCCGCGGCCGTCGCCGCCGGCCTCGCGCCCGTCGCGCACGCCAACGACGGCGGAGGCTCGATCCGCATGCCGTCCTCCTCCTGCGGACTGCTCGGCCTGAAGCCCAGCCGGGGCCGCGTCCCCCAGCAGGTCCCCGGCTGGGAGCACGCCACCGTCGAAGGCGCCATCACCCGCACCACCCGCGACGCCGCCGCACTCCTCGACGCGATGTCCGTGCCCGACCGGCTCGCCATGTACCAGGCCCCCGCACCCGAGCGCCCCTACCTCGACGAGGTCGGCCGCGACGGCGGACGCCTCCGCATCGGGCTGCTCACCGAGGCGCCCACCGGCCTCCCCGTCGACCCGCAGTGCGTCGAGGCCGCCGAGCACACCGCCCGGCTCCTCGAGGCCCTCGGCCACGAGGTCGCCCCCGCCTCGCCCCGCTTCTTCAGCGAGGAGGCCATCACCGGATACGCGCAGACCGTCCTCGACGCCGCGCTCTGGGCCGCCCCGTACCAGCAGCCGGAACTCGCCGAGCCGCACCTCCGGTTCCGCATGGACCGGGCCGCCGGAAAGCACTCGGGCGAGTACACCCGGGCCGCGACCCTGCTCGCCGAGGAGGCCCGCGCGATCCGCGCCCAGTGGGGCCAGGAGTTCGACCTGCTCCTCACCCCCACCATGGCCTGCCTGCCGCCGCCGGTGGACGCCCTGCTGAAGGAGGCCAACGCGGACCCCGGCGGCCCGCGCACCACCGAGACCCGGATGATCTCCTTCACCGCGATCTGCAACATCACCGGGCAACCCGCCGTCAGCCTGCCCACCTTCACCTCGGCCGAGGGCCTCCCCGTCGGCAGCCAGCTCATCGCCGGCCCCTGGGACGAGGCCTCCCTCATCCGGGTCGCCGCCGAACTGGAAGCTCTCGACGGCTGGCCCCGCCGCCGCCCCGCGCGCTACGCCGCCTGACGGCCCGCCGCGAGGCCCTCCCCGTCGGCGGCGGCACCCGCCACCGCCGCTCCCGGCTCCCCGTCCCCAGGGGAACCGGCCCCCCTTGGAAGGAGCCGTACATGGCACGTACCGCACCGGCCCGCATGCTGCGCCGGATCGTCGCCGAGCACTCCACCGAAAGCGCCGCCGCCGGCACCGCCGGCGGGGTCTCCCGCCGGACCGTGCTCGGCGGACTCGCCGCCGGAGCGGGCCTGGCCGCCGCCGGCACCGTCGTCGGCGCGGCCGGTTCCGCCCGCGCCGACACCGCGTCCCAGCCCGTCATCGCGATCGTCGGCGCCGGCATCGCCGGGCTCACCGCAGCCCTGCGGCTCGCCGACCACGGCATCGCCTCCGCCGTCTACGAGGCCGACACCCGCGTCGGCGGCCGGATGCACTCCCACCCGGCCGGCTCCTACTGGGACGACGGCCAGACCTCCGAGTGGGGCGGCGAGCTGATCGACACCGGTCACACCCGCATGCAGAACCTCGCCGCCCGCTTCGGCCTGCCCCTCGACGACCTGCGCGCCGCCGAGCCCGCCGGCGCCACCGAGGTCTACCGCTTCGACGGCGCCTACTACACCTATGCCCAGGCGAGCGCCGACTTCAAGAAGCTCAAGCCGGTGATCCAGCAGGACCTCGCCACCTTCAAGTGGCCCGTCGCCTGGGACGCCGCCAACAGCCCCGGCGCGGTGGCCCTGTCGAACATGTCCATCCACGACTGGATCGCCACCCGCGTCCCGGGCGGCCACGCCTCGCCCTTCGGACAGCTCCTCGACGTCGCCTACACCACCGAGTTCGGCATGGACACCCCGTCCTCCTCGGCCCTCGGCATCATCGGCATGCTCGGCTACCAGCCGGCCCCCAACGGCTTCGCCCTGTTCGGGGAGAGCGACACCCGCTACCACGTCCGCGGCGGCAACCAGCGTCTCCCGCAGGCCATCGCCGCCGCCCTGCCCCCGGGGACGGTGCGCCACGGCTGGCGGCTCCAGTCAGTGGCGGCCTCCCCGGGCGGCCGGCAGCTGCTCACCTTCACCGCCGACGGCTGGACGCGGACGGTCCTCGCCGACCACACCGTCCTCGCCCTCCCGGCCGGTGTGCTCCAGCACATCGACCTGTCCGCCTCCGGCTTCGACAGCCGCAAGCTCGCCGGCATCGCCGCGGCGCGGATGGGCCAGAACTGCAAGCTCTCCCTGCAGTTCGACACCCGCCACTGGAACGCCTCCGGCCCGTGGGGGACCGCCAGCGGCAGCACGATGAGCGACACCGGCTACCAGACCTCCTGGGACTCCAGCAGAGCCCAGCCCGGCGGCAAGGGCATCCTCACGGTCTACGCGGGCGGCAGCCACGCCGCCGACTTCACCCCGTCCACGCCGTTCCGCACGGCGGCCGACCCCCAGATCGCCTGCTACGCCCGGACGGCCCTCGCCCAGCTCGAACCGGTCTTCCCCGGCCTGACCGCCCACTGGACCGGAAAGGCCACGCTCGCCGCCTGGCCGCTCAACCCGAACGCCTACGGCTCGTACGCCGGCATGCCCACCGGGTACGCCCACCGGTACGGGGGCTACGAGGGCGTCCGCCAGGGCAACACCCACTTCGCCGGCGAGCACACCTCCGCGATGGCCCAGGGCTACATGGAGGGCGGCGCCGAGTCCGGCGAGCGCGCGGCCGACGAGGTCCTCACCGACCTCGGCGTCCCCCTGTAGGGCGCACCGGGCCCGCCGGAGGAGATCCGGCGGGCCCGTCCTCAGCCCCGGCCGGGCAGCAGGCCCTTCTCCAGGGCCACGACCACGGCGTGGGTGCGGTCGCTGACGTCCAATTTCGCGAAGACGCGCAGGAGATGGGTCTTGACCGTGGCCTCCGCGATGACGAGGCGCCGGCCGATCTCGGCGTTGGACAGGCCGTCGGCGACCGCGCCGAGGACGTCCTGTTCGCGTGCGGTGAGGACGACCGGGGCGGGGCGGCGCATGAGGGCGACCAGGCGTTCGGCGACGCGGGGCGCGAGGACCGTCTCGCCGCGGGCCGCGGCGCGGACGGCCTCGGCGAGCTGGTCGGCGGTGGTGTCCTTCAGGAGGTAGCCGACGGCGCCGGCCTCGACCGCCCGCTCGATCTCCACGTCCGTGTCGTACGTGGTGAGGATGAGCACCCGGGTCGGGGCGGGTCCCGCGGTGATCGCGGCGGTGGCCTCGACGCCGTCCATGACCGGCATGCGCAGGTCGACGAGGGCGACGTCGGGCGCAAGGCGTTCGACGAGACCGAGGGCCTCAAGGCCGTCGCCCGCCTCGCCGACGACGGTGATGTCCGGGACCGGAGCCAGGAGGGAGACCACTCCGGCGCGCATCACCGTGTGGTCGTCGACGATCACGACCCGGACGGGCTCGTGCGCTTCGGGCATGTCAGGGCCGTCCGTTCGTGGGGAAGTCGGTGGGGAGGTCCGGGGGGAAGGCCGTGGGGAAGGTCGCGAGGACGCGGGTGCCGTCCCCGACCGAACTGGTCACCGTCAGTTCCCCGTCGAGCTCGGCGAGCCGCTTGCGCATGCCGTCCAGACCGAAGCCGCGCGACTCCTCGACGACGAAGCCGCGCCCGTCGTCGGTGATCTCCAGCTCGATGGCGTACGGGCCCTGGACGAGGACCACGCCGACGGTGCTCGCGTCGGCGTGCTTGCGCACGTTGGCCAGCGACTCCTGGGTGCAGCGGAGGAGCGCGATCCGGGTCTGCTGGTCGCAGTCGACGTCCTCGGCGAGCTCCGCGTCGACCGTGATCCCGGTGTCCTGGGCGAACCGTTCCAGGGTGCGGCGCAGGGTCGGCACCACCGAGCCGGGGGAGAGGCCGCTGTGCGGGGCCGATCCCACCAGGACCCGGGCCTCGGCGAAGTTCTCGCGGGCGGTCCGCTCGATGGAGCGCAGCTGCCGGGCCGTGTGCTCCCGGTCCCCGTCAAGGCCGGTCCGGGCGGCCTCGGCGAGGACGATGATGGAGGCGAAGCCCTGGGCGAGGGTGTCGTGGATCTCGCGGGCCATCCGCTCCCGCTCCGCGACGGCGCCCTGGGCGCGATGGGCGGCCGCCAACTGCTCTTGGGTGAGGGAGAGTTCGGTGGCGAGCGCGGCGGTGCGGGCCTCGCCGTCCGTGATGAGCCGGTGGAGCAGGAGCCCCGCCAGGACGGACACGGCGTATCCGGTCAGGGCGGCGGCCGCGTTCCCCGGCGAGTCGCGCCAGAGGCTCCCCGCCGCCGTCGCGGCCGCCGCGCAGCCGCTGAGCAGCACGGCGGCACGGGGGCCGCGGGCCTGGAACCAGAACTGGGGGAGGGCGGCGATCAGGAGGGCCGCGCCGCCGCCGGGGAGGGCCGCCATCACGCCGAGCCCGGCGGCGAGGATCCCCAGATGGAGCGTCGAGTGGTGTCGGGCGCGGTGGACGGCGGTGTACGCGAGGGCCGCCGCCACCAGGCCCAGCGAGGCCCATTTCACGGGCCCCGAGTCGTTGCCGGCGCCGATGACCGAGGGGACCAGGCCGAGGAGCAGCCAGGCGGCCGTGTACCAGCGGCGCAGGGCGGTGAGCGCCGGCCGCTCGGTCACCGGGTGTCCCGTCCCGCCGGGCGTCGTGTCGGTCATTCCGTCAGCCTACGGACACCGGCCGGGTACCGGCCCGTTCGGGCTCTGAGGGCCGCCGCGCGGCGCGGGAGGGCCACCAGTTGGCCTCGCCGAGCAGCAGCATCAGGGAGGGCAGCACCAGGACGCGGATCACGAAGGCGTCGAGGAGGACCGCGACCGCCAGGCTGAAGCCGATCTGCTTCATCTCGATGAGGTGCAGCGCGGCGAAGCTCGCGAAGACCGTCACCATCACCACGGCGGCACTCGTGACGACCCCGGCGGACGAGGACAGGCCCTGGAGGACCGCCTGCCGGGTGGGGACGCCGGCGAGGCGGGCCTCGCGGATCCGGCTGATCACGAACACCTGGTAGTCCATGGAGAGCCCGAAGAGGATCACGAACAGGAACAGCGGGACGCGGGATCCGATCGAGCCCGTGGAGGTGAAGTCGAGGATCCCCTCGGCCCATTCGTGCTGGAAGACCAGGACGAGGAGGCCCAGTGAGGCGAAGGCCGAGAGCAGGTTGAGGACGATGCCGACGAGGCCGAGGACCACCGACCGGAACGCCCACACCGTCATCGCGAAGGTGACGAGGAGCAGCGCCCCGATGACGAGCGGCAGCTTCCGCTTCTGGTGGTCGGGGTAGTCGGCGTAGCGGGCGACCTCGCCGGTGACGGCGACCTCGGTGCCGTCGAGCGCACCGAGGGCCCCGGGCACGAGGTCGGTGCGGAGCCGTTCGAGCGAGGCGCGGGCCTCGGGGCTGTTCACGGAGCGCGGGACGGGCAGCTCCAGGAGGGTGGTGCGGTGGTCGGCCGAGGTCCGCAGGACGGGGTTGCCGCCGATCGCCGGGTCCTCGGCGCCCGCCCGCTCCACGAGGGCGCGCAGGGCGCCGGCGACCTCGTCGGCCCGGTCCGCGTCCGCTCGTACGACCACCTGGTGCATGGCCTTCAGTTCGGGATAGGAGGCCATGAGCCGGTCGTAGGTCCGCATGGCGGGGATGGCGCGGGAGTGCGTCTCGCGGCTCATCTCCGTGATGTTGATCTGCAGGACGGGCAGGGCGAGCGCGAGGAGCGCGAGGGTGGAGACGGCGAGCGTCACGGCGGGGTGCGCGGAGACGGGCCGGAGGACGGCGGCGGTGATCCGGCCGCCGGGACGGGGAGCGCCGCGTACCGGCTTCTTGCGGGCCCTGCGGCGTTCGGCGCGCTCGCCGAGGAGGGCGAGGAGCGCGGGCAGCACGGTCAGCGAGCTGAGGACGGCGACCAGGGTGACGACGACCGCTCCGGTGGCGATGGAGGAGAAGATGACGTCGTCGGCGAGGTAGAGGGTGGCGCTGGAGACGGCCACGGCCAGCCCGGAGACCACCACGGCCCTGCCCGAGGTGGCGGCGGCGAGCTCCACCACGGCCTGTGTGGTGAGCCGTCCGCCGGCCCGGGCCCGTTCCTCGCGCTCCCGCTTCAGGTGGAAGAGGGTGTAGTCGACGCCGACGGCGAGCCCGATGAGCAGGATGACGTTGGTGCCGACCCCGGCGTCGGGGAAGACGTGCGAGGCGATCATCGACAGGCCGACGGCGGCCACGATCGCGGTGAGCGCGAGCAGCAGCGGCACGACGGCCATCACCACGGAGCCGAAGACGATCAGCAGGGTGACCAGGGTGACGGGCAGCGCGATGACCTCCGTACGGGAGAGGTCCTCGCCGCGGAGCTCGTCGACGCCCTTGCCGATGGAGGGGCCGCCGACCTCCTCGACGAGCAGTCGCGGGTGCGCTGCTTGGACCTCGGCGGTCTGCGCGAGGAGCGCGTCGACGTGCTGCTTCCCCTCGAACTCGGCGCCCTTCATGGTGACGTCGACGCGCAGGGCCGTGTGCTGCGCGTCGGCGACCGGGCCGGTCACGGACAGCACTTCGGGCAGCTGCCGCATGCGGGCGCCGATCTCGCGGGCGGCGGCCTCGGCCTCGGCCCGGTCGAGGGGGCCGGTGCCGGGCGCGGCCCGGATCAGGACGCGTTCGAGGGGTTTCTGCTGGAGACCGCCCTCGGCGGCGAGGGCCTCGGCCCGGCCCGCCTCGCCGATGCGGTAGTCCTCGGTGGTCGCGGGACGGGAGCCGAGGGCGATGCCCGCGCCCAGGCAGAGGGCCACGAAGAGGAGCCAGCCGATCAGCGCGCGCCAGGGATGCCGGGCGCTGTGACGGGCCATGCGTACGGTCGGGTTCGTCATGGTCCCAGGCTCGTCGGCGGAGCCGTACCGCCGACAGGCTCGGCCGGTTGAACCCCTTGTCCACCGGTCGGTGGACAAGGGACCGTCGACGCGGGTCGGATCAGATCAGGTCGGATCCGGTCAGGTCGATCGGCTGATCGGGGTCGAGTTCGATGCCCAGGCGTGTGGTCGCGCTCGCGAGGACGCCCCAGAGGGCGTCGCTCAGGAAGTGCGTCAGATCGTCGAGGGAGCTCCTCGACCCGGGGTGCGCGGCCCACTGGTTGACCACGCCGTCCACCAGGCCGACCATGCCGAACGCCAGGTTGAGGTCGAAGCCGGCGGGCCCCCGCTCGCCGTCGAGGAACCGGTCGGCGTACGTGTCCAGGAGCCGCGCCAGGTGGAGGGCGACGGCGGTGCGGGTGCCCGTGACGGCGGGCGAGCCGGTGCCGAGGAAGCGGTGGAGCTCGGGGTGCAGCGCCACCCAGCCCACGTAGGTGCCGGCGGCGTGCTCGATCGCCTCCCGGATCGTGCCCTTGGGGACGAGCGCGGGGGAGAGGGCGGCCATCAGGTCGTCGGTGATGCGCGCGCGGATCTGCTCGTCGAGGTCCTCGCGGCTGCGGAAGATCCGGTAGACGACGGAACGGGGCATCCCGGCCTCGGCGCCGATCGCCGCCACGCTGACCGCCGTTCCCTCGCGCCCGATGACGGTGAGGGCCGCGGTGAGGACCTGGTCACGGCGCTCGGCGCGGTGGCCGGTCCAGCGGGTGTCGCGGCCGTCGGGGCGCCCGTCGTTGCGTGTGTGTCTGTCCTCGGCCACGGCGTGGATCGTACCCGGCGATCAAGAGGAGACGGCGCACCCGGGGGTGGCGCACGTCACGTTACCGCCGGTATCTTGGACGCGGTGACACAGGTAAATTCCGATGCCTGGGAGAGCGCCGGGGGAGAATGCGCCGCCAGGACCGGTCGCGGAGGGGATGGACATGGAGAACGAGCACGTCGACGTGCTGATCATCGGCGCGGGGCTGTCCGGGATCAGCGCCGCCTGCCACCTGCTCGCCGGGAACCCCGGGACCACGTACGCGATCCTCGAGCGGCGGTCCGCGATCGGCGGCACCTGGGACCTCTTCCGCTACCCCGGCATCCGCTCCGACTCGGACATGTACACCTTCGGCTACGGCTTCCGCGCCTGGCACGGCACCAAGGTCCTCGCCGGCGGCACGGACATCCGCCGCTACATCCGGGCCACCGCCGAGGAGCACGGCGTCACCGACCGCATCCGCTTCGGCCGCAGGGCCGTCCGCGCCGACTGGTCGAGCGACGAAGGGCGCTGGACCGTCGAGACGCTCGACGAGGCCACCGGCGAGACCCGCGTCCTCACCGCCCGCTTCCTCGTCGGCGCCACCGGCTACTACGACTACGACGCGGGCCACCGCCCGGAGTTCCCCGGCGAGCAGCGCTTCCGGGGCGCCCTCGTGCACCCGCAGCACTGGCCCGAGGACCTCGACCACACGGGCAAGCGCGTCGTGGTCATCGGCAGCGGCGCCACCGCCATCACCCTCGTCCCCGCGATGGCCCCCGACGCCGCGCACGTCACCATGGTCCAGCGCTCGCCCACGTACATCCTGGCCCTCCCCGCCGAGGACCCCCTCTCGGTCCTCCTGCGCGGGCTGCGCGTCCCCGCCGCGCTCGTCCACCGGGTGGGGCGCGCCCGCAACATCGCGATGCAGCGCGGTCTGTACGCCCTGTGCCGCAAGGCCCCCCGCCTCATGCGCAAGGTGCTCCTCGGCGCGGTACGGGCCCGGCTCGGCAAGAGCGTCGACATGCGCCACTTCACCCCGGCGTACAAGCCCTGGGACCAGCGGCTGTGCGTCGTGCCCGGCGGCGACCTCTTCACGACGCTGAAGAGCGGCCGGGCTTCCGTGGTCACCGACCACATCGAGACGTTCACCGAGACCGGCGTCAAGGTCAGGTCCGGCGAGGAGATCCCCGCCGACATCGTCGTCACCGCGACGGGCCTGCGCATGCAGCTCGCCGGCGGCATGGAACTGGCGGTCGACGGCAAGCCCGTCGTCACCCGCGAGCACCTGCTCTACAAGGGCGTGATGCTGGACGGCGTCCCCAACCTGGCGATGATCATCGGCTACACCAACGCCTCCTGGACGCTCAAGGCCGACCTCGCCTCCGCCTACGTCAGCCGGCTCCTCGCCCACATGGACCGGCACGGCCTCACCGCCGTCACCCCCGTCGCCGCCGAGGCCGACCGCTCCTCCGTCTCCGTCATGGGCGAGTCGCTGACCTCCGGCTACATCGCGCGCGGCGACGCGATCATGCCCCGCCAGGGCACCCGGGACCCGTGGCGGATCTGGAACGACTACTACCGCGACCGGCGCGCGCTGCGGCTGTCCCCGATCGAGGACCCCGCGCTCCGCTTCGACCGCACGGCCCCCGAAGGAGGACGACGATGACCAGCGTGCAGACCTATCACGAGAGGCTCCGGACCCTGTCCGAGGCCTCGGTGCACATCCACTTCGACGCGTTCACCGACATCGACTGGGACCACCCCGACTTCGCCATCGACCCGGCGGACCCCCGCTGGGTCCTCCCCGCGGCCGACCCCCTGGGCGGCCACCCGTGGTACCGGGAACAGCCGCTGGAGGTGCAGACGCGCATCGGCCTGTGGCGGTACGCCAACATCGTCAAGGTGGGCATGCAGTTCGAGAACGTCCTCATCCGCGGGGTGATGGACTACCTGTTCTCCCTGCGCAACCAGGACCCGGAGTTCCGCTACCTCACCCACGAGGTCACGGAGGAGTGCCACCACACCCAGATGTTCCAGGAGTTCGTGAACCGCGCGGGCGCCGACGTGCCCGGCGGACGGCGCTCCTTCCGCTTCTTCAGCCGCTTCCTGCCACTGGCCGGCTCCCTGGTCCCCGAGTCGTTCTTCACTGGCGTCCTCGCCGGCGAGGAGCCCATCGACCACCTCCAGAAGGCGATCCTGCGCAGCGGCGACGAGATCCACCCTCTGATGCGCCGGCTCATGCAGATCCACGTCGCCGAGGAGGCCCGGCACATCTCCTTCGCCCACGAGTTCCTCCGCGCCAAGGTCCCCGGCTACGGCAGGGCACGCAGGGGCGCCCTGTCGGTGGCCTTCCCGGTGATCATGAGAGTGCTCGGCGACGTCATCGTGGTCCCCGACCGGAAGACCGCCGAGACGATCGGCGTGCCCCACTGGGTGATCAAGGACATCTTCTGGAAGTCGCCCGACGGCGAGAAGATGCTCCGCGACCTCTTCTCCGACGTACGGATGCTCGCCGAGGACATCGGCCTGATGAACAGGGCCTCACGGCGGGTGTGGAAAGCACTGCGCATCGACGGCCGCCCCTCCCGCCACCGCGGCGAGCCCGCCCCGCACGCCGCCTGACGCGGCCCGCGGGCCCCGGAACGGAGAACCATGACCTACGTCGTCACCCGGTCGTGCTGCGCCGACGCCTCCTGCGTCCTCGCCTGCCCGGTCAACTGCATCCACCCCGCCCCCGGCGAACCGGGCTTCGGGCAGACCGAGATGCTGTACGTCGACCCCCGCACCTGCGTGGACTGCGGCGCCTGCACGACGGCCTGCCCGGTGGACGCGCTCAAGCCGCACACCGCGCTCACGGAGGCGGAGCTGCCGTTCCTCGCGCTCAACCGCGCCTACTACGACGCCCATCCGCACGAGGACCGCACCCCGATGGCCCTCGTGCCCCCGCAACGCCGCATCCCCGCGGCGGAGTTGCGGGTCGCCGTCGTCGGCGCCGGGCCGGCCGGACTCTTCGCCGCCGACGAACTGCTCCGGTATCCCGGCGTCACCGTCACCGTCCACGACCGGCTGCCCACCCCGTACGGACTCGCCCGCGCGGGAGTGGCGCCCGACCACCAGGACACCAAGCAGGTCGCCCGGCTCTTCCGGGCCGTCGAGAGCCAGCCCGGCTTCTCGTACCGGCTCGGCACGGAGATCGGCCGCGACCTGCACCACGAGGACCTGCTCCGCGAGCACCACGCCGTGATCTACGCCGTGGGCGCGGCCACGGACCGGCGGCTCGGCATCGACGGCGAGGAACTGCCCGGCAGCGCCTCCGCCACCGACTTCACGGCCTGGTACAACGGCCACCCCGACCACAGCGCCGCCCCCTACGCCCTGGACGGCGAACGGGCCGTCGTCATCGGCAACGGCAACGTGGCCCTGGACGTCGCCCGTATCCTCACCGCCGACCCCGACGCCCTCGCCCGCACCGACATCTCCGACCGGGCGCTCGCGGCGCTGCGGACGAGCCGCGTCCGCGAGGTCCTCGTCCTCGGGCGCCGCGGACCGGCCGAGGCCGCGTTCACCCTGCCGGAACTGCTCGCCCTCGCCGCCCTCGACGACGTCGACGTCCTCGTCGAGGACTGGCCGGCCGACGTCCCGGCGGACGCCACCCCCAAGACCGGGCTGCTCGCCGAACTGGCCGCCCGGACCCCCGTGCCGGGACGGCGCCGCATCGTCCTGCGCTTCCGGACGAGGCCGACGCGGATCCTCGGCGACGACCGGGTGACCGGTCTGGCCGTCGCACGGACCGGACCGGGCGCCGACGACGGCACCGAGACCACCGAGACCATCGAGGCCTCGCTCGTCCTGCGCGCGATCGGCTACCGTGCCCGGCCCGTCCCGGGCCTCCCGTTCGACGAGGCGACCGGCACGGTTCCCCACGACCTGGGCCGGGTCCGGCCGGGGGTGTACGTGGCCGGCTGGATCAAGCGCGGCCCCAGCGGGTTCATCGGCACCAACAAGTCCTGCGCCCAGGAGACCGTCTCCGCACTCCTCGACGACCTCGAAGCCGGCCTGCTCACCGCCCCCGCGGGCGGCGGCCCGGCGTCCGGCGGGCACCCGGACGCCATCGGCCTCGACGGCTGGCGGGCGATCGACGACGCCGAGCGCGCCGAAGGCCGCCTCCAGGGACGCCCCCGCGTCAAGATCGTCGACAGGGAGGACCTCCTCGCCGCCGCACGCTCCACGGCGGGCCGCCGACCACGCGGGGCCTGAGGCCAAGGGCCACCGGTCGCGCGGGGCCTGAGGTCAGGGGCCGCCGGTCGCGCGGGGCCTGAGGTCAAAGGCCGGCGACCGCGCCGGGCCTGAGGCCGCGGGCCGTCGGACCGAAGGCCCATCGTGTTGCGTAAAACGTTTTACCTTCCTAGCTTGAGGCGCGCCGCTCCCTGTTGTCAGGCGGCCCCACCAGCCCCGAAGGAACGCGCGTGGAACTGCACACCCTCACGACCGAGACCACCGACCCCCGCGAGCGCGGGACCCTGCTCGGCACCCGGTTCGGCGCCCGGATCCGGCACGTCGCGGAGCTCTACCGGGAGCACTTCGCCGCCCTCGGCATGCCCGCGGACCAGGTCCGCGACATCGCCACCCGCAGCCACGAGGCGCTGAGGGCCTGGGCACCGAACCTGGCCGAGGAATCGGACGCCTGCGCCGACGCGGCCGGCGTCGAGCGCTGGGCGGTGGCCGCCGTCGGCGCCCGCACCGAGATCCTCGCCGGGTGCCCCGTGCCCGGGAGGGGAGAGTGCTCGACGGCGGTGTTCGCGCCCGTGGGGGCCGCGCCGCAGACCGTGCAGACCTGGGACTGGCACGACCTGCTCGTCCCGGACGCGCTGCTGCACGAGCTGAGGCCGAGCGAGGGCCGCACGGTGAAGCTCTTCACCGAGTTCGGCGCCCCCGGCGAGATCGGCGTGAACAGCGCGGGCCTCGGCGTGCACTTCAACATCCTGTTCCACGCGTCCGACTCGGCGAGCGGCGGCGTGCCCGTGCACGCGGTCGCCCGCCGCGTCCTCGACGAGGCGGACACCCTCGACCAGGCCGTCGAGATCGCCTCGACGGCGCGCGTCGGCGCGTCCACCTCGCTGACCGTCGTCACCGCCGGCTCCGCCGCGAGCCTCGAACTCTCGCCCGCCGGGCTCGCGGTGGTCCCGGCGGCCGAGGACGGCTGGCTGCTGCACACCAACCACTTCCTCGACGCCGGCCTCGCGGCGGCGGACACCGGGGCGGCCGACTCGATGACGGCCGAGCGCTTCGCCCATCTGCGCGAGGTGCGCGCCGCGATGCCGGGCCTCTCGCCCGCCGGGCGGGCCCGGGCCTTCTGCGGCGACGCCGGGGCCGACGCCGTCGTGTGCATGCGGCCCGACGAGGACAAGCCGCCGCACGAGCAGTGGGGCACCCTGCTCACCATCGGTCTCGACGTCACCCGCTGCGCGATCGACTATCTCGCCGGCGCCCCGCACGAGGCCCCGGAGACGGGCCTCGCGCGCTTCTGAACCGGTACGGATCGACCCTCTTCGGGCGCCCCGCCGGGGCCCCCGGGGAAGTCGGTCCGTCCTAGGGCTTGTCAGTGCAATTTCACATTACTATGTTACAGCGCACACGGCCTGATGAACGCCCGTCATACGCCGTGCGAACCCGACCAGTTCGCGAACCATCCCCACGAAACCCCCCTCACCAGCAGGAGTCCCGTTGTCCCTCCACCGACGTGTGCGCTCGTCCCTGCTCGCCTCCGCCATCGCGGTCACCCTCCTCTCCTCCGCCGGTCAGGCCGGCGCCTCCGCGGCCGGCGCGGACGACCGGCCCGCCGCCGCCCCGGCCCCCGCGTACGGGGCGCCCGCCCCGCAGGCGCAGCCGGGAGCCAACCCCTTCGACCAGGTCGACCACCGGGCCTCCGCCCCGCGCACCACCTTCGGGCCGGCCCCCGCGCCCGGCGGCCACGCCACGGGCCGGGTGCCCGGCCGGGCACCCGCCACCACCACCGCGCGTTCGTTCGCCGCCGACGCCACCGGCACCACCGCGGCAGGCGTCCCCTGTACGCTCGACGGGATCACCGGCCTCGCCCCGGAGCAGTTCGCCGACTTCCTCGCCGACCCGGCCGTCACCGCCGACGGCTGTCTGCGCGGCCTCATCTGGACCTGGGACGCCCGGCTCGCCCCCGTGATGTCCGACGCCCACGTCCAGGCCGTCGCCCGCCGCATATCGAGCCTGTCCGCCACCCACGACGGACGGAACTCCTCCCACCTGGAGGAGATGTTCACGTACCTGCACGCCGTCGCGTACCACGACTTCTCACGCGGCGAGATCGACACCACCGACGCGCCCACGGTGAACGCCGTCCGGCAGGCCGTCGCCGACTTCGCCGCCGCCGCCCGCACCTTCGACGTCACCGGGACCAACGCGAACACCCTCCGCGAGGCGCTCTACGCGGCGAGCGCGCCCGGACTGCGCCAGTACCAGCTCGGCCTGATCAAGCGGGTCCTGGCCACCATGGACCCCTCGCACACCGCCACCAACCTCGACCCCGCCTGGGCGGGTGCCGCGCTCGCCGGCCTCTCGACCAACTACCTGGGCGTCTACCCCGGCAACCAGGACGCCGCCTTCCAGGCCGCCGCGAAGGCGGACCCCGACTACCGCGCCGCCTTCAAGGCCTTCGCGGGCTACGGCCACCTCAAGGGCACGTCCAACGCCTGGGTGGTCCGCGACGCGCTCAGCGAGTACGGCCGCTTCGGCCAGATCGACGGCTTGAAGGACTCCATCGCCGCCGACCTCGGCACCGTACTGGGCACCGTCCAGTCCACCTTCGGCCTCAGCGTGCAGTGGGGATCGGTCGTCTCCTGGCTGAACTACTACAACGCCTGCGCGCCGTACGGCGTCTGCAAGTCCGACATCGAGAAGAAGCTCTTCCCCAACACGTTCACGTACGACAACGGCGGCATCAAGGTCCGCACGGCCCTGGACCGGGCCACCGTCGACCAGCTCTACTACGCGAGCAAGCAGGTCAAGGCGCAGTTCCACCGGGTGCTGGGCACCGACCAGCCGCTCGCGGGCGACACCAACAGCACCCTCACCATCGTGCTCTACTCCTCGCGCTTCGACTACGAGGTCTACCACCCGGTCCTGACCGGCTACGGCACCAGCAACGGCGGCGTCTACATCGAGAACGGCGCCACCTTCTACACGTACCAGCGCCGCGTCCCGGAGGACTCCAGCCTCACCCTGGAAGAGCTCTTCCGCCACGAGTACACCCACTACCTCAACGGCCGCTGGGCCGTCCCCGGCTCCTTCGGCCAGGGCCCCTGGTACCAGGGCGACCGCACCACCGCCATGGACGAGGGCACGGCCGAGTTCTTCGACGGCGCCACCCGCGACAACGGCATCGCCGTCCGCAAGTCCCTGGTCCGCGGCATCATCAACGACACCGCCGGCGGCGGCCCCCGGATGAACGTCAACCAGATCCTCCACGCCACCTACGACGGCGACGGCTTCCGCTTCTACAACTACGCCGGTACGTTCTTCGAGTTCCTCTGGACCGAGAGGCCCTCGCTGCTCCGTGAGATGTACACCCACCTGCGGGCCAACGACGTGGCGGCCTACGACGCGTGGCGCAACCGGATGGGCTCCGACCCCGCCGTCCAGCGCGACTACGACCGCTTCCTCGACACGCAGATCGCCAAGGTGGACACCCTGTACGTGCCGAACACCGCGTACACGCAGAACGGTTACCTGCGCGACGCGGACGTCTCCGCCGTCCGGACCGCCTTCGCCAACGCCACCCAGAACACCCCCGACTGCTTCGAGGCCGGCGAGTACGGCAAGCGCCGCTTCGTCTGCACCGGACGCATCACCGCCAACCTGTCGGACGCGAACAACGCGGACAAGGTCTTCAAGGACATGTCCGAGACCGTCGACTACTTCATCCTCGACCGGGCGGGCGCCGCTTCCAACAACCTCGCCGACATGAACTGCTCCTTCGGACTCGTCGACATCTGGTCCAGCCGGGTCGCGGGCACGTCGAGCTTCACCTGCGAGGGCCCGCTGCGCAGCTGACCACCCCACCGTCCGGGCCGGCCGCTCCACGGGGGGAGCGGCCGGCCCGGCACCATGAAACTCCCCGACTGGAGGCCCTACTCCGTGAGCACCACCCCGCACTCCGTCCGCACCACCGACTACCACACCGCAGGCGAACCCTTCCGGATCATCGACGAGGACCTGCCGCCGGTCCCCGGCGACACCGTCGCCGAACGCCGCGCCCTCGCCCTCCGCCTCGGACCGCTCGACGAGCTGCGCCGCCTCCTGGTCCAGGAACCGCGCGGACACTCCGGCATGTACGGCGGATTCATCGTCCCGCCCGACGACGACGGCGCCCACTTCGGCGTGCTGTTCTGGCACAAGGACGGCTACTCCACCGCCTGCGGCCACGGCACGATGGCGCTCGGCGCCTGGGCCGTGGACACCGGACGCGTCCCCGCGCCCGACGACGGCGACGTCCCCGTCCGCATCGACGTCCCCTCCGGCCGCGTCACCGCGACCGTGCACCGCGCGGGCGGCCGCACCACCGGCGTCACCTTCCGCAACGTCCCGGCGCGCGTCCTCGCGCGCAAGGTCCCGGTGACCCTCTCCTCCGGCACCGTCGAGGTCGACATCGCCGACTCCGGCGCCTGCTACGTCTCGCTCCCCGCGCGCGCCCTCGGGCTCGACACCACCCGCGCCTCCCTGCCCGCGCTCGTCCGCGCCGGGAGGGAGATCCGCGCCGCGTTCCCCGAGCACGACGTGTACGGCGTCATCCTGTACGACGAGCTGCCCGACACCCCCACCGGGCCGCACCAGCGCAACGTCACCGTCTTCGCCGACGGGCAGATCGACCGCTCGCCCTGCGGATCGGGCACCTCCGCCCGGCTCGCCCTGCTCGGCGACGAAGGGCGCCTCGCACCCGGGGACACCCTCACCCACGAGTCGGTCGCCGACACCGTCTTCACCGGCCGACTGCTTCCCGGCGGCGTCACCGAGGTCACGGGAACCACCCATCGCACCGGCAACCACACCTTCGTCCTCGACCCCCACGACGAGCTCGGAACGGGATTCCTCCTGTGACGACCACGACGGCCAAGACCGACCTGCTCCACATCGACGCCCCGGCCATGAGCCGCCTCCTGACCCCGGCGGCGACCGTCGACGTCCTCGCCGACCTCCTGCGCGCCGGCTTCGACCCCGAGGCCGCCCCGCCCCGCACCGCCGTCCCCGTCCCGGCCGGCGAACTGCTGCTCATGCCCGCCGCCTTCGGCACGTACGCCGGCGTGAAGATCGCGGGCGTGGCCCCCGGCAACCCGGCCCTCGGCCTGCCCCGCATCACCGGCTCCTACCTGCTCCTCGACGGCGCGAACCTCCGGCCCCTCGCCCTCCTCGACGGCGCGGCCCTCACCGAGCTGCGCACCCCGGCCGTCTCCGCCCTCGCCGTACGCCGTCTGACACCGGACGACCGGCCGCTGCGCCTGGTCCTCTTCGGCACCGGACCCCAGGCGTACGGCCATCTGGAGGCCGTCCTCGCCGTGCGCGAGGTGGCCGATGCCGTCGTCGTCGGTCGCAATCCCGTCGCCGTGCGCGCCCTCGCCGGATACGCGCGGACGCTCGACGTGCCCGCCCGCGCCGGCACACCCGACGACGTGGCCGGGGCCGACCTCGTCGTCTGCTGCACCACGGCCCGCGAACCCCTCTTCGACGGCACCCTGGTGACCCCGGGCGCCACCGTCGTCGCGGTCGGCTCGCACGAGCCGGCGGCCCGGGAGACCGACACCGCCCTCGTGGCCCGCGCCGAGGTGTACGTGGAGGCGCGCGCGGCGGCGCTCCGCGAGGCCGGAGACCTGCTCGTGCCGATGGCGGAGGGGGCGATCGGCGAGGACCACATCGCGGGCACCCTCGCCGACCTGGTGGACGGCCGCGTCCCCACCGGACGGCCGCGGTTCTTCAAGAGCGTGGGCATGGCCTGGCAGGACCTCGCCGTCGCCGCCGCCCTGTACCGGGCGGCCCGCGAGGCCTGAACACACCGACGCCGGCACCCCTCGTGAAGAGCGGTGCCGGCGTCGGCCTGCCCGGGCGCGGAACCGGTCACGCCCGGCGATGCCTGAGGTTCACGACCGCCGCCCTCGTCACCACCACGGGGTTCAGGAAGCGCAGCGGACCGATCAGGCGGGACGCGAACAGGTGCATGTGCCGTGCCAGGGCGCCGTCGCGCGCCGCCGCCGAGAACATCAGCCGCTCCATGGGGTTGAACGGGCGGCCCTTGGCGAAGTCGGCCGCCAGGTACTGGTGACCGCCGAGTCGCCGCCGGTGTTGGCGCGCGTACACCGCGAGGGCCCTGTCGAGCCCGCCCCCGCCGGTCACGGCCGGGGCGACCGCCTCCGTGAGCCACTGCGCGGACTGCAGGGCCCACCCGCATCCCACGCCCCACAGGGGATCGCCGGTCAGGGCGGCGTCGCCGATGAGGGCGAGGCCCGGTGCGGTCGCCCGGCGGGTGTGGAGCGGATAGTCGATCGTGCCCGTGATCTTCGTGACCCGCTCGGCGGAGTCGATGTCCGGTGCGTCGGGCAGGGAGCGGACGAACTCCAGGAAACTGCCCTCCAGGTCCTCCCGGAAGGCCGGCAGCCGCTTCTTGTGCGGGAGCACCGCGACGACCGTCACCCCGTCGTCGTTCGGGAACGCGTAGGCCATGTCGGGCACCAGGAACCAGGCGTGGCTGATCCCGTCGCGCAGCGGCAGGTTCCGGAAGTGCGCGAGATAGCCGAACCGCGCGTTCTCGTGCTTCCGGGTCGGCACCCCGGCGAACCCGGCCACGGCCGAGTCCTTGCCGTCTGCCCCGACCACCAGGCGGGCCCGGATCTCACGCTCGCCCCCGGGCGTCGACGCCCGCACCCCCACGGTCCGCCCGCCCTCCTGGAGCAGCCCGGTCACCTGATGGCCGAGGAGCACGTCGACGCCCGGGGTCTCGGCGGCCCGGGACCTGAGCAGCGGGTCGAGGGTGCTGCGCCGGACGTTGTAGCCGTACGGCAGCTCGGGTCCCGGCGCGGCACCCGGCTCGATCCAGCCCCAACGGGTGTACCAGCGGGCCTCGTTGCGGACGGCCCCCGCCTTCTCCAGGGCGGGTATGAGGCCGAGCTCCGCGAGCACCGGGGTGCCGTTGGCCGAGAGGGAGTGGGTGCACAGCACCTTGTACGCCATGGGGCGCGAGCGGCGTTCCAGCAGTGCGACGCGGGCGCCGCGCCGGGCGAGCAGGATCGCCGCGGCGCAGCCGGCGAGGCTCGCTCCGCCGATGACGACGTCGTAGTCGTGTCCCGCGCTCTCGGGCTTGGTCATGCGCTGATCGTCCCCCTCGTGATGTGCTGACACTTCGGTCAGGAACATGAGGACGAGGAAGGCGAGCGCTTGTCAAGAGCGGAGGACCGGAGCCCGCCCCGCCGGCGTGACCGTCAGCTCCCTCCCGGTTCCTCGGGGAAGTGGCAGGCCACCTGCCGGGCCTCGCCCGGGGCGGCGATCCGCAGCAGCGGCGCCTCGGTGCGGCAGATCTCCCGGGCCTTGGGGCAGCGCGGATGGAAGGTGCAGCCCGGCGGGGGAGCGGCGGGGCTCGGCGGGTCGCCGAGCAGCGTGATCCGCTCCCGGGCCCGCTCCGCCGCCGGGTCGGGCAGGGGCACGGCGGAGAGCAGCGCCCGGGTGTAGGGGTGGGCGGGTGCCGCGTACACCCGCTCCTTCACGCCGATCTCCACGATCCGGCCGAGGTACATCACGGCGACCCGGTCGCAGACCCGCTTCACGACCGAGAGGTCGTGCGCGATGAAGAGGTAGGCGAGGCCGAGTTCGCGCTGGAGCCGCTCCATCAGATTGACGATCTGCGCCTGGACGGAGACGTCGAGGGCGGAGACGGGCTCGTCGGCGACGACCAGGCGGGGGCCGGTGGCCAGCGCGCGGGCGATGCCGATGCGCTGGGCCTGCCCGCCCGAGAACTCGTGCGGATGGCGGTCGATGTGCTCCGGGATGAGCCCGACCAGCTCCATCAGCTCCACGGCCCGCTTGCGCGCCTCGGAGGCCGAACTCCCCTGCACGAGCAGCGGGTCGGAGATGATCCGGGCCACGGTCTGCCGGGGGTTGAGGGAGGAGTGCGGGTCCTGGAAGACCATCTGGAGGTCGCGGCGCAGCGGTTTCAGCTCCCGCTGGGACAGATGGCTGATGTCGCGTCCGTCGTACGAGACGGAGCCGGCGGTCGGCTCCAGGAGCCGCACGATCATGCGGCCGGTGGTCGACTTGCCGCAGCCGGACTCGCCGACGAGGCCGAGGGTCTCGCCCGCGGCCACGTCGAAGGAGACCCCGTCGACGGCCCGGACGGGCGCCGAGCGGGCCCGGCGTCCGGGGAACGTCATGGTCAGGTCCCGGACGCTCAACAGGGAGGGAGTCGTGGTGGTCATGAGGCGACGCCTTCGTACGCGGGGAAGTGGCAGGCGGCCGGGTGCCCGTCCGGGCCGCCGAGCAGCGGACGTTCGCCGGCGCAGCGGGCCCGTTCCTCCTCGGAGCCGGCGGCCGCACGGGCGCAGCGGGGCGCGAACGCGCAGCCGGGCGCCGGGTCGAGCAGGGACGGCGGGCTGCCCGGGATCGCCCGGAGCGGCGCGTCGTCGTGGTCGTCGAGCCGGGGCAGCGAGTCGAGCAGGCCCCGGGTGTACGGATGGGCGGGGTGGGTGAACAGGGCGTCGACCGGGGCGTGTTCGGCGGCCCGGCCGCCGTACATCACGAGGACGTCGTGGGCCACCCGGGCGACCACTCCCAGATCGTGCGTGATCATGACGACGGAGAGTCCCCGGTCCTGCTGGAGGCGGGCGATCAGCTCCAGGATCTGGGCCTGGACGGTGACGTCGAGCGCCGTCGTCGGCTCGTCGGCGATCAGGAGGTCCGGCTCGCAGGCGAGCGCCATCGCGATCATCACGCGCTGGCGCATGCCGCCCGAGAACTGGTGCGGGTACTCGCCGGCCCGGCGGCGGGGTTCGGGGATGCCGACCTCGCCGAGCGCCTCGACGGCCCGCTCGCGGGCGGCCGCGCGCCGGGATCCGAAGTGGACCCGGTGGTGCTCGGCGATCTGCTCCCCGACGGTGTAGTAGGGGTGCAGGCTGGACAGCGGGTCCTGGAAGATCATGGCCATCCGGCGGCCGCGCAGCCGGTTGAGCTCGCGCTCGGGCAGGCCGATCAGTTCGCGGCCGTCCAGGGTGACGGAGCCGGTGACCTCGGCGCTGGTGTGCAGGCCCATCACGGCGAGCGAGGTGACGGACTTGCCGGAGCCGGACTCGCCGACGATGCCGAGGGTGCGGCCGGGCAGGACGTCGAAGGAGAGGGCGTCGACCGCCCGGACGGGGCCGCGCTCGGTCGGGAAGGTGACCGTGAGGTCCCGTACCGACAACAGGGAGCCGGAGGGGCTCATCAGTACCTCACTCGCGGGTCGACGACGGCGTACAGCAGGTCGACGGCCAGGTTGGCGACGACGATGAAGGTGGCGGCGAGCAGTGTCACCCCGAGGATCACGGGCTGGTCGCCGGTGGTGAGCGCGCCGTAGAAGAGGCGTCCGATGCCGGGCAGTCCGAAGAGCGACTCGGTGATGACGGCGCCGGCGAGGAGTCCGCCGAGGTCCATGCCGAAGATCGTGAGGATCGGGGTCATCCCGGCCCGCAGGCCGTGCTTGACGACGACCGTGCGGCGCGGCAGGCCCTTGGCGCGGGCGGTGCGGATGTACGGCTCCGCCATGGACTCGATCATCGAGCCGCGGCTCTGCCGGGCGTACATGGCGGCGTACAGCACGGCCAGTGCCAGCCAGGGCAGCAGCAGGTTGGAGGCCCAGGACAGCGGGTCGGTGGTGAAGGGGACGTACTGCGGATAGGGCAGCAGCCCGGTCACCCGGATCAGCCCGTAGATGAGCAGCACCGAGGTGAAGTAGACCGGCAGGGAGGCGGCGGCGACCGCGCCGACCATGAGGACCCGGTCGGTGAGGGTGTCCTTGCGGAGCGCGGCGGTCACGCCGGCGGAGAGGCCGAGGAGCAGCCACAGCACGGACGCGCCGACGGCGAGCGAGGCGGAGACGGGCAGCCGGTCGACGAGCAGGTCCCAGACGTTCTCGCTGTTCTCGTACGAGTAGCCCAGACAGGGGAAGTCGCAGCGCAGGGCGTACTGGCCGCTGCCCATGGTGCGGCCGGTGAAGATGCCGGTGACGAAGTCGGCGAACTGCCGCCACAGGGGCTGGTCCAGGCCCATGTGGGCGCGGATCGCCTCCAGGCGTTCGTCGCTGCACGCCTTGCCGCAGGCGGCGGCGGCCGGGTCGGAGGGCAGCACGTAGAAGATGGTGAAGGTGACGGCGGCGATCGCGAGGAGGACGCCGGCCACCCCGAGGAGCCGGCGGCCGAGGTAGAGGATCACGTACGGCCCCCTCGCGGGTCGAGGATGTCGCGCAGGGCGTCGCCGAGGAGGGTGAACGCCAGCACGGTGAGGAAGAGACAGAGGCTGGGGACCAGGAAGTACATGGGGTCCGTGTCGTAGTAGGCGACGCTCTCCGCGATCATCTGGCCCCAGGACGGGGTCGGCGGGCGGACCCCGACGCCGAGGTAGCTGAGGGCGGCCTCGGTGGCGATCATGCCGGGGATCATCAGCGTGGTGTACGCGATGACGGGTCCGGCGACGCCCGGGAGGATGTCGCGGGCGAGGATCCGCCAGGGGCCGGAGCCGCCGACGCGGGCCGCGTCGACGTACTCGCGGTGCTTGAGGGAGAGGGTCTGGCCGCGGACGACCCGGGCCACGCCGGGCCAGCCGAAGAGGCCGATGACGAGGATCATCAGCAGGGTCCGGTTGACGTCCCGGGCCACCGACATCATCGCGATCATGAAGATGAGGGAGGGGAAGGACATCGTGAGGTCCATCAGCCGGGACAGGACGGTGTCGGTGCGGCCGCCGAAGTAGCCGGCGGCGATGCCGGCGGCCACTCCCGCCACCACGACGATGGCGGTGGCGGCGAAGGCGATCAGCAGCGAGACCTGGGCGCCGTGCACGACCCGGGCGAACAGGTCGCGCCCGGTGATGGGTTCGACGCCGAGCCAGTGCTCGGCGGAGACCCCGCCGAGCGGCCCGATCGGCAGTCCGCCGAGGTAGGGGTCGACGGCGGACTTGTCGAACTCCTCGGGGCTCCAGCCGCCCAGCGAGCCGATCAGCGGGGCGGCCACGGTCATCAGGGCGAAGAGGGCGACGACGGCGAGGGAGACCTTGAGGGAGGTGCGGCGGCGCAGTTCCGCGCGGACCAGCCGCCAGGCCCCGCCGCCCCCGTGCACCGGAGGGGAGGTGGTGGTCGTGGTCATGGTCTTCCCGTCCCTCAACGCTCGCTCTTCGAGGGGTCCTTGAGGCCGACGGTCGCGTAGTCGATCTGACCGCTCCAGGAGGTGTGGCCGTAGGCGCCGGCGATGTTGGTGCCGACGAGGAGCGAGCGGCGCTTCATGGCTCCCGGGGCGACGGGGGCCTTGGCGAGGATCTGTCCGTCGAGCTCCTGCCACGCCTTGTTGGCCTGGGCGCCGTCGGTCATGGCGGCGATCTCGTCCATCCGCTTCATGGTGGCCTCGTCCCGGAAGAGGGAGTGGTTGCCGGAGTTGCCCTTCTCCTTGATGTAGCGGCCGTCGAAGACGAAGGGGAGGAAGGTGGTGCCGGAGGGGAAGTCGGGGCACCAGCCGGTGTAGACGAGGTCCGTGCGGTTCTTGGTGTCGCCGATGGTGTCGTAGAAGGCGGACGGGTCGACGGTCTCGATGGTCACCTTGATGCCGGCCCGGCCCAGGGACTGCTGGACGGCCTCGCCGATGGCCTTGTCGTTGGCGGAGACGGTGATGCTGGTGGAGAAGCCGTCGGGCTTCCCGGCCTCCTTGAGGAGCTGCTTGGCCTTCTCGGGGTCGCCGGAGAGCGGGATCTTCAGGGTGTCGGGCTGCTTTCCGCCGGTGAAGAGGGAGCCCGGCATGGCGGCGCTGGCGGCGTCGGTGACGGCCGGGCCGCCGGCGGCGGTGACGATCGCCTCCCGGTCGAGGGCCCACTGGACGGCCTGGCGGACCTTCAGGTCGGTGAAGGGGGCGCGGCCGGTGTGCATCTGGACCATCTCGGTGCAGCTGCTGGACTCGGCGAGCAGCCGGGCCTTGACGTCGGCCTTGGTGAGCACCTTGGAGATGGACTCGGGGCGGAGCTGGGCCCAGGAGACGGCGGAGGCGTCGGTGCCGGAGGAGGCGATCAGCCGGTCGTCGATCTGGTTGCCCTTGAGGCCCATGGTGACGACGATCCGGTCCGGGTACGCCTTGCGGACGGAGTCGCTCTGGGGGTCCCAGTGGGGGTTGCGGACCAGGACGATCTGCTTGTCGCGGTCGTACGTCTCGATCTTGTACGGCCCCGAGGAGAACGGGCGGTTGTCGTACTGGGGTCCCTTGTCCTGCTTCGGCGGTACCGGGGCGAAGGTCGGCAGGGTGGCCGCGAAGGGGAACTCGGCGAAGGGCTTGTGGAGTTCGAAGACGATCGTGCGGGCGTCCGGGGTCTTCACGGAGGCGAGGTGCCTGCCCTGGGCCGGGCCCTGGTAGCCCTTGGCGCCGGCGAGGTAGCGGGCCGCGTAGTCGGGGCCGCCGGGCAGGTCGGGGGAGAAGGAGCGCTCGACGTTGTTCTTGATGTCCTGGGCGGTGATCGGGGTGCCGTCCTCGTACTTCAGGCCCGGCTTGAGGCGGAAGGTCCAGGTCTTGGCGCCGTTGGACGGGGTGCCGAGGTCCTCGGCGAGGTCGGGGACCAGCTCGCTGCCCTTGGCGCCGGGCTCCGCCTTGTAGGTGACGAGGGTGCGGTAGAGCAGCCGGGTGCCGAAGTCCATGTCGGGCATGACCCAGTTGCGGGCCGGGTCGAGGTGGGTGAAGTCCTGGTTGGACAGGACGGTCAGCGTGCCGCCCTTCTGCGGGGTGCCTCCGACGACCGCGCCGTCGTTGGCGGCCGCGGGGTTCTTGCGGTCCCGGGAGCCGCCGGACTTCCCGCCGTCGGAACAGCCGGTCACGCCGAGGGCGAGGGTCACCACCAGGGCGGTGGCGAGGGTGTGGATGCGCTTGTTCATGAAGGTCACTCCGGAGAACAGCAGTCGGACAGCCGGTGCGGGCGATCGATCGGCTGGAATGTGACCGGTAACATAGTAATGTGAAATTGTACTGACAAGGCATCGGGCGCTCCGTTACTCATCCGTGTCCGTTCGTGGTGAGCGGCGCCGGTGAGGCGACTGAGAAGCTCCCTGGAGGTCTTGGCAACTCCAGTGCCATGTGAAATATTACTGCCGTGCCCACGAGAAACACCTCGGACGTCATCATCGTCGGCGCCGGCGTCGTCGGCGCGGCCTGCGCCCACTACGCCGCCCTCGCCGGCCTCTCCGTCACCGTCGTCGACCGCGGTTCCGTCGCCGGCGGTACGACGGGAGCGGGAGAGGGGAACCTCCTGGTCTCCGACAAGGAACCGGGACCCGAGCTCGAACTCGCCCTGCTCGCCACCGCGTTCTGGCGGGAGCTGAGCGAACTGCTCCCGCCGCAGGTCGAGTACGAGGCCAAGGGCGGCCTCGTCGTCGCCTCGGGCGAGTCCGGGATGCGCGCCCTGCGCGACTTCGCGGCCCGCCAGGAGAAGGCGGGCGTCACCAGCCAGGAGGTCCCCGCGGACCGGCTCCACGACCTGGAGCCCCACCTCGCACCCGGCCTGGCGGGCGGCTTCCACTACCCTCAGGACGCCCAGGTGATGCCCGCCCACGCGGCAGCCCAGCTGCTGCGCACCGGAGGCGAGCGGATCCGCCTGCGCCTGGGCGAGGAGGTCACCGGCCTGCTCACCGGCGCGTCCGGAGAGATCCGCGGCGTACGGACCACGGCCGGCGAGATCCACGCCCCGCACGTGGTCAACGCCGCCGGGACCTGGGGCGGCGCCCTCGCCGAACTCGCGGGCGTCCACCTTCCCGTCCTGCCCCGCAGGGGCTTCGTCCTCGTCACCGAACCCCTCCCGCGCGTGGTGCGCCACAAGGTGTACGCCGCCGACTACGTCGCCGACGTCGCCAGCGGCTCCGCGGCGCTCCAGACCTCGGCGGTCGTCGAGGGCACCCCCGCCGGCCCCGTCCTGATCGGCGCCAGCCGGGAACGGGTCGGCTTCGACCGGAGGCTCTCCACCGAGGTCCTGCGCCGTCTCGCCGCCGGAGCCACCGCGCTGTTCCCGGTCCTCGGCGGCGTCCGGGCCATCCGCACCTACCTCGGCTTCCGCCCGTACCTGCCGGACCACCTCCCCGCGATCGGCCCCGACCCGCGCGTCCCGGGCCTGCTCCACGCCTGCGGCCACGAAGGGGCGGGCATCGGACTCGCCCCCGTCACGGGGCGGATCGTCGCCGCCTGCCTGACCGGCGCCGCACCACCCCTCGACATCCACCCGTTCCGGCCCGAGCGCTTCGCCGGCACCGCGCCCTGAGGTGCGCGCACCCACCGTCACGAGAGGAGGGCCCGTGGCCCGCACCCCCGCCGACCTCGTCGGCGCACAGCCCGATCCGCCGTTCGACATCACCTTCGACGGCCGCCGGGTCACCGCCCTGCCGGGGCAGACCGTCGCCGCCGCCCTCTGGGGCGCCGGCATCCTGGCCTGGCGCACCACCCGGGACGGCGGCCGCCCGCGCGGCGCCTTCTGCGGCATCGGCCAGTGCTACGACTGCCTCGCCACCGTCAACGGCGAACCCAACCGGCGTGCCTGCCTGGTCCCGGCCCGCCCCGGCGACGCGATCACCACCCAGGAGGGACACGGCCATGACCGCCTCACCGTCTGAGCCGCGCACGTACGACCTGGCGGTCGTGGGGGCCGGTTCCGCGGGACTCTCCGGCGCCGTCACCGCCTCCGAACTCGGCCTCTCCGTCGCCCTCCTGGACACCTCCGCCCAGGCCGGCGGCCAGTTCTACCGACACCCGGCGCCCGCCCTCGGCGCGGTACGGCCCGAGGCCCTGCACCACGACTGGTCCGCCTTCGCCGACCTGCGCCGCCGCCTCGCCGGAAGCGGGGTCGCGCACCTCGCCGGGCACCACGTGTGGTCCACGGTGCGGGAGGACGACGGGACCTGGACCGTGCACGCGGTCACCGGGGCCGACGGCGGCGGGGAACGGCCCGTACGCGTCCGGGCCCGGGCCCTGCTGCTCGCCACCGGCGCGTACGAGCGTCAACTCCCCTTCCCCGGCTGGACCCTGCCCGGCGTCGTGGGTGCCGGAGGCGCGCAGGCCATGCTCAAGGCCGGCCTCGTGCTGCCCGGCCGCCGCGTCGTCGTGGCCGGCAGCGGCCCCCTGCTGCTCGCCGTCGCCTCCTCCCTCGCCGCGGCCGGCGCCCAGGTGCCGGCCGTGGTCGAGGCCGCCGGCTATCTGCGGTACGCCCGCAGCCCCCGGGCGCTCGTCGCCAACCCGGGCAAGGCGGCCGAAGCCCTGCTGCACGGAGCCGGACTCCTCCGGCACCGGGTCCGCGTCCGGCTGCGCAGCGCCGTCACCGAAGTGCACGGCACCGACCGGGTCGAGGCCGTCACCGTCACCCGCCTGGACGCCGACTGGCGCCCCGTACCGGGGACGGGCCGTCGGATCGCGTGCGACGCCCTGGCCGTCGGCCACGGTCTGGTCCCCCAGATCGAGCTGGCCACGACGGTCGGCTGCGCCACCCGGTCGCTGCCCGACGGAACCCTGGGGCTCGCCCTGGACGACTTCCAGGAGACCTCGGAGACCGGCCTGTGGGCGGCGGGCGAGACCGGGGGAGTGGGAGGCGCGGAACTCGCCCGTACCGAGGGCGAACTGGCCGCGCGGGCGATCGCCGCGCGCCTCCTGGGCGGCCGCTCGGGTGAGGGCCGGATCGCCGAACTGCGGCGCCGCCGGGACCGTATGCGCGCCTTCGCCGACGTGATGTCCGCGGCCCACGCCCCGGGCCCCGGCTGGCCGCGCTGGCTCACCGACGACACGGACGTGTGCCGCTGCGAGGAGGTCAGCGCCGGCCGCGTCCGCGAGGCGGTCGCCGAGCTCGGCGCGCGGGACGCGCGCACCGTCAAGCTCCTCACCCGGGCCGGCATGGGCTGGTGCCAGGGGCGGATGTGCGGGACCGCCGTCGCGTGCCTCGCCGCGCGCGGCGGAGCCGCCGAACCGCCCGCGGAGCGGCGCCCGTTCGCCGTACCGGTCCGGCTCTCGACGCTCGCCGCGCTCGACGACGAGACGGCCGATCCGGACCCCGACGCCTCCTGAAGGCCGGACGAGAGGCCCGTGCGGGCCTCTCTCCTTCCTCCTCTGTAAAATGTCACACACCATAGAAAGGCCACCGGCATGACCGCCACCACCACCTGGAACACCGACCGCCCCTGGCGCGGCATCATGGTCGCCACCACCCTCCCCTTCCGCGAGGACCTCTCCGTCGATTACGACGCCTACGCCGAGCACGTCGCCTGGCTGATCGCCAACGGCTGCGACGGCGTCGTCCCGAACGGCTCCCTCGGCGAGTACCAGACCCTCACCGACGACGAGCGCGCCCAGGTCGTCCGCACCGCCGTCGAGGCGGCCGGCGACGGGGCGCGGGTCATGCCGGGCGTCGCCGCGTACGGCAGCGCCGAGTCCCGCCGCTGGGCCGAGCAGGCCGCCGAGGCCGGCGCGGGCTCCGTCCTCCTCCTGCCGCCCAACACCTACCGCGCCGACGCGGAGGCCGTGCGCGCCCACTACACCGAGGTGGCGGGCGTCGGGATCCCGATCGTCGCGTACAACAACCCGTACGACACCAAGGTCGACCTCACCCCCGACCTGCTCGCCCGCCTGCACGGCGACGGCAGCATCGTCGCGGTGAAGGAGTTCAGCGGCGACGTCCGCCGCGCGTACGAGATCGCCGAACTCGCCCCGGAGCTCGACCTGCTGATCGGAGCCGACGACGTGCTCCTGGAGCTGGCCGTCGCGGGCGCCGTCGGCTGGATCGCCGGCTACCCCAACGCCTTCCCCGCGAGCTGCGCCGAGCTGTACCACGCCGCCGTCGCGGGCGACCTGGAGACCGCCCTCCCGCTCTACAAGTCGCTGCACTCCCTGCTGCGCTGGGACTCGAAGACGGAGTTCGTCCAGTCCATCAAGCTGTCCATGGACATCGCCGGCCGCCCCGGCGGTCCGACGCGTCCGCCGCGCCACCCGCTCACCGGCGCGATCGAGGCCGCGGTGCGGACCGCCACGGAGAAGGTCGTCGCGAACGGCCACCACTGACGCGAGCTGCCGCGCGCCGCGGCCGCTCCGCGAGCCGTGGTCGACGTCCGCCGACGCTGCCGTGAGTCGCCGCCGCCGCGCGCCGCGGCCGCTCACGCGCGCCGTGGTCGACGTCCGCCGCCGCTGATGTCCGCCGCCGACGGTCGTGGCCCGTGCCCGCCGTCGGCGCCGCGCCGTACCCATCCGACCCGGACGACCCCTTCCCCGGTCGATCCCTTCCCCGGAGGCCTCCTCCTGTGACCGACGTCCTTCCCACCGTCACGTCTCGCAACCCGGCCGACCCGACCGACGTCCTCCTGCGCATCCCCGCGCCCGGCGCGTTCGCGGTCGTCGACACCGTCGAACGGGCGCGTGCCGCGCAGCCCGGCTGGCTCCTCGCCGGAGCCGCCGCCCGCTCGGCCGCCCTGGGCGCGATCGCCACCGCCATCGAGGCGGCGGCCGGCGAACTGGCCGAACTCGCCGTGCGCGAAGTGGGCAAGCCGATCTCCGAGGCCAGGGCCGAGGTGGCGCGCGCCGCCGCGATCTGGCGCTACTACGCGCAGGCCCCGTACGAGCCCACCGGCGCCGTCCACGAGACCGCGGCGGGGACCGGACTGCTCCTGAGCCGCCGCCGCCCGCACGGCGTGGCGGGGCTCATCACCCCCTGGAACTTCCCCTTCGCCATCCCGACCTGGAAGGCGGCCCCCGCGCTCGCGACCGGGAACACGGTCGTCCTCAAGCCCGCCCCCGAGGCCACCGCGTGCGCCCAGCGCCTGGCCGAGATCGTCCGGCAGGCCGTACCGGAAGGGGTGTTCACCGTCCTCCCCGGCGGCGCGACCGAAGGCAACGCCCTCGTCTCGGCCGTCGACGTCGTCTCCTTCACCGGATCCACCCCCGTCGGCCAGGCCGTGGCCAGGGCCGCGACCGCCCGGGGCATCCCGGCGCAGGCCGAGATGGGCGGCCTGAACGCCGCGCTCGTGCTGCCCGACGCGGACATCGAGCAGGCGGCCGGCCACATCGCGGCCTCCATCGCCGGGTACGCGGGCCAGAAGTGCACCGCCACCAGCCGCGTCATCGCGGTCGGCGCCGCCCTCGACCCGCTGCGCGAGGCCCTCTCCGAAGCGCTGAGGGCGCTCCCCGTCGGCGACCCCGCCGACCCGGCCACCGTGTGCGGACCGGTCATCCACGAGGGCGCCCGCGACAAAGTCGTCGACGCCTGCCAGGGGCTGTCGACGCTCGCCGGCGGCACCGCGCTCGACAGGTCCGGCTGGTACGCGGCCCCGACCCTGGTGGAGAAGGTGTCGCCCGGGCACCGGCTGCTGCGCGAGGAGGTCTTCGGCCCCGTCGCGTCCCTGCTCGCCGCCGACGACCTCGACCACGCGATCCGGATCACCAACTCCGTACCGTACGGCCTGGTGACCTCGGTCCACACGGCCGACCTGAACACGGCCCTCACCGGCCTCGACCTGCTCGACACCGGGATGATCCGGATCAACGCCCCCTCCACCGGCGTCGACTTCCACCTGCCGTTCGGCGGCTCCAAGGCCTCCAGCCACGGGCCGCGCGAACAGGGCAAGGCCGCCCTGGACTTCTACACGTCGGGCCGCACGTACACCCTGGCGCCGGCCGGTCCGGCGGCATGACCCCGGACGGTGGTGAGCCCGGGCCCGAAGGGCTCACCACCGTCCGCACCCCGGCCGGACGCCCCCCATCTCATCGAGGGAAGACATGAATCCCGCGTACGCGACCGTCGACCACACCTTCACCGTCCCCCTGGACCACCGGGCCCCCGACGGCCCCACCCTCCAGGTCTTCGCCCGCGAGGTCGTCGACCCGGCCCGCGCGGGGGACGAACTCCCCTGGCTGCTCTACCTCCAGGGCGGTCCCGGCGGCAAGTCGCCCCGGCCGTCGGCCGGTTCGCCCGGCTGGCTGCCCCACGCCCTCAAGACGCACCGGGTGCTCCTCCTCGACCAGCGAGGCACCGGCCGCTCCAGCCCGGTCACCGCCCGCGCCGCCGCCCGCTTCGACACGCCGGAACGCCTCGCCGACCACCTCGCGCACTTCCGGGCCGACTCGATCGTCGCCGACGCCGAGCTGATACGCCGCGAACTCTGCGGCGACACCCCCTGGGAGACCCTCGGCCAGAGCTACGGCGGCTTCCTCACCCTCACCTACCTCTCCCAGGCGCCCGAAGGCCTGCGCGCCTGCTACGTCACGGGCGGCCTGCCCGGTCTCACCGCCACCGCCGACGACGTGTACGCCCGCACCTATCCCCGCGTACGCGACCGGGTCCTCGACTTCTACGCCCGCTACCCCGAGGACGCCGCCCGGCTGCGGAAGATCGCCGCCCTGCTCGCGGCCGACGACGTCCGCCTGCCGGACGGCGACCGGTTCACCCCGCGCCGGCTGCGCACCCTGGGCCTCGCGCTCGGCATGGGCGACGGATTCGAGCGCGTCCACTGGCTCCTCGACGAATCCCTCGACGACGAGGGCGAGTTGACCGACACGTTCCTGCACCAGGTGATGTCCCTGACCGGCTTCGCCGACAACCCGCTCTTCGCCGTCCTGCAGGAGACCCTGTACGGGCAGGGCGCCGGGCCGACCGACTGGGCGGCCGACCGCGCCCTGGCCGACTTCCCCGAGTTCGCCGAGGACGCCGACCCCCTGCTCCTCACCGGGGAGATGATGTACCCCTGGATGTTCCGGGAGATCCGGGGCCTGCGCCCCTTCGCGGACGCCGCCGACCTGCTCGCCGCCCGGACCGACTGGCCGCCCCTGTACGACGTGCGCCGCCTCGCGGCGAACGAGGTGCCGCTCGCCGCGGCCGTCTACCACGACGACATGTACGTCGACGCGGGCCTCTCCCTGCGCACGGCCCGTGAGATCGGCGCCACGCGCGTCTGGGTCACGAACGAGTGGGAGCACGACGGCCTCGCGGCCTCGGGCGGCCGCGTCCTCGCCCGCCTGATGGAGATGGCGGCCGGTCGGGCCTGACCCCCCTACGGAACGGTCTCCGGGGCCGGGGAGGAGCCACCGCACAGCGCCCGCCCGTACAGGGCCTTCATCGCGGCGTCGATGGGGTGGGGCTGCGGCCTCCCCGAGGTGTCGGGCCTGTTCCAGCGGATGAGATTGACGGCCACCGACATCTGACGCCTGCCGTCGGCACTGGTCAGGGACATCGTGCCGGCTCCCCAGACCGTGCCGTCGTGCCCCCAGAAGGTGCCGCCGGGCAGGTCGACCCGGTGCAGCCCGAGCCCGTACCGGATCGGCGAGCCGTCGAGGGCACGGGCCGGGATCGTCCGCTGCATCTCCGCCAGCGACGACGGGCTGACGATCCCGCCGCCGAGGAGCAGGGCGTAGAAGCGGTTGAGGTCCTCCATGGTCGACACCAGCGCCGCCGCCGTCCCCACCCACGACATGTCGTAGACGCTGTAGTCGCGCGGCGGGTCGATCAGACCGTAGAACGCCTCGTACAGGCGCGCATGCGGCCCCTCGACGTGCGGTCCGGTGGGGAACGCGGTGTGCCGCAGCCCGGCCCGCTCGATGACGTTCCGGGTGATGTACTCCTCGGCCGTCACACCCGTCACCCGGGCCAGCAGCTCGCCGAGAAGCAGCCAGTTGGTGTTCGAGTACACGCCGGTGGGACCGCCGGGCTCCCCGACGGGAGGCGCGGAGAGTCCGCTCTCGATCAGCTCGGCCGGACGGAACGCGCGGAACCGGTTGTCGTCGATGCTCCGGGTCGAGACGTCCGGCCGCTCGGGGAAACCCTTGAGGGACGGGAAGGCGTAGGGCAGGTAGTCGGGGATGCCGCTCGTGTTGTCGAGCAGCATCCGGACGGTGATCCTCCGGCCCCGCTCGCCCGGCACGAGCTCGGGCAGATGGTCACCGATCGGCGCGTCGAGCCCGATCCGCCCCTCCTCGACCTGCTGCATGACGGCGGCCGCGGTGAAGGTCTTGGTGACGCTGCCGACGCGATGCCGCATGTCGGGCCTGACGGGACGGCCGGTCCCGACGTCGGCGACCCCGGAGGCGCCGCGCCAGATCCGGCCGTCGTCCCGTACCTCGGCGAACACGCCGGGCACCCCCGCGCGATGGACGTCGTCCAGGGCGGACTGCAGCTCCGCGGGATCGAAACCGGCGGACGCCGGCATCTGTCGCGTCTTCATGACATCGGTCCTTTCACGATCGACGAAGGGGAGAAGGAGAGGAAAGGGGAGAAGGAGAGGAAGGGGGGAGAAGGAGAGATAGGGGAAGGGGGCGGGGCGGGGCTCAGTCGGCGAGGGCACGGCGCAGCACGGCGCCGAGTTCGGCGTTCTGCCGCTGCGAGACCTCGGCGGAGAGGATCGCCTGCGACCCGTGGAAGGTGCCGGGCCACTGGTGGATCTCGACGGACACGCCCGCCTGGAGCAGACGGACGGCGTAGGCGAGGTCCTCGTCGCGGTTCGGGCAGAACTCGGCGGAGGCGACATAGGCCGGCGGAAGGCCGGACAGGTCGGCGGCCCGCGCGGGAGCGGCGTACGGAGTGGCCTGGCGGGAGCCCAGGTAGTGCCGCCACGCGGCGATCGCCTTGCCCCGGTGGTACCAGGGCGTGTCGGTGAAGTTCCGTGCCGACCACGTCTCCAGGCGGTCGTCGAGTCCCGCCTGGTTGAGCAGCTGGAAGCGGATCGGCGGCCCCTGCTCGTCACGCGCCCGCAGCGCCACCGCGGCCGCGAGCCCACCGCCCGCGCTGTGGCCCCCGACCGCGATCCGCGCAGGGTCGACGCCGAGTTCGGCCGCGTGCTCGGCCGTCCACCGCAGGACGGCGTAGGCGTCGTCCAGGGCGGCGGGGAACGGGTGCTCGGGGGCCAGCCGGTAGCCGACCGAGATCACCACGGCGCCGGAGCTCTCCGCGATGCGGGTGGCCCACGGGTGCTCGGTGTCCACGTTCCCCATGACGTACCCGCCGCCGTGCAGCCAGACCACGGCGCCCTGCGCCCGGTGCGGCCGGTAGATCCGTACCACCACGTCCGGGTCGCCGGGCACGACGCGGTCCTCGACCTCCATCCCGGAGGTGTCCGGCGCCGGCACGGAGGCCGCGAGGCCGGCGAAGTACGCGCGGGCGGAGACCGGATCGGACAGGTCGGTCTGCGGGAAGAACGGGATGAACGCTTCGAGTTCGGGATCCATGACGACCATCCTCCGATCCGGCCCCCCGGGCGGTCACCCGACATCCGTCGCGCGTCCCGCCCCGATCACGCACCGAACGGCGCGCCCCTGTCCCGCCGCCCTTCTGCGATCCTTCTGCCATGGAGGCACTGGCCGTACGGCTCTCGGGACTCGATCCGTACGTCGACGGCGCGATGCGCATCGTCGCGTTCTACGACACCCTGATGCGCCGCCGCGTCGACCTCCCGGCGCTCGCGCGGGCCTCGGCGGGCCTGGCCGAGTGCGTCGCCGGGGCACGGCTCCACGGCACCGGCCGCTCGACCCGCGTCTCCCCGCACGGAACAGAGGCCTCCTCCCCGCCGGCGCCCGCGTCCACCGAGGCGCCGATCACCCTCGACGAGGAGGAGATCGGCACGGTCTGGCTGGAGCGCCCCGGCCCGCCCAACCCGCTCGACGAGGTCCTCCTCGACCGCTTCGCCCTCGCCGCCGCGGCCGCCGCCGAACGCTACGGCCCCGCCCGCACCACCATGGCCGACCCCGCCCTCGTCGAACTGGCCGTCAGCTCCGACACCGACGACGCGGCCCGGGCCCGGGCACTCCGCCTCCTGGGCTTCGCCCCCGGTCTCCCCGTCCACGCCGTCGCCGTACGCACCCGTCTCCCGCTCGACCGCGTCGGCGCCCTCGTCTGCCCGGCCCGCCCGGTGAAGGCGGCCCCGCTCGCGGACGTGGGCGTCCTCCTGGCCACCACCCTGGACCGTACGGCCTTCCCCGCGGGCGTACGAGCGGGCATCGGAGCCACCGAGAGCCCCGAGCGCTCCTGGCGGCAGGCCCGCACGGCACTCCGCTTCACCACCCCGCGCGAACCCGTCGTCCACCACGCCGACCTGGGCGCGCTGGCCCTCCTGGCGGACATCCCCGAGGACGCCGTACGGGACAACCCCGACGTGACGGCGATCGACCGCCTGTCCCCCGAGGACCGGGAGACGCTGGACACCTACTGCGCCACCGCCTCCGTCCGCCGCGCGGCCGAGCTCCTCCACCTCCACCACAGCAGCATCGCCCGCCGCCTCGACCACATCGGCAAGACCCTCACCCTGGACCTCACCGCCCCCGCGGGCCTGACCCGCGCACGGCTGGCCCTCACCACCTGGCGCCTGCTCGACGACTGAGCGATCACGGGGGAGGAGGCTCAACGAGAAGAGGGGCTCAACGAGAAGAGGGGCTCAACGAGAAGAGGGGCTCAACGAGAAGAGAGGGTCAACGAGAAGAGAGGCCCAACGAGAAGAGGGGCTCAACGAGAAGAGAGGGTCAACGAGAAGAGCGGCTCACTGCGGAGAGGGGCTCACCGCGGGAGGGGCTCATTGACGCCTCCTCAAGCGCCTGACAGGCTGCCCGCGCCCATGAACCGACCCTCCTCGGGGGAGACATGACCTGCTTGCCCCACGTCGGAGCAGTGTCGTCCGACCGGGTGCTCGGCGCCCGCGGGAGCTCGCGATGACTCCTCGACGGCCCCTCACCTACGACGCGTTCGTCGAACTGGCCGTCGCCGACCCCGCGGTCGTCGGCCTCGTCCTCAAGGGCTCCCGGGCGCACGAGGGCATGACCACCGAGCACTCCGACCACGACCTGTACGTCGTCCTCGCCGAAGGCGCGCCGACGGAACTCACCCGCTTCGCAGGGCACCGCACCCGAGACCTCGACCTGGTCCTCCTCACCCTCGACGCCTTCCGGGCCGCGGGGATGCCGGGATTCGAGCGGTACGCCCTCGCCCGCGCCCGGGTCGTGCTCGACCGGCTCGACGGAGGCATCACCCGGATCCTGGCCGCCAAGGCGCGACTCACCGCCGACGAGGCCTCCCGCGCCGCCGCCCGATGGCTCGACGCCTACGCCAACTCCCTCTACCGGTCGCTCAAGAACGCCAGGGACGGACACGGGATCGCGGCCCGGCTCGACGCCGCCGACAGCATCGGCCACCTGCTGGAACTGCTCTTCGCCCTCGACCGGCGCCCCCGCCCCTACAACAAGTACCTGGAGTGGGAACTCGCCCGGTACCCGCTGCCCGGCTGGGACACCGACACGCTGCTCGAAGCCGTGGGGCGCATCGCGGGATCGGGGGACGTCCCCGCCCAGCACCGGCTCTTCGCCCAGGTGGAGGCGGCGGCACGGCGGCACGGACAGGGCGCGGTGCTCGACGCGTGGGGCGAGGACCTGGAGCTGATGCGCGGGCGGCAGGCCCGGGACGATGTCGGGGGCGGCCCTCGGGGGAGCGGTCCGGGGGGATCGGGGTCGAATCGGGGTGATTACGGATAGTCACCATGCTTCGGGAGCGGGAGAGTTGATGGCGTCAAGGGGCGCCATGAGCCTCACCGCATCAGCAGAACGGAGCAGCCCGTGCGCGTCCGTCCGACCGCCCGCCGCCTCGCCGTGGACGGCCTCGCCGCCCCGGTCCTCACGATCGGATCCGGCGTCCCCGCCGCGACGGCCCTCGCCCCGGCGCACGCGCCGGCGGCGAGCACCGGGTCCGCCTTCGACCCCGAGCCGCTGCGGAAACCGATCACACCTCTGCCGGGTCACGAGGCGGGGGCACTGGTCAGAGTCGACGGACCGGGCCGCGGCCCCCTGCGGACCGGCGCCGCCGGACAGGTGACCGCCGACGGCCCGGTGCGCCGCCACCTCCCCGACCTGATCCCGGCCGAGTACGGCACGGTCACGGTGCGGCAGCTGCTCGACCACACCAGAGGCTTCCCCCGGCCGGCCCCCACCCCGGGCCCCCGGGACGGGCAGGGGCGGTGGCTGAAGGGCGTCACGCCCGCGGACGGGGTGCGGGACACCTTCGCGCTCGCCGCGCGGGACCCCGAGTGGACCGAGCACCGCCCCGCCCCGGCACGGTCCGGCAGTACAACGGGATCAACACCGTGGTCGTCGGCCTGCTCGTGGAGAAGGCCACCGGGCACACGTTCCGGCAGGAGCTCGACCGGCGGATCCTCCGCCCCCTCCAGCTGCGGGACACCAGCCCGCCCGCCGCCGACGCCATCACCGTCCCCGGCCCGCACACCCGTGTGTACGTCGGCGGCGACGACGTCACCGAGCAGAGCCCCTACCGCTGGGCGGAGGGCGGGATGATCTCCACCGCCGCCGACCCGGACCGCTTCATGACGGCCCTCTTCCGCGGCCGTCTGCTCCCGCCGGCCCAGCAGGAGGTCGCCTTCCCGGTCCCCGAGGTGCCCGACGCACCGGGCAACAGGAGCCGCCTGACGGCCGGCACGGCGTGCTTCGGCCCGGGCGGGCTGATGCGGCTCACCCTCGTGCACGGCGTCACCGTGTGGGGCGAGACGGGTGCCCGCCCCGGTCGGGAGAACGGCGCCTTCGCCACCCGCGACCTCGCACGCCGCCTGGTCCACTCCCTCGATCCCGACGGCACCGGGACGAGGAGCGAGTACGGCGACTCCATGGCGGGCATCGCCGGCGCCGCCTTCGCCGGTCCGGACGGCACCCGCTGACCGCAGGGCTGACCGCAGGGCCGGGAAAAATTCAGGGCGGCCCGGTGACCCTCTCCGATGTCCCGTCCCGCGCCTTGGGGCCAGAGTGAATCCCGTGCCGCACAGGGGGTGGGGCATGGGAGGTGAACATGTCTTTGAGGACCGATCTCTACGCGGATATCACGGAATTCCTCCTGACCAAGTGTGATGCCGACCCGGACGGACTCTCCGTGGAATCGGATCTGTACTACGACATCGGCATCGACTCGCTCGACCTCGTCGCCATGGCACAGACCCTCCAGGGCGCTTACGGCGTCTCGATGGACGACGAGCGCATCGGTTCGCTCCGCACCGTCGGCGACGTCCTGGACTTCGCCGTCTCCAAGGTCGAAGCCAAAGCGACCGCATAGATCACGGGGAGACTCTGCAATGCCTGCCTACATCACCGCCATGGGACGCTTCCTGCCCGGCGAACCGGTGCCCAACGAGGAGATCGAGGACTATATCGGCAGCGTGGGCCACGCGAGTTCGGGGTTACGCGAGCAGATCCTGGAGAACTGCGGCATCAAGTCGCGGCACTACGCCATCGACAAGCAGCACAGGACCCTGTTCTCCAACACCGACATGGCGGTCGCGGCCATCCGCCAGGCGGTGGAGCGCTCGGACATCACCCTCGACGACATCGACCTCATCGCCGCGGCCACCGCCGTCCCGGACCTCGTCGCGCCCGGCATCGCCAGCGGCATCCACGGCGAACTGGGCAGTCCGCCCTGCGAGATCGTCACCACCCACGGCATCTGCAGCTCCGGCATGATGGCGCTCAAGAGCGCCTACCTCCAGGTGGCGGCCGGAGAGAAGAAGAACGCGGTCGCCTCCGCCTCCGAACTCGCCTCGCGCTTCATGAGGAGCGAACGGTTCGCCGACGTCCGGACGGTCTCGGACGACGGTGCCATCGCCATGGAGATGGCCTTCCTGCGCTACATGCTCTCGGACGGCGCCGGCGCCGCGCTGGTCCAGGACCGCCCGGCGGCCGACGGCGTGAGTCTGCGGATCGACTGGATCTCGCTCACCTCCTACGCCAACACCGAGCAGACCTGCATGTACATGGGCTCGGCCGACAACTCGGCGGAGAAGGCCTGGTGGGACTACCCCTCCGCGGCCGAGGCCGCCGCCGACGGCGCACTGGCGCTGCGCCAGAACCTGGCCCTGCTGCCGCATCTCGTGCGGACCGGGGTCAAGGAGTACCAGCGGCTGCTCGACGAGGGCCGCTTCGACCCGGACGAGCTCGCCTGGCTCCCCGTGCACTACTCCAGCGAGCGCATGAAGACCATGGTGCTCAAGGAGATCGAGCGGAGGAAGGTCAGGGCCCCCTCCGTCGAGAAGTGGTACAGCAACCTGCCCCGCGTCGGGAACACGGGCAGCGCCAGCATCTACATCATCCTGGAGGAGATGCTCAGGGAGGGCCTGGTGTCCCCCGGCGAGAAGCTCCTGGTGATGGTCCCCGAGTCCGGCCGGTTCGCGGTGTCCTTCGCGCATCTGACGGCCGTCTCCGCCGGGGAGGTCTGAGGCCGTGGGTGCGCAGCCCCGAGTGACCGTCTACTGGTACTCGCAGACAGGTCAGCTCCTGGAATCCGTCTCCGCCGTCACCGACCCGCTGGAGAAGGCGGGCTGGGACGTGCGCAAGGTCGAGATCAGGCCGCGGGAACCCTTCCCCTTCCCCTGGCCCGTACGCCGCTTCTTCGGTGTCTTCCCCGCCTCCGTCGACCCCGACGGGGCACCCGAGATCACCACCGGGCAGCCGGTGGACCAGGACGACGAAGCGGACCTGGTCGTCTTCGCCTTCCCCGTCTGGTATCTGGCTCCGGCACCGCCCATGCGGGCGCTCATCGGCGCCGAGCCGAAGGCGTTCGACGGGCGTGCCGTCGTCGGCCTGGTGGCCTGCCGGAACATGTGGTACTCGGCCGCCGTCGAGGTGCAGCGGCTGCTCCAGGCCGCGGGCGGCCGCTACCTGGGCACGATCGCCGCGGTCGACACCGCCTCCGCCGGCGTCACCTTCGTCACCACGCTGCGCTGGCTGCTCGCCGGAAAGCGCGACGCGTCCTGGGGATTCCCGCGCGCCGGTGTCGGCACGGACGAGCTGGACCGGCTCGCGCTCCTCGGCGAGCGCATCGCCGAACTCGCCCCCGCGCACCCCGAACTCGCCCCCGCGCACCCCGAACTCGCCCCCGCGCACCCCGAACTCGCCCCCGCGCACCCCGAACTCGCCCCGGAACAGGACGGATCCGCGTCCCGCACCGCTTCCGAGGACGACCTGGCCGACCGGGTCCGCGAGGTTCTCGCCGCCTACGACGCGGCCCCCGTGAACACCCCGCTGGCCGCGGCCGATCTCCTCGCCGGGAAGGCCTTCCGGATCTGGGGCCGGGTCATCCGCGCCGCCGGCCGACGCGGCGAGGTCCAACGCAACGCGCTCACAGGAATGTTCGTGCTCTGGCTCACCGGCGCCATCCTGGCCGGGCTGCCCACGGTCGTCGTCGCCCGCGTCCTGTTCAAGGCCGGCTTCGACGCCGCGGTGGCCCGCCGCATGGCACCGGTCGTCGCCCGTCTTACGGAGGTGCGCCGATGACTGCGCCCGTATCCCAGCCGCTGGAAACCGCCGAGCGGGTGGAGACCGACGTCGTGGTGGTCGGTGGCGGGCCCACCGGCCTCGCCGCGGCCCACTTCCTCGCCGGACACGGCATCCGCACGGTCGTCCTGGAGCAGCGCCCCGAACCCTCCGGTCACCCACGCGCCACGGTGATCAACTCGCGCACCATGGAGCTGCTCCGGCACCTGGGCATCGACGCCGAGGTGCGCTCCGCCGGCGTGCCCCTGCAGAACACGGCGCGCATCACCTGGTGCACCGAGCTCGCCGGCACCGAGCTCGCCGGCCTCGACATCATCGCCTCGGCGGACGCCCTGATGGAACGAGCGGTCAACAGCCCGGTCCTTCCCGTCATCTGCTCGCAGAACCGGGTGGAGGCGCTGCTCGTCGAGCGGCTCCCCGAGAACGCGCGAGTGATCCGCGGCGTCAAGGCCGAGGAGCTCACCGTCACTCCGACCGGCGTCCGGGTCACCACCGGGGGCGAGACCCCCGCCGTCGTCGAGGCCCGCTACGCCGTCCTGGCCGAGGGGCTGCACGGCTCGCTGCGCGAGACCGTGGGCCTGCGGCGGACCGCGGCCACCCCGCTCGGCAGGCTCCTCGACATCCACTTCAGCGCCGACCTCTCGCCCTGGACGGCCGGCCGGGAGAGCGCCCTGTACTGGGTGCTCAACGACACCGTGCGGGGCGTCCTCGTCACCGTGGACCCCGTGCGCGGCGAATGGCTCCTGGAGATCCCCGCCCTCACCCCCGAAGAGGAACACACCTACTTCGAGCGGGAAGTCGATCACCACAAGCTGATCGAGGCCGCCATCGGCGAGTCGCGCGACGCGATCGAAGGGCTGCGCATCCACTCCGTGCGGAACTGGGTGATGGGCTCCACCGGGCTCGAATCCTGGCGCAGCGCCGACGGCCGGGTGCTCGCCGCGGGGGACGCCGCCCACACCTTCCCGCCCACCGGCGGCTTCGGCATGAACACCGGCATCCAGGACGCCCACAACCTCGCCTGGAAGCTCGCCGCCGTACTGCGCGGAGGCGCCCCCGACACGCTGCTCGACTCGTACGAGCGCGAGCGGCGCCCGGTCGCGGAGTTCAACGCCCGGCACAGCGAGATCAACGCCCTCCAGAAGCGGGCGCTGCTCCAGTCCGACGCCGACCGGGAGAAGTTCGCCCGCAACATCGAGGAGCACCGGCCCCACTTCGACTTCGAGGGGCAGACGCTGGGGTTCACCTACGCACCGGGCCCCGGCGAGCCGGTGGTCCAGGACGTGGTGACCTATCGGCCGACCGCCGAGGCCGGCCACCGGGCCCCGCACGCCTGGCTCGACCGGGCCGGCGACCGGATCTCCACGACCGACCTGAGCCGCACCGGATTCGCCCTGCTCACCGGGGCCGAGGGAGCCGACTGGGAACAGGTGGCGAAGGAGGACCCGACCTTCATGGGCCTGCCCCTCACCGCGGCCGTGATCACCGCGGACGGGCCCCGGCTGCGCGACGTCGGCGGAGCCTTCGCCGACATCTACGCCCTCAAGGGGACGGAAGCGGTCCTCGTACGGCCCGACGGCCACGTCCTCGCCCGGCTGCCCGGCGTCGCACCGCAGAAGGAACTCCGGCAGGCAGCCGACCGGACAGTCGACGGCGGGCCCGTGCCCGCGCGAGCGGAGGAACTCTCATGACGGCCGGACCGACCTTCTCCCCGGAGCGACTCGCGGCACTGCGCTCCGGCGAACTCGCCGAAGTCCGCGCCGCCATCGCCGGACTGCCGCGCGAGGAACTGGCGGCCTGGCTGGCGACGCCCGAGGGCGAGGACGTGCTGCGCACGGTCTTCGCGCGCATGCCCGAGCGCTACACCGGAGGCCCCCTGGACGGTTCGCAGACCGCCCGCTGGGAGGTCGAAAGGGCACCGGCCGGACCCCTCGCGTACGACCTCGTGCTGACCGAGGACACCTGCGAGGTGCGCGGGACGGGGATCTCGGGCGCCCCCACGGTCACCCTGACCCTCGACGCGGTGAGCTTCGTGGAGATGGCCTCCGCCGCGGCCCAGGGCATGGACCTGCTGCTCCAGGGCCGGCTGCGCATCCAGGGCGATGTGAACCTCGCGATCCGGATGGAGTCCCTCTTCGGGCTCGCCGATCCGGGCGGGCCCGCATGAGCACCGCCCCCGGCCGTCACCGGGTGGTGGTGACGGGCATCGGCATGGTCACCCCGCTCGGCGTCGGCACCGAGGCGGTCTGGACGCGGCTGCTCGCCGGAACCTCCGGCGTGGGACCGATCCGGAGCTTCGACGCCGAGCGGCTGCCGGTGCGCATCGCCGCCGAGGTGACGGACTTCGACCCGACCGACTGGCTGACCAGCAAGGAGACCAGGCGCCTCGACCGGTTCTGCCACTTCGCGATCGCCGCGGCCGAACTCGCCGTGGAGCGCGCGGGCCTCGACGGCATCGACCGGGACGGCGCCGCCACCGTGATCGGCAGCGCCATCGGCGGCGCCGCCACGATGCGGGAGGGGGTGCTGAAGGACGCGGAGGCGCCCCGGATGGTCTCCCCGTTCTTCGTGCCCAGCTCCATCGTCAACATGGGCGCGGGCACGGTCTCCCAGCGCTTCGGCTTCCGCGGCCCCGGCGGCGCACCGGTCACCGCCTGCGCCTCCTCGGCCGACGCGATCGGGCAGGCCTACCGCCTGGTCCGCGACGGCTATGCCGGGGCCGCGCTGGCGGGCGGCTCCGAGGCCTGCATCGCCTCGCCGCTGGTCGCGGGCTTCGCCAACCTGCGCGCGCTGTCCCGCCGCAACGACGAACCCCAGCGGGCCTCCCGCCCGTTCACCGCGGACCGGGACGGTTTCGTCATGGGGGAGGGCGCCACCATGCTGCTCCTGGAGACCGCGGAGTCGGCCGAGGCGCGGGGCGCGCACGTCTACGCCGAGATTTGCGGCTACGGCCAGACCAGCGACGCCTACCACGTCACCGCCCCCGATCCCACCGGGGAGAGCGCCGCCCGCGCCATGCTCGCCGCGCTGCGCGAGGCCGACCTCAAGCCCGACGAGATCGACCACGTCAACGCCCACGGAACCTCGACCCCCTTCTCCGACGCCGCCGAGACGAAGGCGATCAAGTCCGCCTTCGGCGCGCACAGCGGGAACCTGGCGGTCAGTTCCACCAAGTCGATGACCGGCCATCTGCTGGGCGCGGCCGGCGCGACCGAGACGGCGTTCTGCGCCCTGGCCATCGACCGCGGGGTCATTCCGCCCACCATCAACCAGGACGCGGCCGACCCCGAGTGCGACCTCGACTACGTGCCGAACACCGCCCGTCCGTACGAGGTCCGGGCGGCCCTCTCCAACTCCTTCGCCTTCGGCGGGCAGAACGTCTCGCTCGCCCTCCGGCGCTTCGCCCGGCAGTGACCCGCCCATGTCCATGGAGCTCACGCCGGAAGCCGTCTGTGCCGAGCCCGCGGCGCCCCTCGTGACCACACCTCAGGAAGGCACCTCGATGACCCTGGTCTCCACCGCCCCGCCGGCCGCCGCAGTTCCCGGGCCCACCGGGAAGCTGCGTGCCCTGCTGGCGATGTCCGGCAATCCGATGGACTACTTCACCGGGCTGCGCGACGAGTACGGCCCCGTCGTGCGCGTCCCGCTCGGCTTCCGCAATCTGTACCTGATCAGCGACCCGGAGGCGGTCAACGAGGTCCTGGTCAACTCGCACCGCAACTTCACGAAGGCCACGATGCAGGTCGGCCGCGGCAAGTGGGAGGCCCCGCTCTCGGTCATCTTCGGCAACAGCCTGACCACCAGCGACGGCGAGTACCACCGCAAGCAGCGCAGGCTGATCCAGCCGATGTTCCACCACGAGCGCATCGCCGGCTACGGCCGTGCCTTCGCCGAGCTCTCGGACGACATCCAGTCCGGCTGGAAGGACGGGGACCGGCTCGACATGTCGGTCGAGATGATCGAGCTGACCCTCGCCGTCGTCGCCCGCACGATCTTCGACGTCTCGCTCGACAGCGACGTGGCCCGCACCGTCCGCACGGCCATCCCGCGCGACGAGGGCCCGCTGCGCTGGGACTCCCTGCCCTTCGCCCGCTATCTGGCGAAGCTGCCGCTGCCCGGCAACAAGCGCTTCTTCGAGGGCCGCGACAAGCTCGATGCCATCGTCTACCGGCTCATGGCGGAGCGCAGGAAGGGCGACGGCCAGGGCGCCGACCTGCTCTCCATGCTGATCGCGGCGCGCGACGCGGACACGGGGGAGCCGATGGAGGACCACCAGGTCCGGGACGAGGCGATCACCATGCTCATGGCGGGCCACGAGACCACGGCCAATGCGCTCACCTGGGCCTACCACCTGCTCGGCACCCACCCCGAGGCGCGGGCCCGGATGCACGCGGAGATCGACGAGGTGCTCGGCGACCGGCTGCCCACGGTCGAGGACCTGCCCCGCCTCGTCTGGACCGACGCGGTCCTCTCCGAGGCGATGCGCCTCTACCCGCCGATCATGGGCATGGCCCGCCGTCCCCTGGCCGACTTCGAGCTCGCCGGCTACCACATCCCCAAGGACAGCTTCGTCGCGATGGTCCCGTGGGTGAACCACCGCGATCCCAAGTGGTGGCCGCAGCCGGAGCTCTTCGCCCCGCAGCGCTGGCTCAAGAACCCGAGCCCCGCCGACGCCGCGGACGAGCTCACCGGCCACGCGGTCCAGCCCGGACGCCCGCGCCTGGCCTACCTTCCCTTCGGTGCCGGTCCGCGGCAGTGCATCGGCAACACCTTCTCGTGGATGGAGGGCGTCATGGCGCTGGCCACCGTGGGGCGGAACTGGGAGTTCGAGCCCGTTCCCGGGCACGCGGTCGACATCCTGGCGAGGATCACCATCCGGCCGCGGTACGGAATGCCGATGACCGCCCGGCGCCGCCGGGCCTGATGCGCCCCACGGCCCGGCGGACCGGCCGCCGGGTCGTGACCGGGAGCCGGCCGGCCTTTCCGCGGGGGCTCAGGCTTCCGCCAGTTCGGCGTTCGCGCGGGCCGTGATGAGGTTCAGGACGCGTCCCGCCACCGCGAGGTCCTCGGCGGGGATGCCGGCGTACAGCCGGGCGGAGATCTCGGCGGTCTCGGCGGCGGCGGAGTCGTACAGCTCCCGCCCGGCCTCGGTGAGACGCAGCCGGGAGGGCTGTGCCGGGTCCTGCTCCAGCAGCTTCGTGGCCGTCAGGCCGTCGATCACGTCGTGCACGGCCGACTCGTCGGTCTTGAGGGAGCCGATGACGTCGGCGACGAGCCGGTCGCGGGCGAGGGAGTCGCCGGCGACCGCGACGGCCCGGAGCGTCACGTTCTGCTCGAACGTGGCGCCGTGGCGGGTCAGGACGCCCTCCAGGAGGGCGCGTGCGGCGTAGTGCGCCAGGGCGATGACGCGGCCGTTGGTCGTGGGTGCGGTGGTGGTCATGACTGCTCCTCGTCGTTCTCGGCGTGCGGATCAAGGGGGGCGTCGAGCAGGGCCGCCAGCTCGTGGGCGAACTGCCGTGCGCGCGGGCTGTCCTGCCCGCCGAGCGGCTCCAGCATCTGGTCCAGGAGGCCCTGGACCACCTGGATCGCGCGGCGCGCGACGTCGCGCCCCTGCTCGGTGAGCGAGAGCTGCATGGCGCGCGGGTCGTCGGGGTCCCGGGTGCGGGTGACGAGGCCGGACGCCTCCAGTGCGCGGGCGAGCTTGGAGACGTACAGCGGTTCGAGCCCGGTGTGGTCGGCGAGTTGCCGCTGGCTCGGCCGGAGCCCGGAGCGCGCCATGCCGTACAGGGACCCCATCAGCGCGTACTGGGCGTGGGTCAGGCCCAGCGGCGCGACCGCCCGGTCGACGGCCACCCGCCACTTCATCGACAGGCGCCAGACCAGGAATCCCGCCGTGGCGCTCTCGGCTGCTGCACTCATGGTGAATACAGTACATGGCTACTATGTACATGGCTACTGTTTTCGCGTGCGGTCCCGCACCACCGGGGCCGGCGGTGGCTGCCGGACCCGGTGGTGCGGGCGCGTGTGGTGCTTCGGGCGGTCCTAGGCCTTCTTCGCCGTGGCCGCCGGGGAGTCGGGGCCGCAGGAGAGGCGGGCCGCCTCCAGGGACGGTTCGCCCGGCTTCGCGTTCTTGATCGCGGTCGAGCACTCCAGGATGCCCGTGCCGTCGATGATCCAGCCGGTCGCGCGGCCGGCCGCGTGCTCGCCGTCGCCGCAGGTGTACCGGAAGTCGGCCGTGACCTGTCGGACGAAGGTGTATTCCACGATGTCCCCGGCGCCGTCGACGGTGGTCGGGTGCGCGTCGCGCTTCGGCAGGGGCCTGTGGACGTCGGTGAAGGAGGAGGCGTCACCGCCGGCGGCCTCCACGTCTCCGATGCGGACGGCCAGGGAGCGGAGCGCGGCCTTCGCGCCGACCCGCGGCCCCTTCTCGAAGGTGACGGTGGTGGTCGGGGTGTGGAGCGGCATCGGCTTGTTCGTCAGCGCCCCGCCCCCCTTGCCCAGCCTCTGCTTCGCGGCGACACCCGTCAGCACGTCCCGCTTGTCGACGTTGAACCAGGTGTACGTGCCGTTCGCGCAGGCGGTGCCGACGGCCTGCGGCGCCTTCTTCGCCGCCCCGCCGCCGCCCTCGTCCGTGCAGGCGACCGCGCCGGCCAGCAGCGCGGCGACGGCGCACGCGGAGAGGCCGGTCCTCGTGATCTTCATGCTCGTGTCCCCCTGAGCCCTCATTCCATGGGTCGATGGCGGATTCGACCTTGCCTTCGAGGAGCCCGCCGGACAAGGGACTTGAGGCACTTCTGAGCTCGATCGCCGGCCGCCCCGCCCGTGCCTCCGGTCAGGACGGGAGGGCGCCGACCTGACGCAACTGCGTGAGGACGTCCACGACGCCCCGGATCTCGGCGATCCGTCCGTCCTCGAAGCGGAAGATGAAGATCTCCCCGTAGGAGACGGGCTTCCCGGTCGGCGGCAGACCCCGGTACTCGCCCAGGTGGGTCCCGGTCACCGTGTTCCGGGAGACGACCCTGTCGCCCTCCGCGACCGTCTCCTCGATCGTGACGTGGAGGTCGGGGAACGCGCGCAGGAGCGCCTCCCAGACCCGCTTCAGGGCCTCCGCTCCCGTCGCGCCCATCGGCACCGGCGCGTGGAAGACCAGGTCCGGTGCGGTCAGGTCGTCGACGGCCTTCGCGACGAGGTCCATTTCGCCACTGTTCGTGGCGGAGTGGAAGCGTTCGAGCACCGCGATGTTGCTCATGGCCTCGGCTGACGGCATGGGGAAGCCTCCTTCTGCTCGGGGATGCGGCGTTCCGGCAGTACGACGAGACGGGGGCCGGGAATGTGACACGACGCGTACGGGCGTGTGAACGGGGCGAGCCGGGCACCGGCGGTGCCGTCCGGGATTCCAGGATGTGGAGCGGCGGTAAAGCGCGGGAAAAGTCCTCCCCGGAGGGCTGCGGTTCCCGCACGGAGCTATTCGGCGGTCTTGGCGCGTTCTTGGCGCCCCGATGGTGCACCCAGGCGTGTCGGAACAACGGATTCCGCAGGAGAAAGGCCATTGACCTGTGGTTCTGCTCACGCTTCCATTCAGCTCGGGAGCCCACGGAACCACCTGATCACCAGCCGCCTCGGAGGCGATACCGCTCCCGTTCAGAACCACCGCTCGCATCGATCGGAACCGCCTGATGACCGACACCCTCAGCGCGCCGCACGCGTTGGCCCCCCAGACCGAACCCGTGCCGCAGAAACTCAAGCGTTCCATCGGTGTCGTGGGCGGTACCTTGCTCACGCTGTCGTGCGTGACGCCCGCCTCCACCCTCTTCGTGGTCGTGCCCGACCTGTTCGACGGGGTCGGCACGTACGCCGCCCTGACCATCGCCATCGGCTCGCTGCTCTGTATCGGCGTGGCGTTCTGCTACTCCGAGCTGGGCACCCTGATCCCGAGCGCGGGCGGCGAGTACGCCATCGTCTCCACCCTCTCGGGCCGCCTCGCCGGCTGGCTGGTCTTCGTCCTGTCGCTGCTGGTCGTGATGATCGTGCCACCGGTGATCGCCATGGGGACCGCCGACTACCTCGCGCCCCTCGTGCACATCCCCGCCCCGATCGCCGGCGCCGGCGTCATGCTCCTCGCGACCCTCGCGGGCCTCCTCGACCTGCGCGCCAACGCCTGGATCACCGGCATCTTCCTCGTCCTGGAGGTGATCGCGGCGGGCATCGTCGCGATCCTCGGCTTCGCCCACTCCGAGCGGGGCGTCGGCTCCCTCATCCACGGCCAGGTCGCGGCCGAGGGCGGCTCGCACTCGCTCGTCACCGGCGCCATGGTCGTCTCCGGCCTCGCCATCGCCCTCTTCATCACCCAGGGCTTCTCGACGGCCGTCTACCTCTCCGAGGAACTGGAGAACCCGCGCACCAACGTGGCCCGCACCGTGCTCGCCACCCTCGCCATCTCGACCGCCGTCATCCTGGTGCCCGTCGTCGCCATCACCCTCGGCGCCGGCGACCTGGAGACCCTCACGGGCGGCGACATCAGCGGCATGATCACGGCCTGGTCCAACTCCGCCGTCGGCACCTTCATCAGCCTCTGCGTCGCGCTGGCCATCATCAACGCCGGCATCGTCATGGTCATCCAGAACTCCCGCGTGCTGTTCGCCTCCGCCCGCGACAAGGCCTGGCCGGAGCCCGTCAACAACGCCCTCTCCCGCCTGGGCCGCTTCGGCTCCCCGTGGGTGGCCACCCTGCTCGTCGGCGTGCCGGGCGCGGCCCTGTGCTTCGTCAACCTCGACACCCTCTACGGCGTCACCGGCGTCTCCGTCACCGGCATGTACCTGCTGGTGGCCGTGGCGGCGCTGTTCAGCCGCCGGGGCGCGCACCGCGAGGTCGCGGCGTGGCGCATGCCGCTGTGGCCGGCCGTCCCGGTGCTGCTCATCGGAGTCATGGCGTACATCCTGTACATGCAGGACGTCGAGTACCTGCTGTGGACCGGCGGCATCACGGCCGTGGCCACCCTGTACTGGGTGCTGTACCTGCGTCCGCGCAAGGACACCCGCTGGCTGGTCAGCATTCCGGAGGACGAGCAGGTCTGATCCCTGCCGGCACCATCCCACCGGAGGGCCGGGGCGCTTCGTGCGCCCCGGCCCTCCGGCGTGTCCCCGTGGGTGCGGCGATCACTCCGTACGGGGGGGTGGACCCCACCTCCGGCGTGTCGTGACGGCCGCCGTGGGCGGCGGAAACGTATCTGTGCATGCATGACCACTGACATGGAACACCTGTTGAGCGTACGTCTGTGCGAGCGTTTCGGTGACGTGGCCGACTGGGCCGAGGTCACGTCCCTGATCGCCTCCCACCTCCGGGTCGTCGTCTCGGCGCTCGGACCCGAGCACGCGGTGACCTTCCTGACGGCGGCGCGTCGAGCCCTCGACGAGGAGGAATCCCGGGCAGGAACGATTCATCTGGGCTTCGGGGGGCACCTCTGGACCCACCTCGAAGACGTCGTCTGGAGTCCGTCCCCCCTGGCCGGGACCTCGGCCTGGGACGCGATGCTCACCATGCACCGCCTTTCCGCCCTGGCGCCCGACCCCCGCCTCGACGCTCATGTCGACAGCGCCCTGGACGCCTGCCGTCCCCTCCTCGTGCCGGCGGCGGCCGGGTTCTGACGGGCAGGCGCCGAGGAGGGGGCCGACCGGGGAACTGCGTCTCGGCGCAGGTCCCCGGCGCGTCGGAGGGACTCGCGGTCGTCCGCGCCGAGCAGGCCCTCCGGAAGGGTCTCGTCGTCCAGCAGCCCGGTCAGCACCGGGGCGTGGGCGCGGAACGCGGCCCTGCACCGTTCGCGCTCGGGATGGTCGTCGTCGGGCCCGAGCAGCAGCACCGACCGCTCGTCGTCCGCGTCGACCGCCTCGGACAGGCACGCGGCGACGACCAGGAGGTCGACCAGGCCCGAGCGCACCGCGGTCGCGATGCCGGGGTCGGCGGCGAGGCGGAGCAGGAAGGGCACGGCCGTCGGCATGGCCGCGCTCATCCGGAAGGCGCCGTCGAGCAGCACGTTGCCGAGCAGGAGGAGGGCCTCGGGGCCGGTGGCCTCGTCGAGCAGGCAGGGGAGGAGCGCGGGGATCCCGGAAGGCCCCTCGGGGGCCGCCGGCCAGGCGGCGTCGGCGCAGCCCGGAAGCGCGGGGTGGCCGGATCCGGCGGCCCCTGCCCCCGGATGCTCGTGAAGGAACCGGGCGAGGGCGGCCTCTCGCGCCGCCGCGTCCACCACGCACACGCGTGCGCCCCCTGTCTCCCGCGACACCGCCCGGCCGGGGTGCGATCGAAGGAACTTTCGCCCAGCGGGACGGCGAACGCAAGTGTGGAGGATCGAGCAATCGCCCACCAGGCGATCGAAATTCGATCAATCGACAAGAACACATTGACTCGATCACGGCGCGCACCTAGCTTCTGGCCGCACCCGACCGCCAGAAAGGTTGTTGCGTCATGACCAACAGAGCTTTCCCCGTCCGGCAGTTGATGGGCCGTGGGCTCGTCGCCGCCGCCCTCGTGTTCACCGGGACCACCGTCCTCGCGGGCGCACCCGCCGTCGCCGCGGGGAGCGTCACCTATGTGGACTGCTCGCAGGGCGTCGCCGGGGACGGCAGCCAGGCGGCGCCGTTCAACAGCATCGCGCAGGCCAACGGCAGGACGTACGGACCCGGGGACACGCTCGCCTTCGCCGCCGGCACCGTCTGCACCGGCTCCCTCGCCCCGCAGGGCAGCGGTACCGCCGCCGCCCCCGTCGTCCTCACCGGTTACGGCACCGGCGCCCTGCCCGTGATCGACGGGGGCGGAGCACCGGACGCGGTCTCCCTGACCAACCAGGACCACTGGCGGATCGGCAACCTCAAGATCACCAACCCCGCCGCCACGCTCGCCCGCCGCACCGGCCTGCGCATCTCCGCCACCGACGGAACGGCGCACCGGGGCTTCGACATAGGCGGCCTCGTCGTCGACCGGGTGGCCGGCCAGACGAACAAGAGCAGCCCGACCACCGAGGACTACGTCCAGTCCGCCGGCATCGTCACCGGCGCGAGCGGCACGAACTCGACCCTCAACGACGTCCACGTCCACGACAACCAGATCAGCAACACGGGCGGCGGCGGCCTCAAGATCCGCGTCGGCGCCATGGCCGTCAAGGGCACCGGGGTGCTGATCGAGAACAACGTCGTCAAGGACGTCGGCGGCGACGGCATCATCGCCAGCTACGCCGACACGCCCATGATCCAGTACAACAACGCCTCCGGCGTCGGCAACGGCGTCCATCCCTTCTCCGGCGGCAACTTCGCCGGGATCTGGGTGCTCGGCGACCGCGATCCGACGATCCAGAAGAACGCCGTGTACGGCATCACGCGGATGTCCGTGGCCGACAGCCAGGCCTTCGACTGCGACTGGGGCAACACCGGCACCTGCACGATCCAGTACAACTTCAGCCGCGACAACATCGGCGGCTTCTTCCTCGACTGCGACGGCTGCGGCACCATCGGCGGCGCCCAGCAGATCATCCGCTACAACATCTCCGAGAACGACTGCCGCATGAGCAGCGTCAGCGCCGGACGCTCCGCGCTGCACCTGTACAACAACGTCCTCTACTGCACCGACAAGAAGTTCGACATCACGCTCCCCGACGAGAGCGTCGTCGAGAACAACATCTGGGTGGGCACCACCGACTCCCGGTTGCCCACGGGCGCCGGGATCTCCTGGCTGTGGAACGTCTTCCAGGGCGTGCCCCGGCCCACCGCCAACGGCATCGTCGGCGACCCGCGGTTCGTGAACCCCGGAACCGGCGGCGACACGATCCACTCCGTCGACGGCTACAAGCTGCGCGCCACGTCCCCCGCCCTGAACAACGGCTCCGTGATCAGCGGCAACGGAGGCCGCGACTACTGGGCGAACCCGGTGAGCGCGACCGCGAAGCCGCACCGCGGCGCGTACAACGGACCGGGTCTGTAGATCCCCCGGCGGGTCCCGGGTCGAGGACGGGTGGGGGCCGTCCTCGGGCCTCGCTCAGGGCGCCGCGTGGTGGTACCGGGTACAGGCGAGGAGCATGCCGTCGTCGGCGATCGTGAAGACGTCGACGAAGCGGAGCTCCTGTCCGTCGGCGCCCGGGACCACGCGGCGCCCCGTGGCGACCACGCTGCGGTCCTGCCCCACGACCCGGTCGATCTCGTGGCGGGCCCACGGCGCCGAGTGCCCGAAGCGGGTGTGCAGGACCGCGGCCCGGCCGCGGAACGGCGGCAGGCCCGGCAGTTCGAGGACCACGCCGTCGTGCAGCAGGGAGGCGCACGAGTCCAGGTCACCGGCGTCGAGGTAGTCGTAGACCAGGCGGACGTGGTCGATTCCCACGGCGGTGACCAGGTCGGCCGGCCCCGGCAGCCCGGTGCTCGTGTCTTCTTGGCGGTTCAACGGCTGAGCCCCTTTCACTCTCGGCCAGGATTCTGGGGGGAGCCGCCAACTCCACGTTATCCCCCCTCTATCTCCGACCGGGATCTTCACGGCATGGACAGGGCGGGGGTGGTTGTGGAGACTGTCCTCACTCGGTCCTGACGTGTCAACACGTTTCTTTGGTGGGGGAATCGGTGACGGACGACATCGGGGACAGATCCCAGGAGCTCCTGGCCACGTCACCCCTTGCCTTCCGGGTCCTGGGACCGCTCCAGGTCCACGGCCCCGACGGCCCGCTGCGGCTTCCTCCAGGGCGCCAGGAGGTGATCCTCGCGGCGCTGCTCCTGGAGACGAACCGCGTGGTCAGCACCAACCACCTGGTGGACCTCATCTGGGAGGACAACCCGCCGGAGACCGCCCGCACCCAGGTCCAGATCTGTGTGTCGCGGCTGCGCAAGCTCCTCGCCGGGGCGGACGGCGAGGTCTCGATCACGACCCGGCCCCCGGGATACGTCCTGCACACCGACGCGGCGAACGTGGACGCCGCGCTCTTCACCGGCCTGGTCTTACGAGCACGCCGGCTGCGCGAGCAGGGAGAACTCCTCCCTGCCGTGCGGCTGCTGCGGGACGCGGTCACCCTGTGGCAGGGCGACTGCCTGTCCGGCCTCGACAGCGGCCCGCTGGCGAACAAGGCGCGCCAGCTCAACGAGGAGCGCCTGACCGCCGTCGAACTCCGCATCCAGCTCGAACTCGAACTCGGCCGGTACGACGGCCTCGTGGGCGAACTGCAGAGGCTCACCCACGAACACCCCCTGCGGGAGAAGCTGCGCGGCCAGCTGATCCAGGCGCTGTACTGGTCCGGACGACAGGCCGAGGCCCTGGAGGCCTTCCGCACCGCACGGCGGTTCCTCGCCGAGGAACTCGGACTGGAACCCAGCCGGGAGCTCAGGGAGCTGGAGTCGGCGATCCTCAACGGCCGGCTCCCGGCGCCCGCCGGAGCCGTACCCGTACGCGTCCCCGGGGAGAAGGCACCCTCACCGGAGGAACCCGCGGGAGCGGAGGCCGAGGAGGAGGCGGAAGCGGCCGTTCCCGCGGTCCCGACGTCTGCAGAATCGGTTCGGCAGGATGCCGTGCCGCACCAGCTCCCCGCCGCCGTCGCCGACTTCGTGTCCGACACCGGCCGGATCGCCGCACTGGAAGAGGCCCTGACCGGACGACCGGGCCGCACCACGGTGGGGCTCGCCGCCATCACCGGAAAGCCCGGCACCGGCAAATCGACCCTCGCCGTGCACGTCGCCCACCTGCTCTCCGAGACCGGATTCCCCGACGGCCAGCTCTACTGCGACCTGCGCGGGACGACCGGCACCCCGGCCACCCCCGAGGAAGTCCTCGGACGGTTCCTGCGCGCGCTCGGCATCCCCGGCCAGCTCATCCCCGAATCCCTCGACGAGCGGGCCGAGATGTACCGCACCCGGCTCGCCTCCCGCCGGGTCCTCGTCGTCCTCGACGACGCCGCCGGCGAGGGCCAGGTGCTGCCCCTGCTTCCCGGCAGCCGCGGCTGCGCCGTCCTCGTCACCGGCCGCGCCCGCCTCACCGCACTGCCCGGCGCGCACCGCGTGGAACTCGACGTGCTCGCCGAGGACCAGGCCCTCGAACTCCTCTCCCGGATCATCGGCCGCGAACGGGTCGCGGGCGAGACCGCGGCCGCGGAGGCCCTGGTCCGCACGGTCGGCCGGCTCCCGCTGGCCCTGCGGATCGTCGCCGCCCGGCTCGCCGCCCGCCCGCACTGGACCCTGGCGTCCATGGTGCAGCGGCTCGCCAACGAACGGCACCGGCTCGACGAACTGACGCACGGCGAGATGACGATGCGCGCCAGCCTCTCGCTCACCTACGAGGGCCTGGCGCCGGAGGACCGCCGCCTCCTGCGGCTCCTGAGCATGGCGCAGGCGCCGACCCTGCCGAGCTGGCTGGCGGGAGCGCTGCTCGACGACCACCGCCCCTTCCCTTCGGACCTCATGGAACCACTGGTCGACGTGCAGATGCTCGACGTCGCCGGAGTCGAGCGGACCGGCGGTTTCCGGTACCGCTTCCACGAGATCATCCGCGTCTACGCTCGAGAACAGCTCGCGGCTCACCACACGCCCGAGGAACGCCAGGAGGCCCTCGCCCGGATGGCGGGCGGCTGGATGCACCTGGCCCAGCAGGCCCACCGGACCGTGTACGGCGGGGACTTCACCGTCCTGCACGGCGACGCACCCCGCTGGGAACCCCCGGCCTCCTACACGGACGAGGTCCTCGCCGACCCGCTGGCCTGGCTCGACGCGGAGCAGGCCTCCCTGTGCGGAATGGTCGAGCACACCGCCGACGCCGGACTCCACGACCTCAGCTGGGACCTCGCGACCTCGCTCGTCACGCTGTTCGAGGTACGCGGCCACTACGACCTGTGGGAGCAGACCCACCTCAGCGCGCTGGCCGCGGTCCGCAAAGCGGGAAACCTGCGCGGCACCGCCGCCGTACGGGCCTCGCTCGGCTCGCTCTACATGAGCCGCAACCAGTTCGACACGGCCCGGCAGGCACTGAACTCGGCCCTCGACGTCTTCCAGGCGCTCGACGACCCGATGGGCGAGGCGCTGTGCCGGCGCGACATGGCGCTCATCGCGCGCACGAGCGGCGACGACACCACGGCCCTGGAGCTGTACCGCAGGTCCCTCGCCGACTTCGACCGGGCGGGCGACGTCGTGGGCCGCGCGATCGTCCTGACCCAGAGCGCGCACATCCGCATGCGGCAGGGCGAGATCGCGGCGGCACAGGGCCAGTTGGACGAGGCGCTCGACATCTACGAAGGGGTCGGCTACACCGGCGGCCGGGCGAGGACACTGCGGCGCGTCGGGCAGCTGCTGCTCGAACAGGGGCGGAGCGATCTGGCGGTGCTGACCTTCACGGAGGTCCTCGAACTCTGCCGGGACTCCGGCGATGTGATCGGAGAGGGCCATCTGCTCCGCGATCTGGGGCACGCCTTCGCCATCATGGGCCGTCCCGACCGGGCCAGGGACTTCTACGACCGCGCGGTGACCGCGCGGGAGGGCGTCATGGACTTCGGCGGCGGCGCGCTGGCGCGCCTGGACCTCGCGCGTCTCCTCGACGCGGAGCCGGGGCGTTCACGGGAGCTGCTCGTCCCGGCGGTCGAGGTGTTCCGCGAGCGGCGGATGGGCCGGGAACTCGCGGAGGCGGAGAGGCTGCTCGCGACCGGCTACTGAGGACGGGGCCGGCCGGACGAGGGTCAGTCCCAGGGGTTGTTGTCGTTGATGCACGTGGTGATGGGCGTACCGGTGGCGTCGACCGTGGTCGTGCAGACCGGGGTGGTGCTCGTCGTGCCGCCCGTCGTCCCGTCGGCCCAGCTCGCCTGGACGCCGGCGCCGGTCACGAGGACGATCACCGCGGCGGTGACGGCGGCGCGGAGGGTCTTGCGGGCGGCGGCGGTGGTGGTGGTCTTCGACATCGGATTCTGCCTCTCGGTGGTGTGCGGCGTTTCCTTCTGACCACCAACCTAGGAACAAGCGGATTCACGGCACCGCTCGCTGCCTTATCACCCCGCTATCACGGGACGGCCCACCGCCCGCCCCGCTATCACGGCCCCGGATGCCGCTATCGCGCGGCATCCTCACCCGTTAGTGCCGGGATGCCTCCTGAATAGTCGCGTCCGGACGATTGCTCCCAGCAGACGGCGAGGCGCAGCCCCCGGTCGTCGGCCCGACCGGGGCCGCCGAACCGAGGGACCGCCCCAACTCGACGAGCGGGAGCTTCTCATGACGACCAGTCTCTCCCCCGAGGACACCACGACGGCCACCGCCGCACTCGGCACCCTCATACGCGGCCACCGGCTCCGCATCGGCCTGACCCAGCAGGAGCTGGCGGACCTCTCCACCATCAGCGTCCGCGCCATCCGCGACCTGGAGAAGGGGAAGGCACAACGGCCGAGAACCGACACGATCCGGCTGATCGCCGACGGCCTGCGCCTGGGCCCCCGGGCCCGCACGGCCCTGGAGGACGCCGTACGGCGCGGACACCGGGGCAGCGCCGGGACCCGGCACCTCACCGCCGAGCGCCAGGCCCCGCCCGTACCGCTGCACCCCCTGATCGAGAGGGAAGCCGAGGCCACCGTCCTCACGGAGGAACTGCGCTCCGGAGCCGAACGGCTCGTCACCGTCGTCGGCCTGAGCGGCGTCGGCAAGACGAGACTGGCCCTGGAGGCGGCGGCCCGGCTGCACGACACCGGCTTCCCGGTGCTGTGGCACACCGCCCCCGGGGCGGTCGCCGACTGCCTCCCGGCCCCCGACGACCAGCTCGCCGCCCTCACCGCCGACTGCGCCGCCTTCCTGCACGGCGACGGCCGGCCCGAGGACCTGCTCCCCGAACTGACCGGAGCCCTCGGCGACCGGGCGGTCCTCCTCGTCCTCGACGGCGCCGACACCGCACGGCTCGACTTCCACCGCCTGAGCCGGCTGCTGCGCGAACTGCCCGGCCTCCGCCTCCTCGTCACCGCCGACGAACCCTGGGACGTCCCCGGCGAGCGCCTCTTCCTGCTGTCCCCGCTGGAGGCACCCGACCCCTCCGACGGCATCCGCTCCGACGCGCCCGCCGCCCGGTTCTTCCTCAGCCGGCTCCGCCACGTCCGCCCCGACATCGTTCCCGACGACCGGGTCCTCGCGGACATCGCGTGGGTCAGCCACCGGCTCGACGGCCATCCGCTCGCGCTCTCCGCCGCCGCCTCCTGGCTCACCGTCTGCGACCTGCCCACACTGCGCGGCATCGTCGAGTCCGACCCGGCGCCGCTCCTCGACCACCTGGCCGACGGCCGTTCCGGCTCCCGGCTCCGCGAGCGCGTCGCCCGCACCCTCGCCGCGCTGCCCGAGGGCCACCGGGAACTGATCGGCGCGCTCTGCGCCGCGAACGAGGACGGCTTCGTCCTGGAGGACGTCGTCCGGCTGACCGGCATGCCCCTGCCGCACTGCGGCCGTACGGTCCGCGACCTGCTGGTCAGCGGCGTGATCCGGGCCGGCACGGACGGCGGCCGCTCGGCCTTCCGCGTGCTGTGCGTGGTACGCGCCGTCGCCACGGCCTCCACCCCGACGCCGGCCGGCGCCCGGACACCGGCCCGCTGAGCGGCTGCCCCGTACGCCCGGCGGCACCGGTACGACTGCCGGAACCGCTGCCGCACGACTGCCGCCCCGCCGCCGAACCGCTGGCGTACCGCCGGATCAACTGCCGCTCCGGGCCCCGGCCCACGGGTTGTATGGCGACTGCCCCGCCCGAGCCTCCCTTCCCCTCCCTCCTCCGCCGTGACTTCCACAGGAGCCCCTCATGCCGTTCGACACGCCCGTCGCACCCGCTCCGGCTGCCGTCCGGTTGCCGCTCTCGGTGTCCCAGCGTGACATCTGGACGGCGCACGCCCTCGACCCCACCGGCGTGAAGTACAACGTCGCCGAGTGCCGCGAGATCAACGGCCCCGTGGACCCGGAGCTGATGGCCGCCGCCTGGCGCCGGCTCGTCGAGGAGGCGGACTTCCTCCGCATCCGCCGCTTCGAGGACGACGGCGAGCAGGTGTGGCAGCTGGTCGACCCCGACGCCGGCTCGCGCACCCTGCCGTTCACCGACGTGAGCGCCGCGGACGACCCGGAGGGCGAGGCCTGGCGGCTGATCGACGCGCTGATCCGCGCCCCCTTCGACCTCACCGGCCGGCCGCCGGTCCGCTGCGCCCTGTTCAAGCTCGCCGAGGACAGGTACTTCTACTTCTACGGGTTCCACCACCTGGTCGTCGACGGCGTGGGCGTGTCGATGGCCCTGGCCCGGCTGATCGAGCTGTACGAGCAGGCCGTCGCCGGCGAGCCCTGGGGACCTTCCCCGTTCGGGAGCCTCGCCGAACTGCTCGCCGAGGACGCGGAGTACCGGCGGTCCGAGGAGGCCGCCGCCGAGCGCGCCGCCTGGCGGGAGCACCTCGCCGGAGCACCGGACGCCCCCGCCGGCCTCGTCCGCGGCACCGGGCGGGCGGCGGCCGCGCACGGCGGCCTGCCCTTCGCCCGACGGAGCGTACGGGTGTCCCCGGAGGACGCCGACCGGCTCCGCGCGGTCGCACGCGGCGAGCGCGCCTCCTGGTCCGTCCTCCTCGTCGCCCTGTTCACGGTCTACCTGCACCGCGTCACCGGACGGTCGGAGCTGGTGATCGCCCTGCCGGTGACCGGCCGGACGTCCAAGCTCGCCCGCAGCACCCCCGGCATGTCGTCGAACGTGGTCCCGCTGAGGATCGAGGTCCGGCCCGAGGAGACGCTCGCCGCCCTGGTCCGCTCGGTGGGAGCCGAGGTCAAGCACGGTCTGCGCCACCAGATGACCCGCTACGAGGACCTGTGCCGCGACGCCGGTGCCATCGACGGCGCCCGCAGACTGGCCACCCCCGTCCTCAACATCATGGGCTTCCACGCGGAACTCACCGTCTGCGGCCACCCGACGGTCAACCACAACGTGAGCAACGGCCCGGTCGACGACCTCAGCGTCGCCGTGCTCGACCTGGGCGCCGCGCACGGCCTGCGCATCGACTTCGACACCCCCGTCGACGGCGTCGACGTGACGGCCGTCGCCGCCCACCAGGACCGGTTCGCCGCCTTCCTCACCTCCGTCCTCGCCGCCGAGCGCCCGACGGAGCGCCACGTCGCCGACCTGGACGTGCTGTCGGCGGCGGAGCGCGAGCTGCTCACCGGCCGGTGGGCGGGTCCGGTGGCGGACGTGGTGGACGCGACGCTGGTGGAGCGGTTCGAGGAGCAGGCGGCACGGTTCCCCGACGGGGTCGCGCTGATCGACGAGGCGGGGGAGGTCACGTACGCGGAGCTGAACGCCGCCGCCAACCGCTGGGCCCGCCACCTGCGCTCCCGCGGCCTCGGACGCGGCGACATGGCCGGCGTCCTCCTCGAACGCGGCACCCGCTTCGCCACCGCTCTCCTCGCCGTCCTGAAGACCGGCGCCGCCCACGTCCTCCTCGACCCGGACTTCCCCGACGACCGGCTGCGCTCGGCCGCCACCGACGCCGGCATCAGCCACCTCGTCACCCGCCCGCTGCTCGCCGAACGCGTCGAAGGCCCCTGGACGACCCACACCGAGGCCCCCGGCGAACTCCTCTCCCACCACCCCGGCAACCTCGGCCTGCCGCTCGGCCCCGACGACCCCGCCTGCCTGATGTTCACCTCCGGCTCGACGGGCCGGCCCAAGGCCATCCTGTCCTCCCACCGCAACCTGGTGTCGACCCTGATCGGCCAGCCCTACCTTCCCGTAGGCCCGGACCAGATCTACCTCCAGTGCTCGCCGGTGTCCTGGGACGCGTTCAGCCTGGAGTTCTGGGGCGCCCTCCTCCACGGCGGCACGGCGGTCCTCCAGCCGGGACAGAAGCCCGAACCGGCCCTCGTGACCGAGCTGGCGCGCCGCCACCGCGTCACGACGCTCCTCCTCTCCGCCACCCTCTTCAACTACCTCACGGACGAGCACCCCGAGGCCTTCGAGACGGTCACCACCGCCTTCACGGTGGGCGAGGCCGCCTCCCCGGCACACGTCCACAAGCTCCAGCGGCTCAGGCCCGGCATCGCCGTCCTCAACGGCTACGGACCCGCCGAGGTCATGATCTACGCGACCACCCACACGATCGAGACCGGCGACGAGCCGCACGCGGTCATCCCGATCGGCACCCCGCTGGTCAACAAGCCGGCCTACGTCCTCGACGCCCGGCTGAACCTGTGCCCGCCGGGCGTGACCGGCGAGCTGTACGTGGCGGGCGAGGGCCTCGCCCACGGATACCTCGGCCGGTCCGATCTGACCGCGGCCCGCTTCGTGCCGAACCCCTTCGGCCCGCCGGGCGGCCGGCTGTACCGGACGGGCGACCTGGCCCGCTTCGACCGGGACGGGCGCCTCCTGTACGAAGGCCGGGCGGACGACCAGATCAAGATCCTCGGCTTCCGCATCGAGCCCGGCGAGACCGAGGCGGCGCTCCAGACCCACCCCGCCGTGACCCAGGCCGTCGTCACCGTCCACGAGAAGCGGCTGGCCGCGTACATCGTCGTCACGGACGGGGACGCGGACCCCGAAGCGATCCGCCGACACGTCGCCGACCGGCTCCCCGAGCACCTCGTCCCCACGTACGTGACCACGCTCGACCGCCTGCCCGTCACCCCCAACGGGAAGATCGACAAGCGGGCGCTCCCGACTCCGACGAAGGTCCTGGGTACGGACCGCGCCCCGCGCAACGAGACCGAGAAGACCCTGGCCGCCCTGTTCGGCCGCACCCTGGAGCTCGCCACCCCCCTCGGCATCGACGACAGCTTCTTCGCCCTCGGCGGCCACTCCCTGCTCGCGGCACGCCTCACGAACCACATCGCCGACGCGTTCGGCGTACGGCTCACGATCCGCGACGTGTTCGGCCACCCGACGGTCGCGGGACTCGCGGAACTGCTCGACGGGCAGAACGGCGCCGTACGGGCCCTCCCGCCGCTGGTCGCGGGGGAGGGGGCCGGTGATCTGGCCCCTGCGTCCTTCGCTCAGCGGCGGCTGTGGCTGCTGTCGGAGTTGGAGGGGGACAGCGCCGCGTACAACGTGCCGATGGTGGTGCGGTGCGAGGGCGGGTTGGACCTCGGGGTGCTGGAGTCGGCGCTGAGCGATGTGGTGGAGCGGCATGCTCCGCTGCGGACGGTGTTCGAGTCGGTGGAGGGCGAGCCGTGCCAGCGGGTCCTGTCGCCGGAGCAGGCCCGCGTGTCGGTGGAACGTCGACGGGTTGCCGGCTCCGACATCTCCGAGGAGTTGGCGGAGCTGGCCGGGCGTGCCTTCGATCTGGGGGTGGAGCTTCCGCTGCGGGCGGTGGCTTTCGAGCTGGGTGACGGGTCGGTGGTGTTGTCGCTGGTGGTGCATCACATCGCGACGGACGGTCTGTCGAACGGTGTGTTCTTCGGGGATCTGCAGCGGGCTTATGAGGCCCGGGTGGCGGGGGTCGAGGGTTCGGTCCTTGAGCCGCTGACGGTGCAGTACGCGGACTACGCGGCCTGGCAGCGGCGGGTGTTGGGCTCGGCGGACGACCCGGGGAGCGTGCTGGGCCGGGAGCTGGTTTTCTGGCGTGGGGCGTTGGAGGGGCTGCCGGAGGAGCACGGGCTGAACCTGGACCGTCCCAGGCCGGCCAGGGCGTCGCATCAGGGTGGTCAGGTCGAACTGGACCTCGGTGCGGACCTGTTCGAGCGCGTCGTACTTCTCGCCCGCTCGGAGGGGTGCACGCCGTTCATGGTGGTGCACGCGGCTCTGGTGGCGGCGTTGACGAGGTTGGGTGCGGGGTCGGATCTTGCGGTCGGTACGCCGGTGGCGGGTCGTGGTGAGCGGTCGTTGCAGGAGCTGGTCGGGTTCTTCGTGAACACGCTGGTGCTGCGGACGAGCAGTGCGGGTGATCCGAGTTTCCGTGAGTTGCTGGGGCGGGTGCGTACGGCGGATCTGGATGCTTTCGCGCATCAGGAGGCGCCGTTCGACCTGGTCCTGGAAGCGGTCAATCCGACCCGGAGCCTCTCGCGCCACCCCCTCTTCCAGATTAGCCTGGGACTGGAGACCGACGGCGGCCCCGCCTTCGAGCTGAGCGGAGTCGGCACCGGCCCGGTGGAGAAGTTCTCCAGCGGATCCGCCAAGTTCGACCTGGAGTTCTTCCTCCGCTCCGAGGACGAGAAGGAACTGCGGGCGACCGTCCTCTTCGCGGCGGAGCTGTTCGACGAGGTCACGGTACGGCGGATGGCTTCGGTCCTCGGCGAGGTGCTCGTCCAGGTCCTGGACGAGCCGGGCCTGCGGCTGTCGGGCCTGGACGTGCTGTCGGCGGCGGAGCGCGAGCTGCTCACCGGCCGGTGGGCGGGTCCGGTGGCGGACGTGGTGGACGCGACGCTGGTGGAGCGGTTCGAGGAGCAGGCGGCACGGTTCCCCGACGGGGTCGCGCTGATCGACGAGGCGGGGGAGGTCACGTACGCGGAGCTGAACGCCGCCGCCAACCGCTGGGCCCGCCACCTGCGCTCCCGCGGCCTCGGACGCGGTGACATGGCCGGCGTCCTGTGGTCACGCGGGGTCGACTTCGCGGCGGCCCTGATCGGAGTCGTCAAGACCGGAGCGGGCTACACACTCCTCGACCCGGACTTCCCCGACGAGCGGCTGCGCTCGGCGGCGACCGACGCCGGCATCGGCGTCCTGGTCAGCGAACCCCGCCTCGCCGCACGACTGACCGGACCCTGGGACACGGCCGCCTGCTCCTCCCAGCAACTGGCCGAGCTCAGCGGGGAGAACCTGGGCATAGAGCTGTGCGCTGATGACCCCGCCTGCTTGATGTTCACGTCGGGTTCGACGGGTCGGCCGAAGGCGATTTTGTCGTCGCACCGGAATCTGGTGTCGACGGTGAGTGGTCAGTCGTACGGGCATTTCGGTCCGGGCGAGGTGTTTCTGCAGTGCTCGCCGGTGTCGTGGGACGCGTTCAGTCTGGAGTTCTGGGGTGCTCTGCTGCACGGCGGGTCGACGGTGCTGCAGCCGGGGCAGCGGCCGGAGCCGGTGCTGATCGGTGAGTTGTCCCGTAAGCACCAGGTGACGATGCTCCAGCTGTCGGCGAGTCTGTTCAACTTCCTGGTCGACGAGCACCCGGAGGCCTTCGAGACGGTCACCGTCGCCTTCACCGGCGGTGAGGCGGCCTCTCCGGCGCATGTGCGCAAGCTCCAGCAGCTCAAGCCCGGTGTCAGGGTCGTCAACGGCTACGGCCCGGCGGAGTCGATGGGGTTCACGACCACCCATACGGTCGAGCCCGGTGACACGCTGATTCCGGTCGGCGTGCCGCTGGT
>NZ_JBIAMJ010000009.1:0-266312 GCF_042874035.1 Streptomyces sp. NPDC004284 | reverse complement strand
CGGGGCGGGGGGGGGGCCCCCCGCCCCCCGCCCGCCCCCCCCCCCCCCCCCCCCCCCCCCCCCCCCCCCCCCGGGGGGCCCCCCCCCCCCGCGACGCGGAAGAGACCCGGAAGCGGTCCGTCAGAAACCGGACTCGTACCAGTAGTCCGGCTGGACGAGGTGGGCGGTCGCCCGTGCCTTGAGGGGCGCCTTCCAGTCCCCGGTGCCCGCGTAGAGGTACGACGGGGTGCCGCTGCTGGTCAGGGCGAGGAGGTCGGGACGCCCGTCGCCGTTGCCGTCGCCGATCCCGACGAGGTCCTTGTACACGCTCCAGCCGCCGCCGATCTTCGTGCGGGCGGCGAAGGTGCCGTCTCCCTTGCCGAGGTAGAGCCAGAGGACGCCGGCCCTGTCGCGGGCGACGAGGTCACCGGCCGGGCCTCCGGCGATGTTCCCGACAGCGGTCAGCTGGTTGTAGATGCCCCAGCCGACGCCGATCTTCGTGCGGGCGGCGAAGGGCGCGGTGGCGTTGCCGGTGCCCTTGTACAGGTACAGCTCGCCCGTCCTGCCGGTGGCGACCAGGTCCGCCCGGCCGTCGCCGGTCAGGTCGCTGCCGCCCGCGAGCTGGTCGTACGCCTGCCAGCCGGCGCCGATCCTCGTGCGGCCCATGAGCGGCTTGTCCCGGGCACCGGTGCCCTGGTAGAGCCAGAGCACTCCGCTCTTGTCCCGGGCGATCACGTCGGGCGTGCCGTTCGTGCCCGCCACGTTCCCGACGGACTCCAGACGGTCGTAGATCTGCCAGCCCGGACCGATGCGCCCGCCGTCCGGGGCCTTGAGGCCCCCACCTGTCACCGACCCGTCCGTCCCGATGCGCATCAGGTCCCCGCCCGCAGCACGGTAGAGCAGGTCGGGGGTGCCGTTGCCGTCGTAGTCGTGCAGGGCCGGAGGCCGGGTCACGGTGAAGCGGCCGGTCGCCTTGAGCGTCGGGCCGATGCCCTCGTCGGGCATCGCGTAGACCTCCCACGTGTACTCACCGCTGAGGGCGGGGCTGACGGGGTGGTAGGACGAGGACGACAACTCCCAGCCGTTCCAGCGCAGTCCGACCGTCCGTGGGGCCGTGGATCCGTCGCCCTTCACGAGCGACCACTGCTCCGTCTCGCCGGTGCGCACGTGCCGCAGAGTCACCCAGGCGTACACGTCCCCCCGGGACAGGTCCCAGGTCAGGTCGATGCCCTTGGCGAGCCGAGCGCCGGTGATCACCGACGGGACGGTCGTCCCGCGAAGGGTCACGGCGGTCGCCTGACCGGTCGGCGCGACCAGTTCGGCGACGGGCTTGCCGCCCTCGCCGAGCGAGACGCGGTAGAGGCCCTCGCCCCGGTCCAGGGTCCCGCCCCGCACCATGAGGGAGCCGTCGGGGGCGGGGACGGCGGAGGACAGGTGGGCGAGGAGCTCGATCTTCTCGCCGGTGTCGACCGACCGAGCGGTCATGGGCCACGGCGACTGGGGGTCCACCCCGTGGTACGTGCTCCCGCCTTCCTCCACGCGGCGCCGCTCGCCGTGGGTCAGCCAGCCGCCCAGCAGGTGGAAGGTGTCGTCGTACGCTCCCGTCACCTCGAACCGCTTGCTCTCGGACGCACCACGCCTGGCGACTCGGATCCATTCCTTCGCGCCCTCGTACTCCTTCCAGGCCACATGGGTGCCGGAGACGGCACCGTCCCAGGAGACCGGGTCCCCCATGTGCGTGGAGACCGCAGAGGCCGTGGCCAGGTCCACGACCACCCTGGAAGAGGCCTCGCCCATCCCGGACCCGCAGTCGAACAGAGCGGTGCCCGGCGCGTACGCGGTCACGAGGAGATCGCAGACGGCGCCCGGCATGCCGGTCACCGGGCGGTCGGTCAGGGAGCCGCCGTCGACGGTGACGAGGTGCGGCTGCCGGGGCCCGTCCTCCTGGCTCACCATGACGACCAGCGTCGAGCCGATCGCGCCCGCGAAGTGGTACCGGGCGCCGAGCCGGTCGAGATCGACCTCCACCGCCGCCCCCGGCGCGGTCATGTCGTGGATCTTCACGATCCGGTTGTCGTCCGGCTCCGCCTTGTCCCCCGTGACCACGACGTCCGAGACCCCGCCCGTCACCAGGGCCGCGCCCGGCAGCACCGTCGACGTGCCGTCCACGTACCGGGTCCAGCGGTACTCGGGGGTGGCCGTACCGGTGACGTTCGTCCGGGACAGGAAGCCCGTCGTGCCCGCGCTCACGATCTCCGCGTTCAGCGGGAAACGGACGGTGGCGGTCTGCGGCGGCTCGTCGGTGGCGCTCGCCGGGGCCGGGGCCGGCGCGGCCGTTGCAGGGAGTGTGGTGAGTGTGCCGCCCGTGGCGGCGAGGACGATGGTGACGGCGGCGGCCGCGAGACGGCGGCCGCGTGTGCGTGCATGGTTCACGTACGGGTTCCCCTCCCCTAGAGAGAAGGAGGGTAGCCGTCCCTCGGATCGCACCTCGCGGCACCCCCCACCGCCGCCAACAGCGGGAACGCGGCCGACATTTCACGGCTCCGGACGGGCCAGGCGCCCCAGCAGGGCGATCGCGTCCCCGACCGGCACCGACCGGAAGAACTCCGCGTCGACCTGTTCGACGGCGGCGATCGCGCGGGGCGCCAGGGCGGCGCCGGTGTCGGTGACGCGCAGGCGCTTGGCGCGGGTGTCGGCCGGGTCGGTCTCGCGGGCGACGAGGCCCTTGGTCTCCAGGGTGCGCAGGACCTGGGAGGTCATCTTGACGTCGGTTCCGGCCTGGCGGGCGAGGGTCAGCTGGTTGGGCTGCTCGCCCTGGCCGTTGAGCCACCAGGCGCAGGCGAGCAGGACGAACTGCACGTGGGTGAGGCCGAGGGGGGCCAGGGCGGCGGCGATGTCGCGCTGCCAGCGCAGCGTGGCGTGCCACAGCAGGAATCCGGGGCTCTCCCCGGGGTCGAGGGGCATCAGCGCCGGGCCAGTTCTACGAGGGAGGCCATGGTGTCGGGCCAGTCGGCGGTGATGCCGGGGCCGATCTGCGGGCCGGCCTCGCCGGCGCCCGCGCCGGTGATCTCCATGCGGTACACCACCCGCGCCCGGTCCTGGCCGAGCCGGTCGATCCGGTGGACGGTCCGCAGCAGCAGATCACCGAAGCGGGCCTCGTCGACGAACAGTTCGCCCTCGACGGCCTCGGCGACGACCAGCTCGACCGGGTCGTCCCCGGGCGGCGTCATCGTGATCCGCGCACCCTTCTCGAACGGGCCGCTGATCTCGATCTTCTCGATCTCGGCGTTCCAGGTGCCCCAGTTCGGGACGTCGGCCCAGAGCCGCCAGATCGCCTCGGGGGCGGCGGTGGTCTCGACGCCGTGCTCGTACTCCCACATGGCGGGCCTCCTCGACCAGATGATGTGCCCATAGATTATCTCCGCGCAGACTAAATGTCGAGCATCCCGCGCGAGCCCCTCCGGTCACACCTCCCGTCGCCCCCGCATCAGCACCAGCAGCAGCGGCGCCACCGCGAGCAGTTCGCCCACCGCCCCCGTCCACAGCGCCGCCCGCACGCCCGCGTACTGCCCCACGAGCCCGCCCGCCAGGGCGCCGAACGGCATGGAGCCCCAGGCCAGGAAGCGGAAGGTCGCGTTCACGCGGCCGAGGAGCGGGGCGGGGGTGAGGCGCTGACGGAGGGAGACCGCGGTGATCCTGAAGGTCATGAAGGCGGTCCAGCCGAGGCCCTGGAGCAGGCACGCCACCGCGTACCGGCCGTCCGCCTGGAAGAACGGCAGCGCGAGCAGCCACAGCGTCCCGCCGACCACGACGGAGGCGGCCATCGCGCGGCCTTCGCCGAGGCGGGCCGCGACGCGGGTCACGAGGAGGCTGCCGAGGAAGCCGCCGAGCGCCTCCGCCGTGAACACGAGCCCGCACAGGAACGGCGACATGCCCAGGTCCCCCGCGAGCAGCACCAGGAGCATGGAGGCGCCGATCGTGCCGCACGCGTTGGAGATCGTGGCGGTGAGGGTCAGCGCCAGCAGCATCCGGTCGCGCACCACGAACCGCAGGCCCTCCGCGATCTCGTCCCGCAGCCGGGCCCCGGGCACCCGCTCCGGCCGGGGGTCCGGGCGACGGATCCGGGAGAGGAGCAGCGCGGAGACGAGGAAGCTGACGGCGTCGGCGGCGAGCGCCACCGGGGCCGTCACCACCGCGACGAGCGCGCCGCCCGCGCCGGGACCGCCGGCCGCCGTGACCGCACGGGACGCCTCCAGGGCCACGTTCGCCCCCACCAGCTGCTCCTCGTCGACGAGTTGGGGCAGATGGCTCTGGTACGCGATGTCGAAGAAGGCCGTGCAGACCGACAACCCGAAGGCCACCGCGTACAGCTGAGGAAGCGTCAGCACTCCGAGCCAGGCGGCGAGCGGGAGGCTCGCGAGCAGCGCGGCCCGGACGAGATCGCCCACGATCATCACGCGGCGGCGGCGCATCCGGTCCACCCACGCCCCGGCGGGCAGCCCCAGGAGGAGGAAGCCCAGGAATTCGCAGGTCACCAGGAGTCCCGCCTCGAAGGGCGACGCGCCCAGCGGGCCGATCGCCACGAGGGGGAGCGCGAGGGCGGTGACGGCGGTACCGGCCTGGCTGACGGTGTCGCCGATCCACAGCCTGCGGAAGTCCGGCAGCCGGTGGAGTCGGGGTCGTTCGAGGGTCGTGGTGGTCATGTCGGCGAACACCATCACCCCCGGCCGGGGCCGACCATTGTTTTAGTCTGGGCGAAAAGCTCGCGGTCGGGGGTGCCGGTGGGAGAGATACGGTTCGGGGTCGACGACCTGGCGCAGCTCCGGTTCGCCGTGTCACCCCTGTGGGAGTCCGTCGCGGCGCTGCGGGCCTCCGTCGACCCGGGGGGCCACGCCCTCCATCTCCCCTGGATCAAAACGGCGTTGGCCGTCGGCCGGGAGCGCACCGACCTGCTCCCGCACCTGCGCGCGCTCGAAGCCCTCGCGCCCCCGCCGCGCTGCCCGCTCGCCGAGATCGAGGAGGAGCTCGCCCTGTTCGCGGGCCCGCCGGACCGCGCGGAGGCCCTGCTCGCCTGGTGGGCGGCCGGGGTGCGGCCGTACTGGCCCCGGATCAGGGCCGTGCTGGAGGCCGACCTCGCCCACCGCACCCGGCAGCTCGCCGAGGACGGCATCCAGGAGGTCTTCGCCCACCTCCACCCGAGCCTGCGGTGGGCGGACGACCGGCTCACCTCGGCCGGCCTCCCGCCCGGGGGCCTCGACCTGGACGGCGGCGGCATCACCCTCGCCCCGAGCGCCTTCACGACCCGGTGCGTCCTGCTCCCGGGACGGAAGGGCGTACCGCCGTGCCTCGTCTATCCCGTACGGGCCGTCGCCACCCTGTGGGAGCGGCGCGCCGAGCCGGGCGACGGGCTCGCGCGGCTCCTCGGGCGCAGCCGGGCGGGACTCCTGGGCCGTACGAGCACCCCGGCCACCACCACGGGCCTCGCCCACCAGACCGGCCTGAGCGTCGGCGCCGTCTCCCAGCACCTCGCGGTGCTGCGGGACACCGGCCTGGTGACCTCGCACCGGTACCGGCGCGAGGTCTACTACCGGGCGAGCGAACTCGGCCGGGCACTGCTCGGCGACCCGGCGGGCGCGGAGTAGCCACCCGGCCGGCCGGACGAGTCGAGTCCCGGCCGGGGCCCGTCCCGACCCCGACCCGCCGGGCAGGCCCTAGGCGCCCGCGACCAGCATTCCGCCCATGGCCAGCATGGTCGCCGCGACCAGACCGTCCAGGACGCGCCAGGCCTTCGGGCGGGAGAGGATGCCGCTCAGCAGGCGGGCGCCGAAGCCCAGGGCGAAGAACCAGCTCAGGCTGGCGAGGGCGGCGCCCGCGCCGAAGGCCCAGCGCAGGTCGCCGCGGTCGGAGGCGAGGGAGCCGAGAAGGAGCACGGTGTCCAGGTACACGTGCGGGTTCAGCCAGGTCATGGCCAGGCAGGTCAGGACCGCCCGGCGGGCCGAGCCGGCGTCCGGTCCGCCCGCGGTGAGGGCGGCGGCCGGATCGGGGCGCAGGACGCGCCGGGCCGCGAGGAAGCCGTAGACCAGCAGGAACGCCCCGCCCACCAGACCCACCGCGGTCAGCGCCGCCGGCCACTGCGTGACCACCGCGCCCACCCCCGCCACGCCGAGCGCGATCAGGACCGCGTCCGACACGGCGCAGATCGCGACCACCGCGAGGACGGCGTGACGGCGGGCGCCCTGACGCAGGACGAAGGCGTTCTGGGCGCCGATGGCCACGATGAGGGAGAGGCCGGTTCCGAATCCGGCGAGTGCGGCGGCGAGGAAGGTGCTGTTCACGGCTTCGACCGTAAGGACCGATTCCGGATGAGTACAGCTAAGGATTCTTCAGTACCGTTAGCCTCACTTATGGACGAGCTTCCCCTGGACCAGGTCCGGACGCTGCTGGCGGTGGTCGACGAAGGCACCTTCGACGCCGCGGCCGCCGCCCTGCACGTGACCCCCTCCGCCGTCAGCCAGCGCGTCAAGGCCCTGGAGCAGCGCACCGGACGGGTCCTGCTGCTGCGCACCAAACCGGTGCGCCCCACCGAGTCCGGCGAGGTGGTGGTGCGGTTCGCCCGCCAGCTGGCACGGCTCGAACGGGACGCCCGCGCCGAACTGGGCCTGGCGGCCGGGCAGGGCCCGGTCAGGGTGCCGATCGCCGTCAACGCCGACTCCCTGGCCACCTGGTTCCTGCCCGCGCTCACCCGGGTGCCGCAGGACCCGCCGATCTGCTTCGAGCTCTACCGGGAGGACGAGTCCCACACCACCGCCCTGCTGCGCGAGGGCCAGGTGATGGCGGCGGTCACCTCCTCGCCCGACCCGGTGGCCGGCTGCACGGTGCGGCGGCTCGGGCTGGCCCGCTACCGGGCCGTGGCCGCACCCGAGTTCGCCGCCGCCCATCTCACGGGCTCCCTGGCGGAGGACCTGTGCGAGGCCCCGACCGTGGTCTTCGACCGGCGCGACGGCCTCCAGGACGCCTTCGTGCGGTCCCTCACCCGGGGCCGCTCGGACGCCGGGCCCGTCCGTCACCTGGTGCCCACGTCCGACGGGTTCCGGGACGCCGTGGCCTTCGGCCTCGGCTGGGGCCTGGTGCCCGAACCGCAGGCGGAGCCGCTCCTGCGCTCCGGCCGGCTGGTGGAACTGGCGCCGACGCGCCCCATGGACGTCCCGCTGTACTGGCAGCAGTGGAAGCTGGACTCGCCCGCCCTGTCCACCGTCGCCGAGGTGGTGGCGACGGCCGCCGCCGAGGAACTGCTGACGCCCGGGAACGGCTGACGCGCGGGAAGGGCCGACGCGCGGGAACGGCTGACGCCACGGGATCACACGCGGGCCGGAGGCCTGCCCCGCCCCGTACCACCGGCAGGACGGGCCTCCTACGCCGCCCCGCGCGGGACCGACAGGCAGAACGGGTGCCCCGCCGGGTCCAGGACCACCCGCCACCGGTCCGGGCGGGGCTGGTCGGCGGGGACGGTCGCACCCCACTCCACGAGGCGGGCCGCCGCCTCGTCCAGGTCGTCGACGTCGAAGTCGAGGTGCAGCTGCTGCGGGACGTCCTGGCCGGGCCAGGACGGGGGGCGGTAGCCGTCGACGCGCTGGAAGCCCAGGAACAGGCCGCCGTCCGGGCCGCGCAGGCCCGCGAACTCGTCGTCGGACCGGTCGGTGAGGGGGATCCCGGTGGCCCGGTGGTAGAAGTCGGCCAGGGCCATGGGGTCGGCGCAGTCGAGCGTGACCGCCGTCAGTTTCATGAGCACGGGTCGGGAGCCTACTCGGCGGACTCGGGGCTCCCGGGGCCCTCCCCGTCCTCCAAGTCGCCCTGCTTCTCGGCCTTTTCGGGTGCCGGTGCCGTCGGGCGGCCCGTCAGCGCCGCGAGGGAGTTGCGGATGTGCTCCATGTGGGAGTGGATCTCGTCCCGCGCCTCCTCGTGCTCCCGCAGCACCCGCTCCGTCTCGCGCTCGACCCGCTCCGCCTTCATCCTGGCCTCGGCGAGCAGCTCCTCCGCGCGGGCCTCGGCGTCCTCCTGGCCGTGCCGGGCCTGCTCCTCCGTCGCGGCCAGGGCCCGCTGGGTCTCCGCGAGGCCCGCCTCCGCCGCCACGACCAGTTCGGCGTGGTGGGCGTCCAGGGCCGCCGCCTCCGCCTCGGCCGCGCGCTCCGCCTCGTCCCGTGCGGTCCGCTGCTCCTCCCGCTGCTCCGCGAGCAGCGCCTCCGCCCGGTGCTCGGTCTCCTCGAAGACCTCCCGCGCGGCCTCCCGCGCCCCCTCGGCGTCCCGGCGGGCGATCACCCCCATCTCCTCGGACCGCGCGCGGGCCTCCTCCAGGGCCGCCCGGGCCGCCGCGTCCGCCGCCGTCCTGACGCCCTCCGCGTACGCGCCCGCGGCCTCCGCCGCCTCCCGGGCCGCCTCCTCGGCGGCCTCCGCGAGGGACTGCGCCTCCGCCTCGGCGGCCCGTACGAGCCGCTCGTCCTCCTGCTCGGCCAGCGCCAGGATCTTCTGCGCGGCCTCGCCGAGGGACTCGTACCGCTGCGGCGCGAGCTGCTTGACGGCCAGGCGGAGCCCCGCGGCCTCCGCCTCCATCTCCTTCGCGAGGACCGTGAGCCGCGCCGCCCGCTCCCAGGCCGCGTCCCGCTCCTCGGAGAGCGCGGCGAGATAGCGGTCGACCTGCTCGGGGCGGTAACCGCGCCCCCGCCCGACGACGAAACCCATCCCTGACGCCCCTTCCCGTTGGCCTCGAACAACCAGGATGCGCCATCAGAACGGACAAAAGACGCCCAACGTGCACACACGTCGAGCGCCTTTCATCACATTCGATCCAGGGGCGTCTACAGCAGACCGTCCCACATCTGCTCGAGCAGCACCGACCACCAGTTCTCCGGCGACGACAGCGCCGCCGGGTCCAGCATCGCCAGCTGCGCCTGGAAATCGACCGTCCAACGACCCGCCTGCTCCGGGTTCAGCCCGAACCGCAGCCGCCACATCCGACCGAGCAGCGCCATCGACCGCGTGAACTCCGGCAGCCCCGTGGACACGAACTGCGGCGGCACCGACTGCCCGCCCGGACCGGCCTCCACCGGCACCGCCACGATGTGCGCGGTCCCGTACTGGACACAGATCGCCCGCCCGAAGTCCGAACCGAGCACCAGGTACGAGCTCGCGTCCGGCGCCGCCTGCACCTGCCTCTGCGCCGCCAGCTCCGCGAGCGTCGGCACCACCGGCATCGCCGGCTGCGCCCAGAAGAACGGACCGAAGTCCGCCGGAAGCCCCGCCCACACCAGCGTGCGCGCGACCAGCTCCGGCACACCCTGACGGGACACCGCCCGCTGGTCGAAGCGGAGGACCCCCGGACCGAACGCGCCCGCCAGCTCCTGCGCGATCCCCTCCGGGGGGACCGGCGGCGCCGGCTGCACCTGCGGCAGCGGAGCCCGCACCGGAGCCGGCCGCGCCGGACCGTCCGCGACCTGGTGCAACTCGCCCTGATGCGTCAGGAGTTGCCGCATGCCCTGCTGCCGGCCCGCGTGATCACGGCCGTACGGGGCGATGCTCGTGATCCGCGCCTGCGGCCACGTCTCCCGGATCATCCGCGCGCAGTAACCGCCCGGCAGCTCACAGGACTCCAGCTCCGTGTGGAGTTCCAGCACCTGCTGCGGCGGCACGTTCATCGCGCGCAGCTCGTGCAGGATCTGCCACTCCGGGTGCGGGGTGCCCGGCGCCGAACGCCGGATGATCTGCGCCTCGGAACCGTCCGGCGCCCGGTACCGCAGCACCGCCTGGTAGCCGGGACCGACCGTCGGCTGACCCGTCGGCTGCGGATAGCCGTACGCCGGAGGCACCGGGCCAGGAGGCACGGGCGCGGACGGCGGCCTGTGCCCACCGACCGGCGGCGCCGGGGCGGGCGGGGGCGGCGGAGTCCCCGGACCACCCGGACCACCCGGACCGGGGTGCGCCAGCATCGTCGCGGCGTGCGCGATGCCGCCCGGGGGCGTACCGCCACCCGGCATGCCCGGCGGCGGCGGGGGCGGCGGAGGCGCGCCCGGACCGCCCTGGTTCGGGTGCGCCAGCATCGTCGCCGCGTGGTGCACCGGCTGCGGCGGCGTCGCGGGACCCGGCGGGGCCGGCGGAGGCGGTGGACCGGGCGGACCCGGCTGCGCGGGCGCGGGCGGCTGCGGCCCCTCCGGACCGAGCTGCGACACCAGCTGCGTCGGGATGTACGCGTTGGAGCCCTGCGAACCACCCGGCACGCCCGGCACGCCCGGCACTCCCGGCGGCGGAGGCGGCGTCGGGCCGCGCCCCGCCTTCGGCGGCGGACCGGCCTTGCTGGTCGCGGCGTCCGCGATGTCCCGGGCACCCGACGCCGAGGGCGCGGGCGGCGGAGGCGGCACACCCGGACCGGCCTGCGCGACAGCCGGCGAAGGCTGCGGCACGGGCGGGGCCGGAGGGGCCGGAGGCGTCGGCGGGGCCTGCGGGGTCTGCGGTGCGGGACCCGGGGGCGCGGCCGGAGCGGGACCCGGGGCCGGGGCCGCCGGGTCGAGGCGGGGGGAGATCGCGGTCGGGGGCAGCGCGCTGCCCCCCTTCATCAGGGCGGTCGGCGCGTCCGCGCCCACCGACGGCGGCGGGGCGTCCTCGTCGTCCGTCCCCGACAGCGGCGGCGCGAAGACGGTCGCGGGCAGCGGCACCGCCCCGCCGGCACCCCCGGAACTCGCGTTCGCGTCCACCCACGGACTGTCGGGCGCGGGCGCGGGCGTCGGAGCGGGCGGAGCCGGAGGCGTCGGCGGGGCCGACGGCGCGGGCGTCGCCGGTACGCCGTCCATCGCCGTCGGCACGTACGCGTCGTCCTCGGAAGCCGGAGCCACGGCGGGCACGGCAGGCGCGGCGGGCACGGCAGGTGCGGCCGGAACCGGAGCCGTAGCGGCCTCGGAAGACGAGGACTCCGAAGACGCCGAAGACGCCACCGAGGCAGAGGACGCCACCGAAGCCGAAGGCCCCGGCTCCCCCGCCTCCACGCCCTCCGACACGTCGTCCGCCGGCGCCGACGCGCTCGCGCTCTCCTGCGAGGCGTGCGACTCCTCCCGCGGCAGCCCGATCTTGTCCGCCGCGTCCTGCAGCCACTCCGGCGGACTCAGCAGGAACGACGTCTGGTTCAGATCGATCCGCGCCGCCGGCACCGCCGCCTGCGCCGGAACCTCGTCCGTCGCCCCGTACTCCTCCTCGTACCGCCGGATCACCTCACCCACCGGCAGCCCCGGCCACAGCGTCGCCTCACCGGAGTCCCGCGCGATCACCAGCCGCTGGCGCCCGCCGTCCGACGTCGGACCGCCCTCGCGGTCCTCCGCCCACAGCACGAACCCCAGCTCGAACTCCCGCACCCGCACCTCACGGTGCTGATACGACGGCAGGTCGCCGTTGATCCATTCCTCGGCGCGCTCCTGCGCCTGCGCGAACGTCACCACAGCCAGCTCACTCCCCCACCGGGACCACGGGCACGGCACGCGCGAAGCCGCCGTCCACCATCAGGTTCGCCACCGTCTCCAGCTCCGGCGGATTGCCCGCCAGACGCCCGAGGAACGCGTCGAAGTCCGCGCCGCAGGGCAGCAGCAGCCGCTCCACCCGCTCGTTCACCGTCCACCCGGCCGCCACCTCGCCGGAGTCCCGCGCGTCGTCGTACGGGCAGAACCACACCGAACCGACCGCCGCACCCCGCACCTTCAGCGCGACCAGACCGCCCTGCACGAAGGCGACACCCAGATAGTCCTTGGTCAGATGGTCACGGAGGCACTTGTTGACGTAGACGAGGTCGTTGACACCCGCCTCCTCCCGCACCGTGAAGAACGGCTGGTCGACCAGGAGCCCCAGCTCCGCGTCGAGCGCCGCCCCCACCGGGGCACACCCGCCCGCCGCCTTCAGGAACGTGCGGTACGCCCCCGGCAGCCGGTAGCCGAGATCCTCCTCGACCCCCTGGAGCTGCTGCTCCGACACCGACACCAGCCCCTTCGGCAGCCCGAAGTGCACCGGCCGGGTCTCCTGCAGCGGACGCGTCCCCCGCTTCGCCTGGTCCACCGCCGCCGTCGCCACCCCGCCGTGATGACGCAACAGCGCCTTCACCTCGACCGGGACCAGCTCCATCCGCCGCGAACGCGCCACGTGATGCCACGTCCAGCCGTGCGGGGTCGCCACCGCCGGAATCGTGTCCCACAGCTCATGACCGGTCGCCGCCAGCGCCGCGTTCGCCGACACGTAGTCCGTCAGACGCAGCTCGTCGACACCGAAGCCCTCCGGCGGATCGGCGATCTCCGCCGCCGCGCGCGCGTACGGCGAGAAATCCGGGTAGCCGTGCTCGTCCACCCGCACCCCTCTGGGGTGACGGGAGGCGCGGACCGGATCCGGGAAGTGCACGACCTGCCCGGCGTAGGCCGCGTTCGGTGGCGCGGTGTCCTGCCCGAGCCGACCTGTCGTCATGGCGGTTGCCCCCTGCATGGCGTCGCTGACTGCTGCTCCAGACTGATTCGCACAGCCTGGTTCCGCACAGCCTATGCGCTGCCACAAGAGGCCGAACCGGCCCCGAAGCGCCGACCACCGGACGACCACCGACGGTGACCAACTGTCACGAAGCCATGACAGGCGCACCATGATTCCGACACACCGAAGACGCGTTTAGCCGCCCCAGCTTCCCCATATGGCTCCCTATTTGGCAGGCTGTCCACGCAACTCGGGGGATTGCAGGAGGGGAAGACCAGCACCATGCACGTAGCCACAACGCCCACACAGGGTGACCCACGCCTCAACTGGAGCAGCAGCGCCGAGGCCACCCGCGCGCCCCTGCTCCGTCACCGCCGCGACGGAATCCTTCCCACCGTCGGAGCCGCCCTCTCCGTCCGCGGCGAGACACTCACGTGCACCGCGGGCCGCGGCGACCGGCCCCCCGTCCTGCACGCCCTCGTCCAGGACTTCCTGGACACCCTCACCAGCAGCCAGCGGGAACGCTTCACCGGCCGCTGCCCCGAGGCGATCCTGCTCTCCCGGCACCTCACCGCCGCCGAGAACAGCCGCTCCAAGCGCGCCCAGCGCAAGCCGCTCACCCACAGCGAGGCCCGCCGCTCCCTCAAGCAGGCCAAACTCACCGCCCGGCGCATCCGGGAGGACGGCGACCCGCTCCACGGCAGCTACGCCGCACCCTGCCGCTCCTGTACGGCCATGCTCGCCCACTTCGGCGTCCGCGCCGTCGACCCCACCACGCCTGTCGAGAACGGCTGACCCCACACCCATGCCCGACCACAGCACCACCCGCTTCCCGGTCAACGTCGACGCCGCCCTCCGCGAGGCCGGCTGGCAGCCCGGCCGCTGGGACATCAAGCTCGCCGAAGAATGGGCCGACACCCTGCGCGCCCACATCTCCCCCGCCGGACACCGCCACAGCGTCTTCCCCGCCGCCGTCGAGGCCTGGGCCGAATTCGGCGGCCTCCGCATCACCGCACCCGGCCACGGCCGGCAGATAGCACCCGCCGCCGTCCGCTTCGACCCCCTCGCCGGACTCCACCTCTCCCGCACCCTCGCCGACCTCGGCCGCGCCCTCGACACCGAGATCGCACCGCTCGGCGAGGAGGGCGAACACCAGGCCGTCCTCGCCATGGACATCGAAGGCCGGGTCTACAGCCTCGACCACGCGGGCGACTGGTACCTCGGCAAGGACATCGACGCGGCCCTCTCGACCCTGATCACAGGCGCCCAGCCGACCCGCCTCACCGCGGGCCAGGAGGTCCAGGAGGTCCAGGAAACCTCCGCCGACATCAGGAAGCCTCCGCCGGGAGCACCGCCGACACCTTGAACCCACCCAGGTCGGTCGGCCCCGACACGAACACGCCCCCGAGCCGCACGACCCGCTCCTTCATCCCGACGAGCCCGTTCCCCCCGCTCGGCAGCCCCACATCGGCCACCGCCGCGTCCGACGGCCCGTTCTCCACCTGCATCGCGACCTCGGCCCCCCGGTGCGCCAACCGCACCACGACCTTCGCCCCCGCCGCATGCTTGTGGACGTTCGTCAGCGCCTCCTGCACCACCCGATACGCCGTCCGCTCCACCTCCGAGGCATACGGACGCGCCTCACCCATCACCACCAGCTCCACAGCCGCCCCCGCCAGCCGCGACTGCTCGCACAACGCCTCCAGGGCGTCCAGACACGGCCCGTCCTCCGCAGCCGCCTCCGCAGCCGCGGCAGCGGCCCGCCCCACGGCAGCCAGAGGAACCGCGGCAGGAGCGACCGGCCCCCCGTCCTCCCGCAGCACCCCCAACATCTCCCGCAACTCGGTCAGCGCCTGCCGCCCCATGTCACCGACCAGCGCCGCGTTCCGCACCGCCTTCTGCGGATCCTTCAACGCCACCGCCTGCAACGCCGCCGCATGCACCACCATCAGCGACACCCGGTGCGCCACCACGTCGTGCATCTCCCGCGCGATCCGCGTCCGCTCCTCCCGCCGCGCCCACTGCGCCCGCTGCTCGGCCCGGTCCGCCAGCAGCGACAACTCCTGCTCCAACGAGTCCGCCCGCTCCCGCAGGCTCTCCATCAGCCGGCGCCGCGCCCCTATGTACAGCCCGAGAAGCACCGGCGGCGCGTTCAGCCCGAGCGTCATGAACAGCGCCACGCTCGGCACGTACCAGCCACTCGGGTCGATGTCCGGCGGCCCCTGGTCCACCTGCGCGACGTCCTGCCGCATCCGCACCATGGTCACCACGAACACCGCGAGCGTCGACATCCCCGCGAGCGCGGCGGTGATGCGCCGGGGCACCTCGGAGGCGGCCAGCGAATACAGCCCGACGATCCCCATGAGGAAGCCCATCTCGGCGGGCGCGACCGCGATCGACACGAGCACGACGACGATGGGCCAGCGGCGCCGGAACAGCAGCACGGACCCCACGACCAGCCCGAACACCACCCCCACGGGCACCGGCAGCGAGGCCTTGTCGGCGAAGCCGATGCCCTCGATGCCGCACTCCAGCGCGGACACGACCGCGAGCCCGACATCGAGAACAGCACTCCGCCGTTTCCCCCACCACCACCAACTCCCGACGCCCTCGGCGTCCCGGTCTGCCCCCGTTGTGGTCATACCCACCACCCTACGGGTGGACCCCCACGTCAACGCGGCGCACACGAGTCCCTCGAACTATTGAATCGCCCGCATTTTCGATCCGGACGTCCGCATTCCGGACGATGGTGTTCGTATGACAGCCGCCACCCGCAAGTACGCGGACTTCGAGAACCTGCGCGAGCAGGCGGTCGCACTCCGCCGCGAGGGCCTCAGCCGCCGCCAGATCCGAGACCGCCTCCACGTCGACAACAACGACATCCTCAACCGCCTGCTCGAAGGCGAGCCTCCCCCGGAGTGGACGAAGCGCCCGAACGCGAAGGACGACCTCCGCGACAGGGCGAGGGAGCTCCGCACGCAGGGCTGGACCTACGACCAGATCCAGGTGGAGCTGGGCTGCTCGAAGAGCTCGATCTCGCTGTGGGTACGGGACCTGCCGAAGCCGGAGCGGAAGCGGACCCCGGAGGAGGCATCGCAGATCGCACGGCGAGGCTGGGAGCCCACTCTGCGCCGACGCGAGGAGGAGCGCCAGGTAGTCAAACGAACGGCGGCCGCAGAGATCGGGGCGATGTCGGAGCGCGAACTCTTCCTACTGGGAGTGGGCCTCTACTGGGCGGAGGGCACGAAAGACAAGCCGCACGCCCGCCGTGAACGCGTGGTCTTCGTGAACAGCGACCCGGGGATGATCCAGATCTTCAGCGCGTGGCTCGACCTCCTCGGCGTCGAACCCGAGCGGCGGAAGTACTGCGTGATGATCCACGAGACCGCGGACACCGACGGCGCCGAGCGATTCTGGGGCGACCTCGTCGGCGTCGACCCCTCGACCTTCAACAAGGCGACCATCAAGCGCCACAACCCGCGAACCAACCGCAAGAACGTGAACGCCGAGTACCACGGCTGCCTCGTGATCCGAATCCTCGGGAGCGTCGATCTGTACCGTCGCATCGAGGGCGCCTGGTACGGCATAGTAGGGGCGGCTACCGCAGCCGATCACGAGAATCGGGCATAGCGGTAATCCCGGGTCGTCTAAGGGCAAGACGGGAGATTTTGGTTCTCCATATGGGGGTTCGAGTCCTCCCCCGGGAGCTCGCAAGTTCGGGTCCTACCCTCACGGGTCAGGACCCGCACTCATGTCCGCACACTTGCCCCCCGGTATCCTTCGTGCGTCCACCACCCAAAGCCGAAGGGCATTCCCGTGAGCGCCAACCGCCCGGCAGCCGTCGTCGTCCTCGCAGCGGGTGAGGGCACCCGCATGAAGTCGAAGACTCCCAAGGTCCTGCACGAGATCGCCGGGCGTTCGCTCGTCGGGCACGTCGTGTCCGCAGCCCGGGAGCTGGAGCCCGAGCACCTCGTCGTGGTCGTCGGGCACGCCCGGGAGCTCGTGAAGGAGCACCTCGACGCGTACTACTCCGGGACCCGGACCGCCGTCCAGGAGCAGCAGAACGGCACCGGGCACGCGGTGCGGATGGCGCTGGAGGAGCTCGTCGAGGCGCCCGAGGGGACCGTGGTGGTCGTGTGTGGTGACACGCCGCTGCTGTCCGGGGAGACGCTCCGCGCGCTGGCCGGTGCGCATGCCGCCGACGGCAACGCCGTGACCGTGCTGACCGCCGAGGTTCCGGACTCCACCGGGTACGGGCGGATCGTGCGCGACGCGGACGGCGCCGTGACCGAGATCGTCGAGCACAAGGACGCCTCCGCCGAGCAGCTCGCGATCCGGGAGATCAACTCCGGCGTGTTCGCGTTCGACGGGAAGCTGCTGGCCGAGGCGCTGGGCCAGGTGCGGACGGACAACAGCCAGGGCGAGGAGTACCTCACCGACGTGCTGTCGATCCTGCGTGAGGCCGGTCACCGCGTCGGCGCGTCCGTCGCCGGCGACCACCGCGAGATCCTCGGGATCAACAACCGGGTGCAGCTGGCCGAGGCGCGTGCGCTGCTGAACCAGCGCCTCCTCGAGCGGGCCATGATGGCCGGCGTCACCGTCCAGGACCCCGCCTCGGTCTTCGTGGACGTGACCGTGACGTTCGAGGCGGACGCCGTGATCCTGCCGGGTACGCAGCTGCTGGGGACCACGCACATCGCCGAGGACGCCGTCGTCGGTCCGAACACGCGCCTGACGGACGTCACGGTGGGCAAGGGTGCCCGGGTGGACAACACCGTGGCCTTCTCCGCCGTCGTCGGCGAGGGCGCGTCCGTGGGTCCGTTCGCGTACCTGCGTCCGGGGACGAACCTCGGGAAGAAGTCGAAGGCCGGTACGTACGTCGAGATGAAGAACGCGACGATCGGCGAGGGCACGAAGGTCCCCCATCTGTCGTACGTGGGTGACGCGACGATCGGCGAGTACACGAACATCGGCGCGGCGAGCGTCTTCGTGAACTACGACGGCGAGGCGAAGCACCACACCACGATCGGCTCTCACTGCCGTACGGGTTCGGACAACATGTTTGTGGCTCCCATCACCATCGGGGACGGGGCCTACACCGCCGCGGGGTCCGTGATCACGAAGGACGTGCCGGCCGGTTCGCTCGCCGTCGCCCGGGGCCAGCAGCGGAATATCGAGGGTTGGGTGGCCCGGAAGCGGCCCGGCAGTGCTGCCGCGCAGGCCGCTCAGGTGGCGTCCGAGGAGTCCGCCGGCGAAAGCTGACCGGAAACGGGTACGTCGAACTCGGCGTACCGTGATACGTGCACACAAATTCGGCTGGTTCGCACACGCGCCCGGAAGCGCGGGGATCGCGGCCAGAGAACACGTCTGAGGAGACAGTGCTGTGACCGGGATCAAGACGACCGGCGAGAAGAAGCTGATGCTCTTCTCCGGCCGCGCCCACCCCGAGCTGGCCGAGGAGGTCGCGCACCAGCTGGGTGTCGGTCTCGTTCCGACCAAGGCGTTCGACTTCGCCAACGGTGAGATCTACGTCCGCTTCCAGGAGTCGGCGCGCGGCGCGGACTGCTTCCTGATCCAGAGCCACACGGCTCCGATCAACAAGTGGATCATGGAGCAGCTGATCATGATCGATGCTCTGAAGCGGGCCTCGGCCCGGAGCATCACCGTGATCATCCCGTCGTACGGCTACGCCCGTCAGGACAAGAAGCACCGCGGCCGTGAGCCGATCTCGGCGCGTCTGGTGGCGGACCTGCTGAAGACGTCGGGTGCGGACCGCATCCTGACCGTGGACCTGCACACGGACCAGATCCAGGGCTTCTTCGACGGTCCGGTGGACCACCTGTCGGCGCTGCCGGTCCTGGCGGACTACGTGGGCGGCAAGGTCGACCGCGAGAAGCTGACGATCGTCTCCCCGGACGCGGGCCGCGTGCGGGTCGCCGACCGCTGGTGCGACCGTCTGGACGCGCCGCTGGCGATCGTGCACAAGCGTCGTGACAAGGACGTCGCCAACCAGGTCACCGTGCACGAGGTCGTCGGTGACGTGAAGGGCCGCGTCTGTGTCCTCGTCGACGACATGGTCGACACGGGCGGCACGATCTGCGCCGCCGCGGACGCGCTGTTCGCGCACGGTGCGGAGGACGTCATCGTGACGGCCACGCACGGCATCCTGTCGGGTCCGGCCGCGGACCGGCTGAAGAACTCCAAGGTCAGCGAGTTCGTGTTCACGGACACGCTGCCGGTTCCGGGTGCGCTCGACCTGGACAAGATCACGGTGCTGTCGATCGCGCCGACGATCGCCCGTGCGGTGCGCGAGGTGTTCGAGGACGGTTCGGTGACGAGCCTCTTCGAGGAGCACTGAGCCGCTGTAGGCGAGAGCAGTAGCTGAGGAGGGCCCTTCCCCCGTGCGGGGGGAGGGCCCTTCGTCATGCGCGCAGTGCGTCCACCGCGATCCTCGCCGCCCTGCCGATCGCCGCGTCGGCGGCCGGGAGGGTGACGTCGGTGGAGGCCGCGCGGGTGAAGACGGCGACGGCGTATCGGCCGCCGTCGGGGTATTCGACGACGGCGGCCTCGTGGCGGAGGGTGGGCAGGGAGCCGGTCTTGCCGCTGACGCGGACGTCGTCGAAGGGGAAGCCGGCGGCGAGGCGGTGGGTCCAGGCCTGGAGGCCGAGGAGGGCGCGGAGTTCTTCGCCGTACTCCCCGGGGCAGAGTTCGTCGCGCCAGACGGCGGCGAGGAGGGCGGTGATCTCGCGGGGGGTGGAGCGGTTGGTGCGGGTGGGGTCGAGGGCGCGGAGGCGGGCGACGACGGCGGGGTCGGTGTAGCCGGCGGGGTCGTCGGCGGCGTCCTCGCGCATCGTGGCGTACAGCTCGCCCATGGTCTGGACGGCGAGGGTCTGCCGCAGGCCCAGGTCGGCCATGGTGGCGTTGACGGCGTCGAGGCCGAGGGCGTCCCAGAGGAGGTCGGCGGCGGTGTTGTCGCTGACGGCGACGGCGAGGCTCGCGAGGTCGCGGAGGGAGAGCCGGGCGGCGTCGCGCATGACGGAGAGGCCGGTGGAACCGGGGGCGCGGCCTTCGACGGGGATGTCGACGGGGCGGGTGGGGTCGACGTGGCCGAGGTGGGCCTGCCGGTAGAGGGTGGCGACGAGGCAGAGCTTGTGGACGCTGGCGGTCGGTACGAGGGTGTCGGAGCCGACGCCGAGGGCGGTGCCGGTGTCGATGTCGGTGGCGTGGAGCCGGCCGGTGACGCCCGCGTCGGTGAAGGCCGCGGTGATGCGGCGGGCGGCGGGGTGGGGGGTCACAGGGGGAACTCCGATGCGGGGCGGGGGAAGACCATCCTCGTGGATGGGGCGGGCCGCATGTCGGCGTGCTCGCGGAGGATCTCGTGGGCGGTGTCGGTGAAGAGGCGGACGGCGGGTCCGTCCTTGCCCTCGGGCCAGGCGGTGGAGGTGCGCCAGGTGACGGGGGCGCCGCGGAGGGGGCGCCAGACGGTGCCGTCTCCGTCGGGGGTGCGGGGGACGAGGGCGACGGCGCGGCCGGAGAGGACGAGGGCGCGGGTGAAGTCGGGTCCGGCGGCTTCGTGGACGGTGGCGGGGGTGCAGCCGTGGCGGGCGCAGGCGGTGAGGGTCTCGTCGTGGAGGGCGGGGGCTTCGGCGCGGGGGAAGAGGACGAGGTCGCGGCCGGTGAGGGCGGCGGCGGGGAGTTCGGGGGGTGCGGCGGAGGAACCGTCGGCGGGGGGTGTGGCGAGGGGGTCGTCGGCGGGGAGGAGGGCGCCGAGGGGCTGGTGGAGGGTGGGGCCGAAGGCGAGGCCGGGGGCGGGGCAGGGGTGGCGGACGATGCCGACGTCGAGGGTGCCGGCGGTGAGTTCGGCGGTCTGTTCGGCGGTGGGGAGTTCGCGGAGTTCGAGGTCGGCGCCGGGCGAGCGGGTGCGGAAGGCGGTGAGGAGGTGGCCGACGGCGGTGGCGCCGAGTCCGGGGGGTACGGCGGCGCGGAGGGTGCCGAGGGCGCCGCTGTGGACGCGGGCGACGGTGGCGGTGAGCCGGTCGGCGGCGGCGAGGAGGTGGTCGGTCTCGGCGAGGACGAGGCGGCCGGCGGGGGTGAGGGCGGCGCCGCGGGGGCCGCGGTCGAGGAGGCGGACGCCGAGTTCGCGTTCGAGGCGCTGGATGCGCTGGGAGAGGGAGGGCTGGGCCATGCGCAGTCGGGCGGCGGCGCGGCCGAAGTGCTGTTCCTCGGCGACGGTCCTGAAGTACCGCAGGTGCAGGAGCAGGTCCATGATCAGCAAGGATAGGCGGATGGCTATGGCTCGTATCCCGATATGAGTCTTGGACTGGTCGTACGCGTGTCTGTTTCGCTGCCTGGTATGACGACTCATCGGGGACACGGGCGGGGAAACGTACGGGGCCGCAGCCGTCGGCGCAGGTGGCCGGCGGTGGTGGTGACGGGTGCGCTGGTGGCGGGGGCCGCCGGGTGGGCGGTGGTGTACGGGCCGTTGAAGCCGGGTGCGGAGGCGCCGACGGTGGCGGATCCGGAGGCCGTACGGACGGCGAAGGCGTTCCTGGGGAGCTGGGCGGCGGGGGATCTGGCGGCGGCGGGGCGGCTGACGGACGCGCCGGCGAAGGCGGAGGAGACGCTGCGGAACTTCACGGCGGGTCTGGAGATCGCGAAGCCGGTGCTGACGCCGGGGGCGGCGCGGCCGGAGGGTGAGGCGGGGGCGCGTCTGGCGTTCGCGGCGAAGATGCCGGTGGCCTCGCTGGGGACGTGGTCGTACGGCTCGGAGCTGGCGGTGGCGCGTACGGACGCGGGGTGGCGGGTGCGGTGGGAGCTGCCGCTGATCCATCCGCAGCTGAACGAGAAGCAGCGGTTCAAGCTGGTGGAGGAGGAGTCCTCGGAGCTGGCGGCGGTGGACCGGGACGGGAAGGCGATCTCGGCGGCGGAGCATCCCTCGCTGGTGTCGGTGCTGGGTCTCGGCGGGGGCAGGCCGCGGGGCGAGGTGCAGGTGGTGGACCGGATCACCGGGGAGACGAAGGGGACGGCGGTGCGGTTCGGGCCGGATCCGGGGAAGGACGGGGGTCCGCTGCGGACGACGATCGACGCGCGGACGCAGGCCGCGGCGGAGAAGGCGCTGGCCCGGCACGCGGCGGGGCGGAACGCGGGTCTGGTGGCGGTGCGGATCGACAGCGGCGAGGTGGTCGCGGTGGTCAACGGTCCGGCGGGCGGCTTCAACCGGGCGTTCCAGGGGACGTACGCGCCGGGGTCGACGTGGAAGGTGGTGACGAGCGCGGCGCTGCTCGCGAAGGGGGTGGTGACGCCCCGGACGCGGGTGGACTGTCCGAAGTACCTGACGGTCGGGAAGCAGTTCCACAACGTGGAGACCTCGGAGATCCCGGACGCCACGTTCCGGCAGGACTTCATCCATTCGTGCAACACGGCGTTCGTGGCGCTGCGGGGGCGTCTCGCGAACGACGAGATGACGGTGTTCGCGAAGGAGTACTTCGGGCTCGGGCCGGAGTGGAAGACCGGGGTGAGCTCGGTGGACGCGGAGGTGCCGGTGCCGGCGGACGAGCCGGAGAAGGCGGCTTCGCTGTTCGGGCAGGGGCGGCTGCGGACGAATCCGCTGGCGATGGCGTCGGTGACGGCGACGGCGGTGTCGGGGACGTTCCACCAGCCGCTGCTGGTGAAGGGGACGGAGCAGCCGGCGGTGGCGACGAAGCCCCTGCCGCGCGAGGTGGTGGCGTCGCTGCGGTCGCTGATGCGGGACACGGTGACGGACGGCTCGGCGAAGGTCCTCGCGGGTGTCCCGGGCGAGGTCGGGGCGAAGACCGGGACGGCCGAGGTCACGGAGGACGGGAACAACAACGGCTGGCTGGTCGCGTACGACGGGAAGATCGCGGTGGCCTGCGTGGTGGAGGAGGCCGAGAGCGGCTCGGGCTCGGCCGGCCCGGTCCTGAGGGACCTGCTGAACGAGCTGGCGGGCTGACGCGGGGCCGCGGCCGGGGGGGCCGGGGCGGCCGCCGGGCGGGCTGACCTGCGGCCCCGGCGCCGGGTGCGGGCGGGGCGGCCCGCGGGGCCGCGGTCGGGCCGCTGATCCATTTGGGCGGGCCCGGGGCGGCGGGTAGACTGCCGTAGTTGCTCGGCGAGGGAGGCCGTGCCCGTAGAGGGTCACGGCGGTCCGTTATCGACGCGCTCTTCGTAGCAGGCCATCGCCAGTCGTGGCCGGGTGACCACCTTTTTCGTCACCTTCTACGAGGAGTGCAACATGTCCGAGGTCAAGCTCGCCGCCAACGTCCGCTCGGAGTTCGGCAAGGGTGCCGCCCGTGCCATCCGCCGTGACGCCAAGGTTCCCGGTGTCCTCTACGGCCACGGCTCGGAGCCGGTCCACGTCACCCTCCCGGCCCACGAGCTCGGCATGGCGCTCCGTACGCCGAACGTCCTGCTCTCCCTGGACATCGACGGCACCAACGAGCTGGCGATCCCGAAGGCCGTCCAGCGCGACGCCATCAAGGGCTTCCTGATCCACGTCGACCTGCTCCTCGTCAAGAAGGGCGAGAAGGTCACGGTCGAGGTTCCGGTCCAGGCCGAGGGTGAGCTCGCCGCCGGCGGCAACCTGCTGGAGCACGTCCTCTCCACCGTCTCCGTCGAGGCCGAGGCCACCCACCTCCCCGAGGCCCTCACGGTCTCCGTCGAGGGCCTGGAGGCCGGTGCCTCCGTCCTCGCCGGCGCCATCGCCCTCCCGGCCGGCGTGACCCTGGCCACCGACGCCGACGCCGTCGTCCTCCAGGTCCTGGCCGCCCAGGCCGAGGAGCCGGCCGCCGAGGCCGAGGCCGAGGGTGCCGAGGCCTGAGCCGTAGGCTCTGCCTGACGTGACGGGGTGATGGGCCGTACGGGCCCGTCACCCCGTTTCTCTTGTACGGAATCTTGTACGGATACGCGGATACGAGGAGTGCTGCGCACATGACGGACGACGCGAACGCCCCCTGGCTGATCGTCGGTCTCGGCAACCCGGGGCCCGAGTACGCGGCCAACCGCCACAACATCGGCTTCATGGTCGTGGACCTGCTCGCGGACCGGATCCGCGGCTCGTTCAAGCGGGCGCAGAAGGCGCAGGCGCAGGTCGTCGAGGGCCGGATGGGGCCTCCGGGACCCGAGAACCGCCGGGTGATCCTCGCGAAGCCGATGTCGTACATGAACCTCTCGGGCGGTCCGGTGACGGCGCTGCGCGACTTCTACAAGGTGCCGACGGCGCACGTCGTGGCGGTCCACGACGAGCTGGACATCGACTACGGGGTGCTGCGGCTGAAGCTGGGCGGCGGCGACAACGGGCACAACGGCCTGAAGTCGATGACGAAGGCGATGGGCGCGGAGTACCACCGGGTGCGGTGCGGGATCGGGCGTCCGCCGGGCCGGATGCAGGTCGCGGACTTCGTCCTGAAGGACTTCTCGTCGACGGAGCGCAAGGACCTGGACTGGTTCGTGGACCGGGCGGCGGACTCGGTGGAGTGCCTGCTCGCGGAGGGCCTGGAGCGGGCCCAGTCGGCGTACAACTCGTAGGGCCTGGCGCCCGGAACGTACGACTGTACGATCGCGGGTCATGACGCACGTCCGTACCGCAGCCATGGCCCTGGTCGCCCTGTTCCTCCTCGTCGCGGGTGCCTGGGCCTCGTGGAACTCCGCCCAGCACGTCCTGCTCTCCAAGGGCCGCGAGCACGGGACGCTGACGGTGACCGACTGCACCGACGAGACGTGCAGCGGCCGTTACGTCCCGGAGGACCCGTCGTCGACGCGGCGGACGCTGACGGTCGCGCGGTCGGTCGCGGCGGAGAAGGGCATGACGATCCCGGTGGTGGTGAAGCCGGGTACGGACGAGGGCGTGCGGGCGGGCTGGGGCGGCGGTCTGCACGCCTGGCTCCCGCTGGGCGGGGCGCTGATCCTGGCGGCGCCGCTGGTCGGGGGCGGGATGCGGCTGCCGCGGACGGCGTGGTCGCTGGCGGGGGTCGGCGGGGCGGTGCTGGTGGCCGCGTTCTTCGCCCTCTGATGCCCCGTTTAAACCTGATTCCTGGGTCAATCGTTATGGGCCGCTGGCTTAAAGGCGACTTAAGGCGACGGATAGGCTGCCCCAGCCACCTCCCACGGCATCCTCATCCCACAGATGGACGACTATGCGACGCTCCCTCATACCCGCAGCCGCTCTTGTCGCGGCCATGGCGGGCTCCGTGATCCTGGCCCCGACCGCCTTCGCCTCCCAGGGCCCCAAGGGCGACAACGGCACGGTCAAGATCCACGACTCGAAGACCGGCGAGGAGATCAAGGCCAACGAGCCGAAGGTCTGCGAGTTCTACCTCGACGCGTTCAACTTTGACGCCTCGCAGAAGGCGATCTGGCACATCGAGGCCTGGGCGAACAACGACCAGGACAAGGGCACCGAGGTCAAGAACGGCGCCATCACCCTGGACGCCGACGGCCACGGCCGCACCGAGGACATGACCCTCGCCGACGGCCAGTACAAGCTGTTCTGGAACTTCGACGGCGAGCACGGCAAGGCCAAGCACAAGGTCTTCAAGGTCGCCTGCGAGAAGGAGACCACCGGCGGCGCCACCGGCGACAACACCACGGGTGGCACCACCACCGGTGAGACGACGACCGGCGAGACGACCGGCGAGACCACCACGGGTGAGACCACCACCGGCGAGACCACCACCGGTGAGACCACGACCGGTGAGACGACCTCCACCGGCGAGACCACCACCGGTGAGACGACCTCCACCGGTGAGACCACGACCGGTGAGACGACCTCCACCGGCGAGACCACCGCCACGGGCGAGACCACCTCCACGGGTGAGCAGACCACGGGTGACACCACCACCGCGGGCGGCGCCACCGGCTCCACCGGCGCCGACACCAACGGCGGTTCGACCGCCGGCGGTACGGACACCAAGGGTGAGGGCAACCTCGCCGAGACGGGCTCCAGCGCCCCGGTCGGCATCATCGCCGCCGTCGCTCTGGCCCTCGCGGCCGCCGGCGCGGTCCTGGTGACCCGCCGTCGCAAGGCCCAGCAGGGCTGAAACGGCTCATGACGAAGCCCCCGCCGGTTCTGACCGGCGGGGGCTTCGTCATGCGTACGGGAAGGGCGTCAGCCGGTGTTGCGGAGGCCCGCCGCCACGCCGTTCACCGTGAGGAGCAGGGCCCGTGCGAGCAGCGGGTCCGGGTCCTCGCCGCGCTCGGCGTCCGCGCGCTGGCGGGCGAGGAGCGCGACCTGGAGGTAGGAGATCGGGTCCAGGTAGGCGTCGCGGATGGCGAAGGTCTGCTGGAGGACCGGGTTGGAGTCGAGGAGCTTCTCGCCGCCGGTGACCTTGAGGACCTCGGCGACGGTCAGCTCGTGCTCGGCCTCGATGGTGTCGAAGACGTGCTTGAGGTCGTCGGGGACCAGGGTGTCCACGTAGTGGCGGGCGATCCGCAGGTCGGTCTTCGCGAGCGTCATCTCGACGTTGGCGAGGAAGTTGCGGAAGAAGTGCCACTTCTCGTACATCTCGCCGAGGACCGCGTCGAGTCCGGCCTCGCGCAGGGCCTTGAGGCCGGAGCCGACGCCGTACCAGCCGGGGACGATCTGGCGGGACTGGGTCCAGCCGAACACCCAGGGGATGGCACGGAGTCCGTCGAGGGAGACGCCGGAGCCGGGGCGGCGGGAGGGCCGTGAGCCCAGGTGCAGGTCGGCGAGCTGGTCGACGGGGGTGGAGGCGAGGAAGTACGCCGGCAGGCCGGGGTCCTCGACGAGCCCGCGGTACGCGGTGTGGGCGGCGTCCGAGACGGTGTCCATGGCCGCGTCCCAGCGGGCGAGGGCCTCGTCGGACTGGCGCGGCGCGGTGTGCAGGGCGGAGGCCTGCAGGGTGGCGGCGACGGTCAGTTCGAGGTTCTCGCGGGCGAGCGAGGGGATCAGGTACTTGTCGGAGATGACCTCGCCCTGCTCGGTCACCTTGATCTCGCCCTCCAGGGTGCCCCAGGGCTGGGCGAGGATCGCGTCGTGCGAGGGGCCGCCGCCGCGGCCGACGGTGCCGCCGCGGCCGTGGAAGAGCCGCAGGCGGACGCCGTAGCGGTGGGCGACGTCGCGGAGGCGGCGCTGGGCGCGGTGGATCTCCCACTGGCTGGTGGTGATGCCGCCGAACTTGGAGGAGTCCGAGTAGCCGAGCATGACCTCCTGGACGTCGCCGCGGAGCGAGACGAGGCGCCGGTAGGAGGGGTCGGCGAGCATGTCGTCGAGGATGACGTCGGCGGCCTTGAGCTCGTCGGTGGTCTCCAGGAGCGGCACGATGCCGATCTTGGCCCAGCCGCCGTGCAGGTCGATCAGGCCGGCCTCGCGGGCGAGGACGGCGGCGGCGAAGACGTCGTCGGCGCCCTGGCACATCGAGATGATGTACGACTCGATGACCTCCGGGCCGAAGCGCTCGAAGGCCTCCTTGATGGTGTGGAAGACGCCGAGGGTCTTCTCGCCGGCGGCGTCGAGGGGGGCCGGGGTCGGGGCGAGCGGGCGGCGGGAGCGGAGCTCCTTGGCGAGCAGCTTCTGCCGGTAGTCGCGGGGCATGTCCGCGTACCGCCAGGACTCCTCGCCGAGGCGGTCGAAGAGCTGGCCGAGGGCGTGGTGGTGGGCCTCGGCGTGCTCGCGGACGTCCATGGTGGCGAGCTGGAGGCCGAAGGCGGAGAGGGTGCGGATGACCCGGTCCATGCGGCCGTCGGCGAAGAGGGCGCCGCGGTGCTCGCGCAGGGAGGTCTGGACGAGGGTGAGGTCGCGGATGAGGTCGGCGGTGCCGAGGTAGTCGCGGCCGTCCTGGTGGGGGGTGCCGTGGGCGAGGCGCTCGCGGGTGTTGAGGAGCTTCTGCCGGACGCAGGTGACCTTGAGGCGGTAGGGCTCCTCGGCGTTGAGGCGCTTGTAGCGGGGGCTGATCTCCGGGAGGAGTTCCAGGTCGCGCTGGAGGGAGTCCAGGAGGTCCTGGGTGGCTCCGGTGTAGCGGATGGAGTTGGAGAGCAGTCCGCGGAGGAAGTCGACGAGTTCGAGGGCGTCGGTGATGCCGTGCTCGTGCTGGAGGATCAGGACGTCCCAGGTCACCTGCGGGGTGACGTTGGGGTTGCCGTCGCGGTCGCCGCCGATCCAGGTGCCGAAGGTGAGCGGGCGGGTGCCGGAGGGCAGGTCGAAGCCGACGCGCTCCAGTTCGGCGGCGAGGTCCTCCAGGACGTCGCCGACGGCGTTGGCGTGCAGCTCGTCGAGGTAGTAGATGGCGTTGCGGGCCTCGTCGGCGGGCTCGGGGCGGACCACCCGGAGCTCGTCGGTCTGCCAGATGAGGTCGATGTTCTCGGCGAGCCGCAGGTCGGTGCGGCGCCGCTCGGACTGGCCGACCGGGGTCTCCAGGAGGGCGGCGATGCGGCGGAGCTTGTTGAGGACGGAGCGGCGGGCGGCTTCGGTGGGGTGCGCGGTGAAGACGGGCCGTACGTTGAGGTTCTTGACGGTCTCGCGGACGTGCTCGGGGTCGCCGTCCTTGAGCATGTCGGCGGTGCGGGCGAGGAGGCCGCCCTCGGCGGCGCGCTTCTCGCGCATCTCGCGGCCGCGGTGGACCTGTTCGGTGACGTTCGCGAGGTGGAAGTAGGTGGAGAAGGCGCGGACGAGCTTGGCGGCGGTCTCGAGTTCGACGCCGCGGAGCAGCTCGGCGGCGGCCTCGCCGTCCTCGCGGGTGAGGCGGCGGACCTTCTCGACGAGGTCGAGGAGTTCGTGGCCTTCCTGGCGCACGAGGGTCTCGCCGAGAAGATCGCCCAGTCGGCGGATGTCGGCGCGCAGCTCGGTGCTGGCGGTGGGGGTCTGGTCGGCACTGCTCACAGGTGCGGCTCCTTGCAGTGTTTGAGCACGTCTGGAGGGGTTTCCGGAGGCTTGCGGACCGCGCTGTCCGACGCGTCCAGGATAGGTGTCCACATGGTGGGCGGCGGGCAGGTCCCCTCTTTGCGCCCTCTTGCCGCGCGCCACGGCGCTGCCATACTTACGACGCCGTAGGTTACGGAGGCGTAGCCACGACTTCGTCCTTCGACGCGTTCCCCTTCTTCACCCACTCCTCACCAGGGACACCCATGACCATGAGCCCCGAGATGACGACGGCGTCCGAGGCGCCGGACGACACCGCGGCCCTGCCCTCCGCCACGCTGGGCGGGGACAGCAAGCGTTCGATCGAGCAGATCACCCTGCTGCTGTTCATCACGGTGCCGTTCCTGGCGCTGCTCGCGGCGGTGCCGCTGGCCTGGGGCTGGGGGGTGAGCTGGCTGGATCTGGGGCTGATGGTGGTCATGTACTACATCGGCTGCCACGGGATCACGATCGGTTTCCACCGGTACTTCACGCACGGTTCCTTCAAGGCGAAGCGGCCGCTGCGGATCGCGCTCGCGATCATGGGTTCGCTGGCCGTGGAGGGTCCGCTGGTGCGCTGGGTGGCGGACCACCGCAAGCACCACAAGTTCTCGGACGCGGAGGGCGACCCGCACTCGCCGTGGCGGTTCGGCGAGACGGTTCCGGCGCTGATGAAGGGCCTGTGGTGGGCGCACATCGGCTGGATGTTCGACGAGGAGCAGACGCCGCAGCACAAGTACGCGCCCGATCTGATCAAGGATCCGGCGATCCGGGCGATCTCGCGCCAGTTCGTGCTGTGGACGATCGTGTCGCTCGCGATCCCGCCGGTGGTGGGCGGTCTGGTGACGATGTCGTGGTGGGGCGCGTTCACCGCGTTCTTCTGGGGCTCGCTGGTACGGGTGGCGCTGCTGCACCACGTGACGTGGTCGATCAACTCGATCTGCCACGCGGTGGGCAAGCGTCCGTTCAAGTCGCGTGACCGCTCGGGCAACGTGTGGTGGCTGGCGGTGCTGTCCTGCGGCGAGTCCTGGCACAACCTGCACCACGCGGACCCGACGTCGGCCCGGCACGGGGTGCTGCGCGGCCAGCTCGACTCCAGCGCGCGGCTGATCCGCTGGTTCGAGCAGCTGGGCTGGGCGAGCGATGTGCGCTGGCCGGCGAAGGCCCGCATCGAAGCCCGCCGCCAGACCGCGCCCGCCGACGCGGCATGATGGAAGACGTGGCGATCGAGGGCAGGACCGGCGGTACCGGCAGCAGCAGCGGCGGAGAGCAGAAGCAGCCGGCCCGGCGTGGGCGCCGGGTGCGGATGACGGGCGCGCAGCGCCGGGAGCAGCTGCTCGACATCGGTCGCACGCTCTTCGCGGAGAAGGGCTTCGAGGGCACGTCGGTGGAGGAGATCGCGGCGAAGGCCGGGGTCTCCAAGCCGGTGGTGTACGAGCACTTCGGGGGCAAGGAGGGGCTGTACGCGGTCGTGGTCGACCGGGAGATGCGGCAGCTCCTCGACGGGGTGACGGGGGCGCTGACGGCGGGGCATCCGCGGGAGCTCCTGGAGCAGGCGGCGTTCGCGCTGCTCGACTACATCGAGAACTACACGGACGGTTTCCGGATCCTCGTACGGGATTCGCCGGTGGCGCAGTCGACGGGCACGTTCGCGTCGCTGATCAGCGACATCGCCACGCAGGTGGAGGACATCCTCGGCCTGGAGTTCAAGGCCCGCGGCTTCGACCCGAAGCTGGCGCCGCTGTACGCGCAGGCCCTCGTGGGCAGTGTGGCGCTGACGGGCCAGTGGTGGCTGGACGTCCGCAAGCCGAAGAAGGCGGAGGTCGCGGCGCATCTGGTGAACCTGGCGTGGCACGGGCTCGACGGTCTGGAGCAGAAGCCGCGGCTGATAGGGCACCGCAAGAACTGAGCGCCGTACGAGCCGAGCACCGTGAAAGCTGACGGACCGGGGAAACCGGCTGGACTCCCCACTTCCGCTCGGGAGTACACTCCTCCCCACATCCGGGGGGGTGTTCGCCCTCCGTACGCGCCCGAGGCCTTACGCGCCCGTGGCCGTGCGGAGGCGCCGCGGACCCCTCTTTCCGGTCCTTGGTTCTCACGTTCCCCAGGGGGGGATCTTTTGCGTTCCGCATTCTCCGGGCGTGCTCGTCGTGTCACCACCTGCACCGCGCTCGCCCTCTCCGCCGGCATGCTGCTGGCGTCTCCCGCCGTGGCCGAGCCGGCGCCCCGGCCGCCGCGGCCGGTCGTGGAGCAGCCGCTGATCGCCGACACGACGACGCCGAAGCTGGACATGTCGCAGCCGGCCGTCGAGACGGGCGCTGTCCGTGCCGCCGAGGCGTCGGCCGTCGTGCCGGCCCGTTTCGACGTGGACGGCGACGGCAGGACCGATCTGATCCACCGCAAGCAGGACGGCCGGACGTACGTCGCGCGGACCGCCACGGCGGATGCCGTCAAGTTCACGGCGGACGACTCGCTCCTCACCCACAACCTCGACCTCGTTCCGCTCGGGGACCAGGACGGCACGGGCAAGCCCGAGGTGCTCTCGGTCTCCCGGAACGGCGTGCTCCGGCTGTACGCGGAGGCCACCTCGACCTCCGGCACGCTCACCTGGTCGGGCACGGGCTGGACCATCTACAACAAGCTGTTCTCGCCCGGTGACGTCGACGGTGACGGCAGGGCCGACCTGCTGGCCCGGCAGTACGACGGCGAGCTGTACTTCTACCGGGCGACCGGCGTGCCGACGGCGCCCTTCGCGGGCCGCGTGAAGGTCGGCTCCGGCTGGGGCGTCTACGACCAGCTCGTGGGCATAGGTGACAACAGCGGCGACGGCCTCGGCGACGTCGTGGCCCGCACCACGGACGGCCGGCTGTACTTCTACGGCAGCACCGGCGACCCGGCGGCGCCGTTCAAGACGCGCCAGGTGATCGGCACCGGCTGGAGCACGTACAACCAGATCGTCGCCCCCGACGACCGCAACGGTGACGGCAAGGCCGATCTGCTCGCCCGTGACCAGTCCGGTGCGCTCTGGGGCTACAGCGGTCTCGGCAACGGCGCGTACTCGGCGCGGGTGAAGCTCTCCGGCAGCTGGCTCAGCGTGGACCAGTTCGGCGGGGCGGGCAACATCCCGACCGCCAGCAGGAGCGGGTTCCTCGGCCGCGACAAGGCCGGCACGCTCTTCTGGTACGGCGACCAGAACAACGGCACGCTCACCGCACGCGCGCAGTGGGGCCCCGCCGGCGCCTGGGCCGGCGCGCACCTCTCGTACGTCTCCGCCCTGGACGAGGGCGCGTTCGCCGACCTCCTGGAGGTCTACCAGGGTCACCTCTACAACACCAGCATCGAGTACGACTTCGGCGGCGGCTGGCAGATCTACAACCTGCTCGTCGGCCCGGGCGACCTGTCCGGCGACGGCACATCCGACCTGCTGGCCCGGGACGCCTCCGGTGTCCTGTGGCTGTACAAGGGCAACGGCGCGGGCACGGGCCTCGCCTCCCGGATCAAGGTCGGCTCCGGCTGGGGCGCGTACAACCGGATCCTCGGCGCGGGTGACTTCTCGGGCGACGGGCGTACGGACCTGCTGGCCCGGGACGGCTCCGGCAACCTGTACCTGTACAAGGGCACCGGCTCCGCGACCGCTCCGTTCACCGGGCGCGTGCGGATCGGCACGGGCTGGGGCACGTACACCATGCTGGCGGCGCCGGGCGACCTGAACGGCGACGGCAAGGCCGACCTGCTGGGCGTGACCTCGGCGGGCGACCTGTACCGGTACCTGGGCACGGGCACGGGCACCAGCGCCGCCCTCTCCTCCCGGGTGTGGACCGGCCGCGGCTTCCAGACCTACACCAACCTGTACTGACGTGGCCGCGGGTGCCCGCACCGGAACCCCGGTGCGGGCGCCCGCACGCGTGAGCGGACTCCCGTCCGGCACCCGACGAGGGGTGCTCCCGGCCTGTGAACGAGGTCGTCTCCGCGCGGCCGCCACCGCCGCCGCGCCGGCACCGCCCTCGCCACCCGCATCAAGATCGGCGGCGGCTGGGGCGCGTACGACAAGCTCCTCGGCGCCGGCGACTACACCGGGGACGGCCGCACCGACCTGGTGGCCCGCACCACGACCGGCAACCTGTACGTGTACCCGGGCACCGGCAACGCCACCACGCCGTTCAAGGCCCGCGTGAACATCGGCTCCGGCTGGAACGCGTACAGCAAGCTGGTCGCCCCCGGCGACCTCAACGCCGACGGCAAGGCCGACCTCCTCGGCATCACCTCCGGCGGCGACCTCTACCGCTACCTGAACACCGCCCCGGGCAAGTTCGCCCCGCGGGCCAGGCTCGGCGGCGGCTGGGGGATCTACAACTCCGTCCAGTGACGGACCGAGGGTCTTCCGCGGGCGCCCCGCCCCGGTTCTCCGGCGCGGGGCGCCCCCGCGTCCACCCCCTTCAGGGCTTCTTGCGGGCGACCGCGAAGATGCGGCGGAACGGGAAGACCGTGCCGTGCGGGCCGGGCGGGTAGGCCTCGCGGAGGAGGGCGCGGTACTGGGCGAGGAAGTGGTCGACCGCCTTCCGGTCGTCGCCGAGGGTGGTGAGGACGGGGCGCAGGGCGGTGCCCTTGACCCAGTCGAGGACGGGGTCCTCGCCCTGGAGGACGTGGCGGTACGTGGTCTCCCAGACGTCGGTCTCGCAGCCGAGGTCGGCGAGGCGGGCGAGGTACTCGTCGGGGTCGAGGACGGGGACGCGGCGGCGGGCCCGGCCGCCGAGGCGGGACCGCCACTCGGGGGTCTCGCAGAGCTCGCCGAGCAGGACGTGGCTGGGCGCGGTGAAGTTGCCGGGGACCTGGAAGGCGAGGGTGCCGCCGGGGCGGAGTCCGTCGATCCAGGCGGCGAAGGACCGGGGGTGGTCGGGGACCCACTGGAGGGCCGCGTTGGAGACGATCAGGTCGTAGGGCTCGTCGGGGGTCCAGTGGGCGGCGTCGGCCTGCCGGAAGTCGAGCCGGCCGCCGCCCCGGGTGGTGCCCGCCCAGTCCTTCTCGGCGCGCTCCAGCATCTCGGGCGAGAGGTCGAAGCCGGTGATGTGCGCGTCGGTCCACCGGTCGGCGAGGAGGACCGTCACGTTGCCGGGGCCGCAGCCGAGGTCGGCGATGCGGGCGGGCCGGTCCTGGGCCGGCAGCCGGGGTATCCGGGCGAGCAGGTCGAGGAACGGGCGGGTGCGGTGTCCGGAGTGGTGGAGGTACTGCCGGGGGTCCCAGGTCGGTGCGACGGGTTGCGCGGGGTGCATGGGCGAAGCCTCCTTGCCGGCACGGGGTGCCGAAGCGGAAGGGAGTTCCGGGCGGGTCCTTTCTCCATGGTCCGGCGGAATGTATCTTGACTCCAAGATACTCGATATCGAGAAACTCGAATACAAGAGACTTTATGTCAACAGACCCTCTACACTGATCGCCATGGAGGACGAGGTCGACCGACTGGTCGCAGCATGGCGCCGCGAGCGCCCGGACCTCGACGTGGAACCGCTCGAGGTGCTCAGCCGTGTCTCACGGCTCGCCCGCCACCTCGACCGCGCCCGTCGGCTCGCCTTCTCCGAGCACCAGCTGGAGCCCTGGGAGTTCGACGTCCTGACCTCCCTGCGCCGGGCCGGAGCCCCGTACCAGCTCTCCCCCGGCCAGCTCCTCACCCAGACCCTGGTCACCTCGGGCACCATGACCAACCGCATCGACCGGCTCACCAAGAAGGGCCTCGTCGAGCGGCTCCCCGACCCCAGCGACCGGCGCGGGGTCCTCGTCCGGCTCACCCCCGAGGGCCGCGACCGCGCCGACGAGGCGCTCGCCGGGCTCCTCGCCCAGGAGCGCGCCATCCTGGCCCAGCTCTCCAGCACCCAGCGCGGCGAGCTGGCCGGACTGCTACGCCGGCTGACCGCCCCGTTCGACAACGTCCCCGGCTAGCACCGGCTCGGCGGGCCCCACGCCCGCCCGGCGGGCCAGCGCCACCGCCGCCAGCGTCGAGTGCACGCCCAGCTTCCCCAGCACGTTCTGCATGTGCGTACGGACGGTGTGCGGCGACAGGAAGAGGCGCTCGGCGACCGCCTTGCGGCCCAGGCCCGCGACCATGCAGCGCAGCACCTCCCGCTCGCGCGGGGTCAGCGACTCCACGAGCCGCTCGCTGTCCGTCCGGTGCTTGCGGGCCGCCGTCAGCTCCCGCAGGACGCCCGTGAGCAGCGCGGGCGGCAGATGCGTCTCGTCCCGCAGCACGCCCCGCACGACGGCGAGGAGCCGCTGCAGCGAGCAGTCCTTCGCGACCCAGCCGGAGGCCCCGGCCTGGAGCGCGAGCGCGGCCCGGCGCGGGTCGTCCTTCTCCGCGAGGACGACCGTGCGGAGCGCGGGCTGCGCCCTTCGTACGCCCATGACCAGCGAGATCCCGTCCACGGCGCCCTCGGCGTCCTCGGGCACCGCGCGCGCCGCGGCCGGGCCGACGGGACCCGCGCCCAGCTCGGCGTCGACGAGCAGCACGTCGAACCTGCGGCCCTCCGCCGCGCCGCGCTCCAGACAGCGCAGGGCCGCCGGGCCGCTGCCGGCGGCGGCGACGTCGACATCGGGCTCCGCCGCCAGGGCGGCGGCCAGCGATTCGGCGAAGATGCGGTGGTCGTCCACCACCAGGACGCGGATGCGTGCCACGGACACTCCCAAGTGTCGAGGAACGGACCGACGCGGGTACGGCGCCGGAGGCGGGTCCGCCGAACGCACGGCCGCCGCCGTGCGTTGACTGTTACCCCGCTTCTGGCGCCGTACCCGACGGGTCTCGCCCCCTGAACAGCACCGGCCCCCACCGGCGCTGCCCAACAGAGTAGGGGCGGGGCGCCGTGGTGGGGGCCGATTCCCGGAAACCGTCCGAAGCCGTGCGGACGCGAGCGGTGGGGTCAGAGGCGCCGCGCGCCCGCCGACGGCACGGCCGGGAAGACGCCCGGGGCCGCGTACCCGGCCTCGGCGAAGGCCTTCCCGACGGCGGCCGTGACCGCCTCCGCCCGCTCGGTGTCGACGAGGACGAGCGCCGAGCCGCCGAAGCCGCCGCCGGTCATCCGGGCGCCGAGCGCCCCGGCCGCGTTCGCCGCCTCGACGACGAGGTCCAGCTCCGGGCAGGAGACCCGCAGATCGTCCCGGAGGGAGGCGTGGCCCTCGGTGAGGACCGGGCCGACGGCCCGGGTGTCGCCGGCGTCGAGCAGCGCGATGGTCCGCTCGACCCGGGCATTGTCCGAGACGACGTGCCGCACGTACCGCAGAACCGTCTCGTCGCTCAGACGTGCGAGCGCTTCGGGGAGATGCGCGGCGCTCACCTCGCGCAGGGTGGTGACACCGAGCGCCCGCGCACCCGCTTCACAACCGGCGCGCCGCTCGGCGTACGCGCCGTCGCCGAGCGCGTGCTTCACGCGGGTGTCGACGACGAGCAGCTGGAGCCCTTCGCGCGCCAGGTCGAAGGGGACCTGGCGGTACGAGAGGTCCCGGGTGTCCAGATGGAGGGCGTGGCCCTCCTCGGCGCAGGCGGAGGCCATCTGGTCCATGACCCCGCAGGGCACGCCGACGAAGGCGTTCTCGGCGCGCTGGGCGAGCCGGGCGAGCTCGGGCCGGGAGAGCCCGAGCCCGAACAGGTCGTTCAGGGCGAGCGCGGTGACGACCTCCAGGGCCGCCGAGGAGGAGAGCCCGGCGCCGGTCGGCACGGTCGAGGCGAGGTGGACGTCGGCCCCGGTGACGGGGTGCCCGGCCTCCCGCAGCGCCCAGACGACACCGGCCGGGTAGGCGGCCCAGCCGCCGCCGGAGAGCGGCTCCAGGGCGTCCACGTCCAACTGGACGATCCCGCCGTCGACATCGGCGGAGTGCAGGCGCAGGACGCCGTCCTCGCGGCGGGCGACGGCGGCGGTGGTGGTGTGCGGCAGCGCGAGCGGCAGCACGAAGCCGTCGTTGAAGTCGGTGTACTCCCCGATGAGGTTGACCCGCCCGGGGGCGGCCCAGACGCCGTCGGGCGCGGCGCCGTACAGCGCCTCGAAGTCGGCGGCGAGGCTCATGCGCCCTCCTCCTCATGGTGGAGACGCGCGAACGCCCAGGCGTCGGCGACGACATCGGCCAGGTCCGGGCGGGACGGCGTCCAGCCGAGCCGCTCGCGGGCGGCCTCGGCGGAGGCGACCAGGACGGCCGGGTCGCCGGGGCGGCGCGGGGCGGTGATCTCGGGGATCGGGTGGCCGGTGACCTTGCGGACGGTCTCGACGACCTCGCGGACGGAGAAGCCGTTGCCGTTGCCGAGGTTGCAGATCAGGTGCTCGCCCGCCGTCATCGCGTCGAGGGCCAGGAGGTGGGCCTCGGCGAGGTCGGCGACGTGGATGTAGTCGCGGACGCAGGTGCCGTCCGGGGTCGGGTAGTCCTCGCCGTACACGGAGATCGCCTCGCGCCGGCCCAGGGCGACCTGGAGGACGAGCGGGATCAGGTGGGACTCGGGCTCGTGCCGCTCGCCCTGTGCGCCGTACGCCCCCGCCACGTTGAAGTAGCGCAGCGAGACGGCGGCCAGGCCGTGGGCGGCGCACTCGCCGCCGATCATGTGGTCGACGGCCAGCTTGCTCGCCCCGTACGGGCTGGTGGGCGCGGTCGGCGCGGTCTCGGTGATCGGCACGGTCTCCGGCTCGCCGTAGGTCGCGGCGGTGGAGGAGAAGACGAGCCTGCGGACCCCGGCGGAGCGCATCGCGGCGAGCAGGGCCATGGTGCCGCCGACGTTGTTCTCCCAGTACTTCTCGGGCTTGGCGACCGATTCGCCGACCTGGGAGAAGGCGGCGAAGTGCAGGACTCCGTCGTAGGAGGAGTCGAGCCACTCGGCCGCGTCCTGGATGCGGCCCTCGATGAACTCGGCCCCCTCGGGGACGGCTTCGGCGAAGCCGGTGGAGAGGTCGTCGAGGACGGTGACCCGGTGGCCCCGCTCCAGGAGGTGGGCGGCGACCACGCCGCCCACGTAACCCGCCCCGCCCGTCACCAGATACTTCATGCGCTTGCCACCTCTCGAATGCGCCGGGCCGCGTCCTCCGGCCGTACGTCGTTCATGAACGCGCCCATGCCGGACTCGGTGCCCGCGAGGAACTTCAGCTTGCCCGAGGCCCGCCGGACGGTGAAGAGCTCCAGGTGCAGTCCGAAGTCCTCGCGCCGCTCGTCCGTGAACGGCGCCTGGTGCCAGGCGGCGATGTAGGGCGTCGGCGGCTCGCCCGGGCCGAAGATCCGGTCGAAGCGCCTCAAGAGTTCCAGATAGACCTGTGCGAACTCCGTGCGGGCCCCCTCGTCGAGGGCGAGCAGGTCGGGCACCCGCCGCTTGGGGTGGAGGTGGACCTCGTACGGCCAGTGGGCGGCGTACGGCACGAAGGCGATCCAGTGCTCGGTCTCCAGGACCACCCGCTCGCCGTCGGCCTTCTCGCGGGCGACGAGGTCGTCGAAGAGGTTCCCTCCGGTCGCCGCCCGGTGCTCGTCGGCGCGGCGGCGCATGGCGGCCGTGCGGGGCGTGACGTACGGGAAGGCGTAGATCTGGCCGTGTGCGTGGGGCAGGGTGACGCCGATCTCCGCGCCCCGGTTCTCGAAGCAGTAGACCTGCTCGACGCCGGGCAGGGCGGAGAGCTCCGCGGTCCGGTCGGTCCAGGCGTCGAGGACGAGCCGGGCCCGCTCCTCGGTGAGGTCGGCGAAGGAGTCCGTGTGGTCGTCGGTGAAGCAGACGACCTCGCAGCGGCCGACGCCGCCGGAGAGGGAGGGGAAGCGGTTCTCGAAGACCGCCACCTCGTAGCTCTCCTCGGGGATCTCGCTCTCCCGGCCGTCGCGGGCCGGGCAGAGCGGGCAGGCGTCGGCCGGCGGGAGGTAGGTGCGGGTCTGCCGGTGCGAGGCGACGGCGACGTTGTCGCCGGTCAGCTCGTCGTACCGGATCTCGGAGCGGGAGACGACGCGGGCGAGGGGGCGCGGGTCGACGGCGGTGCGGACGACGTCGTCGCGCGTGTCGTAGTAGATCAGCTCGCGCCCGTCGGCGAGCGTGGTCACGGTCTTCTTCACGGGGGTGTGCCCTCCAGGGCGGACCAAACAGAACCACGCACAAAGAACCACAATCAAACATCGGAGTCAATGGCGAAGCCCGGCACCGCCCCGACGGGCCCGGAACTCAGTACGGCCCGCGCCGCCCGGACCCGGAACTCAGTACGGCCTGCGCTGCCCCGGCACCGCCCGGTCGAGCAGCCCCGTACGGGCCGCGAGCGCCGCCGCCTCGAGGCGCGAACCGACCCCCAGCTTCATCAGCACCCGCTGCACGTGCGTCCGCGCCGTGCTCGGCGCGATCCCCATCCCCGCCGCGATCAGCCGGGTGTCCTCGCCCTCCGCGACCCGGACGAGCACCTCCACCTCCCGGTGGGTCAGCAGCCGGAGCAGCCGCTGCGCCTCGTCGTCCGGCTGCGCCGAGGGGTGCAGCAGCTCCGCGAAGGCCCCCTGGAGCAACTGCGGCGCCACCGCCGACTCCCCCGCCCGCGCCTTCACCAGCGCGCGCTCCACGCCCTCGATGCGCTCGTCGTGGCGGACGTACCCCGAGGCCCCGGCCGCGAACGCCGCCGCGATCCCGCGCGGCGACGGCACCGGGCCGAGCACCACCACGGCCACCTGCGGCCGCTCCCGCTTGATCCGCACGACCGGATCGAAGGCCCCCGGCGCGTCCGGCGCCGCCGTGCCCAGGAGGCAGACCTCCGGCGCCCGGCTCACCACCAGCTCCGCGGCCCCCGCCACCGGCGCGGCCGCCGCGAGCACCCGGTGCCCGCGCAGCTTCAGCGCCGAGGCGAGCGCCTCCGCGAGCAGGCGGTGGTCGTCCACCACCACGAGGCGTACGCCCATCCCGGCCATCCCCCCTCCTCCTGGCCCGCCGGCTGTCCCGGCGGCCCGACCCGGAAAGCTACACGCTGCCCCGCCCCGCACCACCCCAACCGCGCGCCCGGCACGTCCGGACGGCGAATCCCCCCTGAGGGGGACGGAACTGGCGAGCCGTCAGAATCCGACGGCCGTCCGGTCTGACATGATCGACACACCGCAGAAGAGGGGAAGCTCCATGACCGTCCGCCGTCGCTCCGTCGCCCTGGCCGCCGCCGCGGCAGCCCTGCTGGTCCCGGCCGCGGCCGGCACCTCGCACGCCGCCCCCGTCCCCAAGAGCGAGGTGTACCTGACGACGCCCTTCTCCAAGGTCGTCGCCGGATGGCAGTGGCGGAGCGACCGCCTGGACCCGGTCATGCTCTCCGTCCAGGACACCAACGCCGACGGCTACGCGGTCAGCGTCCGCCTCGTCACGGAGTCCGCGGGCGAGGGCCGCCACTACTGGACCACCCACATGGTCACGAGCGGCGCCGGCACGGGCCTGAACCGCACGACCTACGCGATCACGAACGGCACCCCGCTGCGCGCCTGGGTCGAGACCTGCAAGTGGAAGGGCGGCGCCGGCTCCGACTGCCGCATCTCCAGGATCACGTACAACCCGATCGACGACTCCTCCATGTCGGGCCGCTGAACGCACCCCGGCACACACGCGCGTGGGCCCCTCCGGATGATCCGGAGGGGCCCACGCGCGCGCGTCGTACCGGCCGTCAGTGCCCCGCGGAGAAGGCGACGATCAGGTACTCCTTGATGTCGGCGGCCGAGGGGGTGTCCCGCGGCTTGCTGACCATGGTCCCCGAGATGAAGAACCGGCCGTTCCCGTAGAGCATCTCGGAGCCGTTGAGGCTGAAGCTGGTCTCGGCGTTGTGGATCGACTTGTCCGCCGGGTTCTCCAGGAGCAGCGTCTCCTTCATCGTGCCGCCGTCGACCGAGACGATCCGGCCGCCCTTGTCGTAGGGGGGCGACTTGTAGACGATGAGGTTGCCGCCGTCCATCCGCAGCGGGACGAAGGTGTACTTGTCGCCCGCGTCGGCCTTCTCCGGCACCGTGCGCCCGGTGGCCAGGTCGAAGGCGATGATCTCGTTGGTCTCGGACCCGAAGTCGCCGGTGCTGCCCTCGTGCTCCTCGGTCGGCACGTACAGCCGGCCGTTGCCGACGAGCGCCTGCGAGCAGGCCTCGACCCTGGTCGAGCGGCAGCGGGCCGCGTACTGCTCCGCGTCCGCCGTGATCTTCGCCTTCAGCTTCCCGGTCTTCTCGTCGATCGAGAAGAAGTCCGAGATGCCGCTGCCGTCACCGGCGGTGTCGCCGACGTCGGCCGCGACGACCAGCGGCTTGGTGGAGACGACCGCCGCGTACTTCACGCCGGGCGGCATCTTGTACTGCGAGATCGGGGCGCCCGTGGTCGGGTTCAGGTTCTGGATCAGGACGTTCGGGTTGTCGTACGAGCCGCACTTGCGGACCGCGACGAGGCCCTCCCCGCCGCCGTAGCCCAGGTCGTAGCAGTTCTGGTCGTTGGCCTGCGGCTTCCAGCGCGGGTTGCCGTTGGCCAGGTCGAACGCGGCGCCGCCGTCGGTGCCGCCGGCCGCGACGGTCGTCCCGCTGAGCGTGACCTCGCTGAACCGGGCCTTCGCGTCGCCGGCCGTGCCGCCGGTGACCGAGGTCGACCACATCAGCTTGCCCGTGTTCAGGTCGACGACGCCGACCTCGGTGCAGTTCTGGTAGAAGCGCGGAGCGGTCCGCTTGGCGGCCTCGAAGAGGATCGCCGTCTTGTTGTCCGCGGTGACGTGGCGCGAGGCGCCGCAGACCTGGCCGGTCAGCGGCAGCGTCCACTGGACAGTGCCCTTGTCCAGGTCGTACGCGACGAGCGAGTTCACGCCCGGCTTCACGAACGACTTGTCGGTGAGCCAGGAACCGGAGACGTCGGTGAGGTCCTGGACCTTCGGCTCCGCGACCGTGTAGGCCATCTTCGCCTGGGTACTCGCCGGGACCTTCTCCTTGCCGCCCCCGCCGATCCCGCCGGCACCGGTGCTCCCGCCGCCGGTGCCCTGCGAGGAACCGCCCGAGCCCTTGGCCTCGTTGCCCCCGTCACCGCCGCCGGAGTTGGCGTACCAGATGCCGACGCCGACGATCAGGACGACGGCGACGACCGCCGCGATGACGATCTGGAGCTGCGCCGACAGCTTCTTGCCGCCGCCGGGTGCCGGGGGCGGGGCGGGCTGGGCGTAGCCGCCGTACTGCGGCTGCTGCGGCTGCGTCGGATAGCCGTACGGGGGCGGGACCGGCTGCTGCGGCTGCTGCGGGTAGCCGCCGTACTGCGGGGGCTGCTGCGGCTGCTGCTGGGGCGCGGTCGGGTAGCCGTACGCCGGGGGCTGCTGCGGCTGGCCGAAGCCCTGGTCGGGCTGGGCCGGCGGCTGCTGCGGGTAGCCGTAGCCGGGCTCCGGCTGGGGCTGCTGCGGGTAGCCGTAGCCGGGCTCCTGCGGCGTCGGGGCTCCGAAGCCGGCGTCCTGCGGGGGCGTCGGGGCGCCGAAGCCGCCCTGCGGGTCCGGCGGCTGGTTCGGCGGGGGCGGGGGTGGCTGCGTCATCGGTCCGTGTACCTCACTTGCTGAAGGCCATCATCGTCTTGACCTGCATCTCGTCCTTGTCGTTGGACGCCGACACACGCCCGCTCGCCACGACGAAGGTGCCGCTGCCGTAGGCGTAGCCCGCGTCGTAGAAGCTGCTCTCGATCTCGGTGGTCGAGGCCGGGTGCTGGAGCAGGATCTTCGGCGCACCGCCGGTCGGGGCGAGGGTGGCGACGAAGCCGCCCTTGTCGTACAGCGGGGCCGCGTACAGCAGGACGTCGGAGCCCTCCATGCGCAGCGGGGTCACCGTGCGGCCCTCGGGCGCCTTGGAACGCCACTTGGCCTTGCCGGTGTTCAGGTCGAAGGCGACGACCTCGTTCGTCTTGCCGTAGCCGCCCTCGGTGGCCATGTAGAAGGTGTTCGCGTCGGCCGCGACACCGGTGCAGCCCTGGAGGTTGCGGCCGAAGATGACCAGACCGCCGCCGCAGGAGGGCGCGAACGTGTCCTTGCCGCCCTGGATCTGCGAGCGGGGCCTGCCGTTCGCGTCGAGCGAGAAGATGGACCACTTCTTCTGCTCGCGCTGGGTCGCCGAGACGACCAGCGGGTCGACCGAGTAGACCTTGTCGACCTCCCAGTTCGCCTCCAGCTTGAAGGTGAACTTCGGCTTGCCGGTGTTGGGGTCGACCTGGCCGACCGCCTGGATCTTCTTGGTCGTGCTGCCCGACGGGCAGTCCATGGCGGCGATCAGCTTGCTGCCGCCCGCGTAGGCGAAGGGCTTGCAGCCGGTGTCGGCGCCCTTGAAGAGCTGGTGGCCGTCGGCGAGCGAGAAGCCGTACGCGCTGCTGGAGCCGGCGGCCGTGACCGTGTTGCCGCTGATGGCCAGGGTGTTGTCGGAGAAGGCGAAGAAGCCCGTCGCCTTCGGGACGGTCTTCTTCCAGCCCGCCTTGCCGGACTTGAGGTCGATCTTCTGGAGCTGGGTGCACTTGGCGCCGTCCTTGGCGCTCTCGGCGTAGCCGAAGACCATGGTGCCGTCGGCGGCCGGCTGCGCGGGGGCGGCGCACAGCTGGAACGGCAGGTCGATGTGCCACTTGGACTTGCCGTCGGTCAGGCCGTAGCCGTCGACGCCCTTGTACATCGCCTTGACGACGGTGTCGCCGACGATCCACGGGCCGAAGACGTCGGAGCCGTTCCGGGGCAGGTCGACGTTGTTCTTGAGGAGCCACTCGACCTTCGCCTCGCCGGCCTGGCGGCCCGCGTTGAGGTCCTCCTCGCCGTTGTCGCCGTCGCCCGAGCCGTCGCCCTCGTCCACCGACGCGGTGGGCTTCGGGGCGCCGGAGGCGGTGGCCGTGGCGGTGGGCTTGGCGACCGGGTCCTTCTCGTCGTCCCCGCCGACGACGGCCCAGGTCGTGACGGCGGCGACCAGGACCGCGCCGGCGGCCACGGCGGCGACCACACCGGTGCGGCCCTTGAACGGACCGCCGCCGCCGGCGGGGGCCGGGGGCTGCTGGGCGGGGTAGCCGCCGTAGGGGTTCTGCTGCTGACCGTACGGGCCGGGCTGGCCCTGCTGCGGGTATCCGTAGGGCTGCTGCGGCGCCTGGCCGTACGGGCCGGGCTGGCCGGGCTGGCCGTAGGGGCCGGGCTGACCGTACGGACCGGGCTGGCCGGGCTGGCCGGGCTGGCCGGGCTGACCGGGCTGACCGGGCTGACCGGGCTGACCGGGCTGACCGTACGGAGGCTGACCCGGCTGCCCCGGCTGCTGCGGGTATCCGTAACCGGGCTGCGGCACCTGCCCGTACGGTCCCGGCGCGGCGGGCGGCGGGGACTGCGGAGCGGGCGGCGTCTGCGGTGCCTGCGGCGGGACCGGCGGCACGGACGGCGTGCCCGGAGCCTGCCCGGCGCCCTGGTTCGGATCCTGGGGGGCTCCGAAGCCCCCCGGCGGCTGGTTGCTCGGCGGCTGGGTCATGAGCGGTTTCCCCCTTGACGTGAACGGGTTTTCTTTCTACCACTCACGCCATGGCGCAAAAGCGACCGGTCCGCCCCTTGTACCCAAGGGAGGACCGGCCTGTGATGCCCTCGTTATGCGTCCGGAGGCCTTTCGCGGCCTAGGCGTCCTCGGCCAGCTCCAGCCAGCGCATCTCCAATTCCTCCCGCTCCGCCGCGAGTTCCCGCAGCTCCGCGTCGAGCTTCGCCACCTTCTCGAAATCGGTGGCGTTGTCGGCGATCTGCGCGTGCAGCTTCGCCTCCTTGTCGGAGAGCTTGTCGAGCTGCCGCTCGACCTTCTGCAGCTCCTTCTTGGCGGCGCGGGCGTCGGCGGCGGAGACGCCGGACTTCGCCTGCGCGGGCGCGGCGGCGGGCGCCGGGACGGACGCCTCGATCATCTTCTGGCGCCGCTCCAGGTACTCGTCGATGCCGCGCGGCAGCATCCGCAGGGTCCGGTCGCCGAGCAGCGCGAACGTCCGGTCCGTGGTGCGCTCGATGAAGAACCGGTCGTGGGAGATGACGATCATGGAGCCCGGCCAGCCGTCGAGGAGGTCCTCCAGCTGGGTCAGGGTCTCGATGTCGAGGTCGTTGGTGGGCTCGTCGAGGAAGAGGACGTTCGGCTCGTCCATCAGCAGACGGAGCAGCTGGAGGCGGCGGCGCTCACCACCGGAGAGGTCGCCGACGGGCGTCCACTGCTTCTCCTTGCTGAACCCGAACTGCTCGCAGAGCTGACCGGCGGTCATCTCGCGGCCCTTGCCGAGGTCCACCCGGTCACGGACCTGCTGCACGGCCTCCAGGACGCGCAGGGTCGCGGGGAGTTCGGTGACGTCCTGCGAGAGGTAGGCGAGCCGGACCGTCTTGCCGACGACGATCTTCCCTGCGGCGGGCTGCTTCTCGCCCTGGCTGACGGCCGCCTCCGCGAGCGCCCGCAGGAGTGAGGTCTTGCCCGCGCCGTTGACGCCGACGAGGCCGATGCGGTCACCGGGCCCGAGCTGCCAGGTCAGGTGCTTCAGCAGCTCCTTGGGCCCGGCGCTGATGCTCACGTCCTCCAGGTCGAAGACCGTCTTGCCGAGGCGCGCGTTGGCGAACTTCATCAGCTCACTGGTGTCGCGCGGCGGCGGCACGTCGGCGATCAGCTCGTTCGCGGCCTCGATGCGGTAGCGCGGCTTGGAGGTACGGGCGGGGGCACCGCGCCGCAGCCACGCCAGCTCCTTCCGCATCAGGTTCTGCCGCTTGGCCTCCTCCGTGGCCGCGATCCGCTCACGCTCGGCACGGGCGAAGACGTAGTCGGAGTAACCGCCCTCGTACTCGTGCACGTCACCCCGCTGCACGTCCCACATCCGGGTGCAGACCTGGTCGAGGAACCACCGGTCGTGCGTCACGCAGACGAGCGCCGACCGCCGGCTCTGCAGGTGCCCCGCGAGCCAGGCGATGCCCTCCACGTCGAGGTGGTTCGTGGGCTCGTCGAGAACGATCAGGTCCTGGTCCTCGATGAGCAGCTTCGCCAGCGCGATGCGCCTCCGCTCACCACCGGACAACGGCCCGATGACCGTGTCCAGCCCCTTCTCGAACCCCGGCAGGTCCAGCCCGCCGAACAGCCCGGTCAGCACGTCCCGGATCTTCGCGCTGCCCGCCCACTCGTGGTCCGCCATGACCCCGATGACCTCGTGCCGGATGGTCGCCTCCGGATCCAGCGAATCGTGCTGCGTGAGCACCCCGAGGCTCAGCCCACCACTGTGGGTCACACGGCCGCTGTCGGCCTCCTCCAGCTTCGCCAGCATCCGGATGAGCGTGGTCTTGCCGTCTCCGTTGCGCCCCACCACCCCGATCCGGTCCCCTTCGGAGACACCGAGCGAGACCCCGTCGAGCAGGGCACGGGTGCCGTACACCTTGCTGACGTTCTCGACATTGACCAGGTTGACGGCCACGTTGACTCCTGTACGGGGTGATCGATCGACGTCCAGGGTACGTCGCCGTACGCATCGCCCCGGAGGGCCACCGGCAGGCCCCCGGCCCCGCTCGACGGGCACCGGCAGGCAGACCTGCCGTTATCCGACACCCCGACCCGGCATGTCTCGCCTTCTGCGATCAAGATGTCGGTTTCGTGCTCGGCATGCAGATTCAGATTCCTGTCCGACCCAAGCGTCCTGGGCGAGGAACGAGATGACCGCACGAACCACGAGGGCCGCCCTCCACCTCCGCCTCAGCCGCGGCAGCGAAGGCAGTACGTCGAATCCTGGTCCTCCCGCTTCGAGCGAATCCGGCCGGCCCCCACCGTCGGTCGGCAACGCGTCCCGACCGACGCATCCGTGCGGGAGGAATGGGAATCCCGGGACACTGGCGGCAGGCGACCGATCCTCCTCGGCCTCGGCGTACAGGTCGCCGTGCGCCCGGCGCACGACCGGAGGCGAGGGGACCCGAGCAGGCTACGCATCTCGGCCGGCTGCTGAGGACGGAGCCTCGCGCGGCGACGAGTACGGCACGGGCCGGGGCGCCAGGCAGTGCCAACCGGCCCCATGCCGTCGGCCACGCGGGCGACCTCCCGGCCACGGCTGCCCGGGTCCCCGGTCGGCGAACCGACAGCCTCTCCTCAGATCACTCACCACCCCGAGGAGAAGCCCATGTCGAGACACCCCCGTCTGGCCGCCGTCGCCGCCGCCACCGCCGCCCTCACCGTGCTCGCCGCAGGGCCCGCATCGGCGGTCGATCCGACCGTGTCCGATCCCCACATCGTCGCCCATTTCAGCGCCCGCGACGGCGAGACGCCGGAGAACATCGCCCTCGAACCCGACGGCTCCGCCGACATCACCCTCGCCTTCGCGCACAAGGTCGTCCGCGTCGCCAAGGACGGCACCAGGACGCCCGTCGCCGAGCTCCCCACGGTGGCGAACCCCCAGACGCCCAACCTCGGCGCCGCCCTCGTCCTCGGCATCGCCCACGCCCACGACGGCACCCTGTACGTCGCCTACGCCACCGGCACCGCCGAGACCGGCATCTGGCGCATCGCCCCCGGCGGCGGCGTGCCGCGGCAGATCGCCCAGCTGCCCACCGACGCGTTCCCCAACGGCATCGCCCTCGACGAGCACTGCGACACCCTCTACGCCGCCGATTCGAACCGCGGCGAGGTGTGGAGCATCCCGCTGGACGGCGGAGAGCCCACCGTCTGGGCCTCGGGGCCGGAGCTCGCGCCGTCCTCGGCCCTCCCCTTCGGCGCCAACGGCCTCAAACTCCACGACGGCGCCGTATGGGTGTCCAACACGGCCCAGAGCACCCTGCTCCGCATCCCGTTCCAGGAGGACCGGAGCGCAGGTCCCGTCGAGACCCGGGCCACCGGGCTCACCGGGATCGACGACTTCACCTTCGCCGGCCATGGCGACACGGTCCTCGCCGCCCTGAACACGGCGAACAAGCTGGAGCTCGTCCGCCCCGACGGCACCCACAAGACCGTGCTCACCGAAGCGGACGGGCTCGACAACCCGACCTCCGCTGCCGTGCGCGCCAAGACCCTCTACGTGAACAGCGCGGCTTTCTTCAACACCGTGGACCCGGACCCGAACCTCCTGCTCGCCCGGATCTCCAGGAACAAGCTCTGACGTACTAGAGGACGGCCGCGCCCGGCGCCGGGGAGGTCGCGACCCGGGCCGTGCGGCAGGTGCCGGAGGCGATGAGGGCGGCGGCGACCGAGGCCGCCGTCTCCGCGTCCTTCACCAGGAACGCCGTCGTCGGCCCCGAGCCCGAGACCAGCGCCGCGAGGGCGCCCGCCTCCGTGCCGGCCGCCAGGGTCGCGGCGAGCGAGGGGCGCAGGGAGAGCGCCGGGGCCTGGAGGTCGTTGGCGAGGGTGGCGGCGAGGGCGGTGGTGTCGCCGGTCGCCAGGGCCTCCAGGAGGGCCGGGGACGCGGCCGGCTCCGGGACGTCCACGCCCTCGGTGAGGCGGTCGAACTCCCCGTACACCGCCGGGGTCGACAGCCCGCCGTCGGCGACGGCGAACACCCAGTGGAAGGCGCCCCCGACCGTCAGCTCCGTCAGCTTCTCGCCGCGCCCGGTGCCGAGCGCGGCCCCGCCGACCAGGCTGAACGGCACGTCGGAGCCGAGTTCGGCGCAGATGTCGAGGAGCGTCTCGCGCGGGGTGTCCAGCCCCCAGAGCGCGTCGCAGGCGAGCAGGGCGCCCGCGCCGTCCGCGCTGCCGCCCGCCATGCCGCCGGCGACCGGGATGTCCTTCGTGATGTGCAGGTGCACGTCCGGCGAGATGCCGTGCCGGGCGGCGAGCAGCTCGGCGGCGCGGGCGGCCAGGTTGCTGCGGTCCAGCGGCACCTTGTCGGCGTCCGGGCCCTCGCAGGTGATCGTCAGCCCGTCGGCGGGGGTGGCGGTGACCTCGTCGTACAGGGAGACGGCGAGGAAGACGTTCGCCAGGTCGTGGAAGCCGTCGGGGCGGGCGGCGCCGACCGCGAGCTGGACGTTGACCTTGGCGGGGACTCGTACGGTCACGCTCACGGCTGCTTCGCCTCCGGCTTGTTCTCCGCGATCCGCGCGAACTCCTCGACCGTCAGCGACTCGCCCCGCGCCTGCGGCGAGATCCCGGCCTTCACGAGGGCCTCCTCCGCGGCGGCCGGGGAGCCGGCCCAGTTCGCGAGGGCGGCCCGCAGGGTCTTGCGGCGCTGCGCGAAGGCGGCGTCGACGACCGCGAAGACCTCCTGCCGGGTGGCGGTGGTCGGCAGCGGTTCGGCGCGGCGGACGAGGGAGACGAGGCCGGAGTCGACGTTCGGCGCGGGCCAGAAGACGTTGCGGCCGATGGCGCCGGCGCGCTTGACCTCGGCGTACCAGTTGGCCTTGACCGAGGGGACCCCGTACACCTTGTTCCCGGGCTTCGCGGCGAGCCGGTCGGCGACCTCGGCCTGGACCATGACGAGGGTCCGCTCGATGCTCGGGAAGCGCTCCAGCATGTGCAGCAGGACGGGCACGGCCACGTTGTACGGCAGGTTCGCGACGAGCGCGGTGGGCGGCGGGCCCGGGAGCTCCTGGACGAGCATCGCGTCGGAGTGGACCAGCGCGAAGCGGTCCTTCTTCTGCGGCATGCGGGCGGCGATCGTCGCCGGCAGCGCGGCGGCGAGGACGTCGTCGATCTCGACGGCCGTCACGCGGTCGGCGGCCTCCAGGAGGGCCAGGGTGAGGGAGCCGAGGCCGGGCCCCACCTCCACGACCACGTCCTCGGGCCGCACCTCGGCCGTGCGGACGATCCGCCGGACGGTGTTGGCGTCGATGACGAAGTTCTGGCCCTTCTGCTTCGTGGGGCGCACGCCGAGGGCGGCGGCCAGCTCACGGATGTCGGCGGGGCCGAGGAGGGCGTCGGGGCTTTCGGGGCCGGTGGTGGTGCTCACCGGTACAGCGTACGGGGCCCGGGTGGGGCCGACCTACGGCTCACCGGTACGACGGGGCCGGTGCGGGGCGCCGCCGGGCGCCCGCTCACCGGTGCGGGCCCCCGCCCCGGCGACGGCTACCCGTGGGTGAGCCGGCGCCCGCAGTGGGGCCACGGGCTCGCGCCCCGCTGCACGTAGAGCTTCTTCGCGCGGAAGGTCTGCTCGGCGGCGGGCGCGTTCTGGGCGGTGCCGGTGCCGCCGAGGGCGTGCCAGGTGCCGGGGTCGAACTGGTAGAGCCCGCCGTACGTCCCCGAGGGGTCGACCGCGTTCGGGCGGCCGCCGGACTCGCAGGCGGCGAGCGCGCCCCAGTCGAGGCCGTCGGCGCCGGTGACGGAGGCGGGCAGCGGCCGGGTGCCGATCCGCACCTTGCGGCTGACGGGCTCGCGGACGAGCTCCTCGCCGGTGCGGCGCGGCCGCTGTTTGACGCCGTTGACCGTGCGCAGGCTGTACGTGACGCGGCGGACGCCCGGGACGCCCTGCCGTTCGACGACCTCGGTGCCGGCGAACAGCCCGGGGTCGCGGACCCGCTCGACGGCGTACGGGACGGACTCCTCCCGCACCTGCCGGGAGCCGGTGATCCGCAGGACGTTCACCGTCTGGCCGTCGCGGGGGAAGGAGCCGGACGGGACGGAGGTGGTGTCCTGCCCGGAGAGGGTGATCCCGGCCTCGGCGAGGGCCTCCCGGACGGTGGCGGCGTTCGTACGGATCGTCCGCTCGCGCCCGTCGGCCAGGAAGGTGACGGCCCGCTCGGTGCGGACGTCGAGGGCGAGGCCCTGGCGGGAGATGGCGGCCCCGCGGGAGGCCGAGAGGTAGGCGCCCTCCGCGCGGACCCCGAGCTGGCGCAGCGCCCCCTCGACGGTCTCGGCGGTCGTCCAGACCTGGCGGCGCTGTCCGTCGAGGGTGAGGGAGACCGGCCGCCCGTAGCGGACGACGATCTGGTCGCCGCTGGCCAGGGCCTCGCCGGGGGCGGGGGCGACGATGTCGTGCTCGCCGACGGTGACGCCCTCGTCGGCGAGGAGCTCCCGCACGTCGTCGGCGAAGGTATGGAGGGTGCGCGGGGTGCCGTCGACGGTGAGCTCGACGGCCTTGTCGTCGGCGACGAAGGCGCTGGTGCCGCCGGCGAGGAAGGCGACGACGAGGGCCTGCGGGACGAGTTTCCGCAGGCCCTCGCCCGTACCGCCGGAGGCCTTGCGGCGGCGGGCGGTGCGGCGGGCCCCGGCGCGGGAGCCCTGCCCGGGCACGGTGCCGGGCAGGGCTGCGGGGACGACGAGGGGCGCGGCCTGCGTCGGCTGCTCGTGCACGGGCAGGGTCGCGGTCGCGCCCCGCCGTCCGGCTCGGTGACTGCCCTGGGAAGTGCTCACGAGGCCGGGACCCTAGCCCCGGTCGCCGTCACTCCGCCGAACGACCCGACTACGACACGTAACCGTTATGCATCAGTAATCGAAGGCGCGGGCCGTGTTCACGGCGATCGCCCCGGCGAGTTCGTTCTCCCCGATCCCGCGCACCTCGGCCATGGCCCGGACGGTGACCGGGATCAGGTAGGGGGCGTTCGGGCGGCCGCGGAAGGGGGCCGGGGTGAGGAAGGGGGCGTCGGTCTCGACGAGGACCAGTTCGAGGGGGGCGACCGCGAGGGCGTCGCGCAGGTACTGGGCGTTCTTGAAGGTGACGTTGCCGGCGAAGGACATGTAGTAGCCCTTGGCGGCGCAGATCTCGGCCATGGCGGCGTCGCCGGAGTAGCAGTGGAAGACGGTCCGCTCGGGGGCGCCCTCCTCGTCCAGGACGCGCAGGACGTCGGCGTGGGCCTCGCGGTCGTGGATGACGAGGGCCTTGCCGTGCCGCTTGGCGATCTCGATGTGGGCGCGGAAGGAACGCTCCTGCGCGGCGATGCCCTCGGGGCCCGTACGGAAGAAGTCGAGGCCGGTCTCGCCGACCCCGCGCACGTGCGGGAGGGCGGCGAGCCGGTCGATCTCGGCGAGGGCGTCGTCGAGGGCGGAGTCGCCTCCGCCCTGGCGGGCGCCCTGCCGCGACCAGCCGTCGGGGTCGCCCAGGACGATCCTGGGGGCCTCGTTGGGGTGCAGGGCGACGGCGGCGTGCACGTTCTCGTGGGCGGCGGCCGTCTCGGCGGCCCACTGCGAGCCCTTCACGTCGCAGCCGACCTGGACGACCGTGGTCACGCCGACGGCGGCGGCCTTGGTCAGGGCCTCCTCGACGGTCCCGGACTGCAGGTCCATGTGGGTGTGCGAGTCCGCGACCTCCACGAGGAGGGGTTCGGGCAGCGGCGGCGGGGCGTCCTTGGCACTCATGGCCCCGATCGTACGAGGGCCATGAGTGCCGGCGCGTGGCCTACTGGTGACGCCGGAACGGGTGGAGGAGGTCCGACAGGTGCCAGTGGTGCGGTACCGGCGGCTTCTCCGGGGCGTCCTCGGTCAGCTCCTGACCGATGGGGCCGGCCGGCGAGACGGGCTTCGTCGCCCGCGCCCCTTGCTGGTGCTTCTCGGTCGCGGCGATCAGGTCGAGCACCGACGACACCTGCCCCGCACGCATGATGCGGACGACGTGGCCGCCGCAGTTCATGCAGGTGGGGCTGGACAGCGGGGACGGTACCCGCTCTCCGGCGGCCTTGTAGACGACGAATTCATGGCCGGCCGCGTCGACGTGGTGCTCGATGTCGTACGCCTGCTCCCAGCCGTATCCACAGCGCATGCAGGCGAAGGCGTACGCCTCATGGGCGACGGATATGCCGGTGCCGGTGATCTCGCTCATGCCAGCTCCTCTCCACTGATCAGTGGACGCCTTTTCGGGCCGGAGCGCATCAGCGGGGGAAGAACCATGGAATGCTCTTTGGCGTTCCCTTGCCAAGCGCCCTGCGAAGAGTCCCGGCGCCGGGTTCGGCTTTGCCTTTCAGGTTAGTCCTTTGCCTTTTCCAGGGCCCGACGCGTCCGCATTCTTTGCCGCGACCACCGCATCGAAGACCTCCCGCTTGGGAAGACCGGCCTCCGCCGCGACGGCGGCGATCGCCTCCTTGCGGCGCTCCCCCGCCTCCTCGCGCACCCGCACCCTGCGCACCAGCTCCTCCGCGTCGAGCTCGGCGGGTCCGGTCTCCGGGGCGCCCTCGACGACGACGGTGATCTCGCCCCGTACGCCGTCCTTCGCCCATTCCGCGAGCTCGCCGAGCGGGCCGCGCCTGACCTCCTCGTACGTCTTGGTCAGCTCGCGGCAGACGGCGGCCCGGCGCTCCGCGCCGAAGACCTCGGCCATCGCGGCGAGGGTGTCGTCGAGCCGGTGCGGGGCCTCGAAGTAGACGAGGGTCCGTCGCTCGTCCGCGACCTCCCTCAGCCGTCCGAGGCGCTCGCCGGCCTTCCTCGGCAGGAAGCCCTCGAAGCAGAAGCGGTCCACGGGCAGGCCCGAGAGGGCGAGCGCGGTGAGCACGGCGGACGGGCCGGGGACGGCCGTCACCTTGATGTCCTGCTCGACGGCGGCGGCGACCAGCCGGTAGCCGGGGTCCGAGACGGACGGCATGCCCGCGTCGGTCACGAGCAGCACGCGCGCGCCGCCGGCCAGCGCTTCGACCAGTTCCGGCGTACGGGCGGACTCGTTGCCCTCGAAGTACGAGACGACACGCCCCGTGGTGTGGATGCCGAGCGCGCGCGTCAGCCCGCGCAGCCGCCGGGTGTCCTCGGCGGCGACGATGTCGGCCCGCTCCAGTTCGGCGGCGAGGCGGGGCGGGGCGTCCGCGATGTCGCCGATGGGGGTCCCTGCGAGTACCAGCGTTCCTGTCACACGGGACATCCTCCCAGCCCGGACAGGCGACGCGCACAGGCGCGTTCCCTACGATGGCGCGGTGACCAGTACCGCACCCGAGGCCCTGGAGGGCCAGCACCCCATGGCGGCGCCCGTGGCAGAGCCCTCTTCCTGGCAGCAGCGGCTGCGGCGCTTCGGCTACACGCCGCCCGCCGGAGACCCGATCGGGCTGCGCGAGCGGCTCGTCCCCCCGTACACCCGGCCCTCCGGGCGGACGTGGTCCCTCCTCGGCATCGGCCCCGGCGGCGCCGAGCGCCTCTGGCGGCTGATGGCCTGGGGCGGTCCGCTCCTGGTCACGGCGGTCGCGGGCCTGCTGCGGTTCTGGAACCTGGGCAAGCCGCACGCGGTGATATTCGACGAGACGTACTACGCGAAGGACTCCTGGGCCCTGATCAACCAGGGGTACGAGGGGGCCTGGCCGAAGGACATCGACAAGGCGATCCTCGCCAACCCGGACTCGGTCCTCGTCCCGACCGACCCGGGCTACGTCGTCCACCCGCCGATGGGCAAATGGGTGATCGGCGTCGGCGAGAAGCTCTTCGGCTTCGAGCCCTTCGGCTGGCGCTTCATGGTCGCGCTCCTCGGCACGCTGTCGGTGCTGATGCTGTGCCGCATCGGCCGCCGCCTCTTCCGCTCGACGTTCCTGGGCTGCCTGGCGGGCCTGCTCCTGGCCGTCGACGGACTGCACTTCGTGATGAGCCGCACCGCGCTGCTCGACCAGGTGCTGATGTTCTTCGTCCTCGCCGCCTTCGGCTGCCTCCTCCTCGACCGGGACCGGACGCGGGCGCGGCTCGCCGCCGCCCTCCCCGAGGACGAGGAAGGGGTGCTCCGTCCGGACGCGGAGGTCGCGGAGACCCTCCGCCTGGGCTGGCGGCCGTGGCGCATCGCGGCCGGCGTGTCCCTCGGCCTCGCGGCGGCGACCAAGTGGAACGGCCTGTACGTGATGGTCGGCTTCGGCCTCCTGACCGTCCTGTGGGACGTCGGCGGCCGCCGCACGGCCGGCGCCGTCCGCCCGCACCTCGCGGTGATCAAGAAGGACCTCGTCCCGGCGTTCGTCTCCGTCGTCCCGGTGGCCATCGGCACGTACCTGGCGACCTGGACCGGCTGGCTGGTCACCGACAAGGGCTACTTCCGCCACTGGGCCGAGGACCACGACAAGGCGGTCGGCGGCGGCACCTGGGGCTGGCTCCCGGACTGGCTGCGCAGCCTCTGGCACTACGAGTCCGAGGTGTACACCTTCCACGTCGGCCTCACCTCGCCGCACACCTACCAGTCCAACCCCTGGTCCTGGATCGTCCTCGGCCGCCCCGTCTCCTACTTCTACGAGTCCCCCGCCCCCGGCACCGCGGGCTGCCCCGCCACCGCCAAGGAGAAGTGCGCCCAGGAGGTCCTGGCCCTCGGGACCCCCCTCCTCTGGTGGGCCGCCTGCTTCGCCATCCTCTACCTCCTCTGGCGCTGGGCCTTCCGCCGCGACTGGCGCGCCGGCGCGATCACCTGCGGCATCGCCGCCGGCTGGCTCCCCTGGTTCCTTTACCAGGAACGCACCATCTTCCTTTTCTACGCCGTCGTCTTCGTGCCTTTCCTGTGCCTCGCGGTGGCCATGATGCTGGGCGCGGTCATCGGTCCCCGCGGCTCCTCGGAAAGACGCCGGACTTTCGGCGCGGTGGCGGCGGGATGTCTGGTCCTGCTCATCGTCTGGAATTTCATCTACTTCTGGCCCCTGTACACCGGAACGCCGATTCCGCTGGACCAGTGGAGAAACCGGATGTGGCTGGACACCTGGGTGTAGCGGGGCGGTTACGGCAGGAGGGCGCGACCGGTGGTCGCGCCCTCCGTGTCGGTGGACGGGGATCAGAACACGAGATCCGAAGAACCGTCCAAGTCCTCCAGGTACATCGTCTCGGCGCTCCGGAACGGGGCCCTCCAGTCGCCGGTGCCCTTGTACAGCTTCGAGGAGCCGCGCGTCGCGCTGATGCCCATGAGGTCGGCGCGTCCGTCGCCGTCGGCGTCGCCGGAGCCGATGAGCTGCCGGAACGCGTTCCAGCCGCCGCCCACCTTCGTACGGGCGGCGAAGGTGCCGTCGCCCTTGCCCAGGTACTCCCACAGGACGCCGGACCTGTCGCGGGCGACCAGGTCGCCGGCGGTGCCACCCGCGATGTTCCCGACAGCGGTGATGTCGTTGTAGACGCCCCAGCCGTTGCCGACCTTCTTGCGGGGGGCGAAGGGCTTCGCGGCGTTGCCGGTGCCGGGGTAGAGCCAGAGGCCGCCGGACTTGTCGACGGCGAGGGCGTCCGTGCGGCCGTCGTTCGTCAGGTCGCCGCCGAACGTGAGCCTGTCGTAGGCCTGCCAGCCGCCGCCGACCTTGATCCGGATGCCGAAGTTGCCGGTGCCGGTGCCCGGGTACAGCCAGAGCACACCGGACTTGTCCCGGGCCAGGAGGTCGCCGACCGCCGAACCGCCCAGGTCGCCGCCGGCCTCGATCCGGTCGTAGATGTTCCATCCCGAACCGAGGATGAACGTGGGCACGGTGCGGTGGATCCCGTGCTGCTCGTCGACCGGACGGTAGAAGAGGTCACTGCGCCAGAGGCGGCCTGCGGAGTCGCGCACGAGCAGGTCGGGGGTGCCGTTGTCGTTGAAGTCGTGGGGCTGTGTCTTGCGGACGACCTTGAAGGTGCCCTTGCGGACGGCGTCCGGACCGATGCCGTTGTACGGGCGGGCGACGATCTCCCAGGTGTAGTCGCCGTTGTAGAGGTCTTCGTTCCCGTCGTTGTCCTGCCAGTCGAACGCCACCGCCTTGGTCCCGTACGAACCGAAGGTCCGGGTCGTCCCGGTGCGTACGTGGCGCACGGTGACCGCCACGTTCGCCGTGGCCCGGGACAGGTTCCACCGGAAGGTGAAGCCGTCGTTCCCGTCGAGGTCGAGGGTCGCCCCGGGGACGGCGCCGTCCGTGACGAGGACCTCGGTGGGCTCACCGGTCGTCGCGACCTTCTCGACCTGCGGGGCCTGGTTCCCCGTGTCCGCGATGCGGTACATGCCCTCGCCCTGCCCGACGAGGCCGCCGCGCGCGTACAGGCTGCCGTCGGGGGCGGGCGCGAGCTCGTAGGCGTGGTCGAGCAGCTTCACCGACGTCTTGGTGGTGAGGTTGTAGGCGGTGAGGGGGAAGTGCACGCTCGGCTGGGAGAAGGACATGCCGCCCTTCTGCCCGTACACGACCCAGTCGCCGACCAGGCCGACGTGGAAGTTGCCCAGCGACGGCACCGCGGCCACCGGGACCTCCTGCTCGGCGCCGGTGGCGAGGTCCTCGACGAAGACCTGCGGCGGCCGGTTCGTCGCGTCGCCCGTGGCCCAGGCCTTGCGGGTCGCGGAGACGGCGTCGAGGTCGGTCGTCCTGTCGCGGAGGTCGCCGACGGCCCCGGTGGCGAGGTCGATCAGACCCCACTTGCCCTTGCCGCCCTGGAGGAAGGTGACCAGGGCGCGGTCGGGAGTGACCGGCTCGACCTTGAGGGAGATCGCGTCCGCGGGGAGGACGGTCACCGTCGCGCCGGCGACCGCCTCGGTGTGCCTGCGGAGCACCGTGCCCGCCTCGGTCGCGAGGGTCGTGAAGACGGCGTCGCCCGCGGCGCCCACGTACTTCGCGTCGCCCGCGGCCGAGCCGACGGGGATCTCCAGGGAACCGCTGGTGCTCAGGTTCCGCTGTGTGATCTTGTACGTCCCCTGGAAGACCAGGTAGTCGGTGGTCCGCGTCGACCGCAGGTAGGTCCCGGCCCCGTACGCCTGCCCGGCCCCGTCCGCGTACCGTCTCCAGGTCGTGGTGCCGTCGGGGGCGGCCGTGAGGAATCCGGTCACCCCGGCCCCGACGAGCCGACCGGCGGCGGGGTACGGGATCGGGTCCGCGGCGGTGGTCGCCGCGTCCGCCGTGTTCGCCGTGTTCGCCACGGGGCCGCCGCCCGCCACCGGAACGGCGCTCGCGGGGACGGTCAGCGCACCCGCGCCGAGGGTGACGGCCATGACGGTGGTGACGGCAGCGGCGAGCCGACGCCGGGTCGTACGGGCCAGAAGCACGTGTGATCCCTCCCGAGCACATCAGGCGCACCATGCGCCTCATCCGTAAGACCCACGGGGAGGCAGAGGGTTGTACGGGACGGAGAAGCCGGACGCGACCCGACTCCCTCTGCCGAACCGGTACGGGGCCCGGTCCCGAAACGCCAGGATTCGCCACCCCTTCGAAGCCACTGCCTGCGGCGTTGTTTTGCGCCACTGCCCAACGCCACGGCGCGCCACGGTCTTTCGCCAACCTCCCACGGCGATATCGGCCCTTGATCGACGGAGGTTGCTTGATGAAGCCGACCAACTGCGGTTATCTCGTCCTGCAGCGGCTTCGTGGCTCGCCCTCGGGGCCGTGGCTCCTCGCACACGAAAGGCCTGGCCTCGGGTTGCCGCCCGAGACCAGGCCCGTGCGCGGGGCGGCGTGGGTCCGGCCGAGCATCCGTCGGCCGGGCCCACAATCCAGCCCGACCAGCCGTCCAGTCCCTGCTGCTGCGTCACATGAAGCGCTCGACGCATCCCGCGATGGCAGTGATCGCCGTCAGAACCAGCGCCGCCAGTTCGACCCAGTCACGCGGCTGGGCCCTGCGGCGCGGCCTCCTCTTCCTCGACCTCTCCATCCGGTCCGGACTCCTCCCTCTCGACCTCCCAACGACGTGTTGGGACCTGCCACTTGGCAGGCGCTCACGGAGAGAAAGCAGTGGACTCTCGCAACCTACCGCCGTGCCGACCCGATCCAGGACAAGATCTGCCGTTCGCCACTGTTCGCCACACCCCGCCCCTCGAAAGCGCCACCTCTGGTGTCTGCGAGGGAGCGGGATCGCACGAAGGGGGCGCGACCGGAACGACCCGAGCGGCGGGAGTGACGGATATGGCGAGAGTTGCTCGACATGCCGACGCCGGGGCTGCTTGACTCGTCGGTCCACCTGGGGAGGGGAACCACAGTCATGCGCAGTGGAGCCAAGGTCGCGATCGTCGGGGGCGTGTTCGCCGTCGTGGCGAGCGGTGTCGGGTACGGGGGCTACAACCTCTACAACGGGATCACGGGTGGCGACTCGGACCTCACTTCCCGGTCCGGTTCCGCGCCGAGGACGGGGCCCGTCACCGCCGAGGAGGTCTCGGGCACGGCGAGGGACTTCCTCACCGCCTGGGCCGCCGGGGAGTCCGACAAGGCGGCGCAGCTGACGAACGACCCGGTCGCGGCGGGGCCCGCGGTCGCGGCGTACCGGGAGGGCGCGCGCGTCTCGAAGGCGGTGATCACGCCGGGGACGGCCGTCGGGCCGACGGTGCCGTTCACCGTGAAGGCGACGATCTCGTACGAGGGCGTGTCCAAGGACCTGTCGTACGCCTCCGAACTGACCGTGGTGCGCGGCCAGACCACCGGCCGCCCGCTCGTGAAGTGGCAGCCGGCCGTCCTCCACCCGAAGCTGACCGCCGCCGCCACCCTGCGGACGGGGGTCGCGAAGACGGCCTCGGTGAAGGCCGTCGACCGCGACGGCGTGGAGCTGACGGCGGAGAAGTACCCCTCGCTCAGGCCGGTCCTGAACGAACTGCGCAGGCGGTACGGGTCGAAGGCGGGCGGCACGGCCGGCGTCGAGACCTGGATCGACTCGGGCAGCGAGGGCGTCGCCGACACCCCCCTCCTCGTCCTGTCGAAGGGGAAGCCGGGCACGCTGAGGACCACCATCGACGCGGACGTGCAGGCGGCGGCCGAGAAGGCGGTCAAGGACTTCGACTCGGCCTCGGTGGCCGCGATCGAGCCGTCGACGGGGGCGATACGGGCGGTCGCCAACAATCCGGCCACCGACTTCGACACCGCGCTCCAGGGGCAGCAGGCCCCCGGCTCGACGATGAAGATCGTCACGGCGGCGATGATGATGGAGCACGGTCTGGCCAAGCCCGGCAGCCCGGTCGAGTGTCCGTCCAGCGTGTCCTGGATGGGCGTCCCCTTCCACAACCTGAAGAACTTCTCCATCGAGAACGGCACCCTCACCGACGCCTTCAGCCGCTCCTGCAACACCGCCTTCATCAAGGCGATCGGCCCCCTCGACCACAAGGACATCGCGGACACCGCCCTCGGCGCGACCGCCCGCCGCTGGTTCGGCATCGGCGAGGAGTGGAACATCGGCGTCGGGGCGTGGGACGGCTCCGTGCCCGAGTCGGCCGGGGCCGAGACGGCCGCCTCGTACATCGGCCAGGGCAAGGTCACGATGAGCGCCCTGAACGTCGCCTCGCTCTCCGCGACCGCGAAGAACGGCGCCTTCCTCCAGCCGTACCTGGTGGCGCGGGACCTCGACGACCGCGAGTTCGCCAAGGCCGAACGGCTTCCCGACGAGGTCGCCAGGGGGCTGCGCCTGATGATGACCGAGGCGGCGACGAGCCGGCTCGGCACCGCCACGAACGCGATGGCCGGGGTCCCCTCCCCCAAGGGCGCCAAGACCGGCTCGGCGGAGGTCGACGGCCAGGGCAGGTCGAACAGCTGGTTCACCGGCTACTCGGGCGACCTCGCGGCGGCGGCCGTCGTCCAGTCGGGCGGCCACGGCGGCGACGCGGCGGGCCCGGTGGTGGCGCGGGTCCTCAAGGCGGGGTGACCGCACGCCGGAACCCGGTCACGTGGCCCGCACCGGAACCCGGTCGCGTGACCGCACGCCGGAACCCGGTCGCGTGGCCCGTACACCGACCGCTAGCGTGCGGGCCATGACGACCGACAAGGACACCGCCTCCGCCGCCCACCCCCAGTTCGCCGCAGCCCTCCGGGAGTTGGGGCTCGACGTCGAGATCCGCCGCTTCCCGGACGAGACCCGCACCGCCCAGCAGGCCGCCGACGCCATCGGCTGCGAGGCCGCCGAGATCGTGAAGTCGCTGATCTTCGCGGCCGACGGGGTGCCGGTCCTCGTCCTGATGGACGGCGCGTCACGGGTGGACGTCGAGCGCGTACGGCAGGAGCTGGGCGCGGAGAAGGTGACCCGGGCGGACGCGAAGGCGGTCCGGGAGACGACCGGGTACGCGATCGGGGGCATCCCGCCGTTCGGCCACCGCACCCGGACCCGGGTCCTCGCCGACCGGGGCATCCTCGACCACGCCGTGGTGTGGGCGGCGGCGGGCAACCCCCACACGGTGTTCGCGCTGGACCCGAAGACGCTCGTCACCCACGCCGGAGGCACGCTCGTGGACGTCCGCGAGCCGTCCGCGTGACCCCGCTCGTCACCCTCGCGGTCCTCCTCGCCGCGGTCACGCACGCGAGCTGGAACGCGATGGCGAAGAGCGTCAAGGACCAACTCCTCTCCTTCACACTGATATCCGGCGGCGGGGCGCTGATCGGCGCGGCCGCGGCCTGCTTCGCACCGCTGCCGGCGGCGGGGGCCCGGCCGTACCTGATCACCTCGGCCCTCCTCCACATCGCCTACTACGCCCTCCTCATGCGCTCGTTCACCCTCGGCGACTTCGGCCAGATGTACCCGATCGCCCGCGGCACGGCCCCGCTGGTCGTGACCGCCCTCGCGGCGGTCTTCGTCCACGAACTGCCGGGCGGCTGGCAGCTCCTCGGCGTCGCGGTGGCCTGCGCGGGCCTGACGGGCCTGGCGCTGTGGGGCATCCGGGGCGGCGAGAGCCGCCCGCACTGGCCGGCCCTCCTCGCCGCGGGCGCGACCGGCCTGTCCATAGCCCTGTACACGGTCGTCGACGGCGTCGGCGTCCGCGCCTCCGGCACCCCCCTGGGCTACATCGGCTGGCTGATGGTCCTGGAAGGCCTCGCGATCCCCGCGTACGCCCTCTGGACCCGCCGCACCGCCCTCCTCCCCCAGCTCCGCCCCCACGCCGCCCGAGGCCTCCTCGGCGCCACCCTCTCCGTCGCCGCCTACGCCCTCGTCCTCTGGGCCCAGACGAAGGCCCCCCTCGCCCCGATCGCCGCCCTCCGCGAATCCTCCATCATCGTGGGCGCCGCCATCGGCGCCGTCTTCTTCAAGGAACGCTTCGGCGCCCCGAGGATCGCGGCGGCGGGGCTGATGGTGGTGGGGATCGGGCTGATGCTGCGGGCGGGGTGAACGGAGTGGATCAGTCCAGGATCTGGGTCAGTTCGCTGCGCGCCGGGGTGTGGACGACGCGGCCGCGTGCTCCGTTGACGAGGGGCGGGTACGGCGGGACGTGTCCGCACTCGACGTCGGCGACGATCGGCACGTTCAACGGCCCGAGCGCGTCGAGCACGGCCTCGTGCTGGGTGAGCGAGTCGGTGCCGGGTGCCGAGGTCCGGCCGACGAGGACGGCGTTCGCCGCGTCGAAGAAGCCGGCGAGCCTCATGCCGTGCAGGTTGCGGCAGACGGCGAAGGCGTCGTCGCCGCCCGCCTCGACGTACACGAGGAGCCCTTCCGGCGACCGGTCCCGCACCAAGCCGGAGACGTCGGGGTAGGGCGTACCGGTGAGGTTGCAGAGGGTCTCGACGCAGCCCCCGATGAGACGCCCCTCGGCGTCGACGTCCCCGTCGCCGTCCAGCCGGGTCCCTCTGCCAGGGGTGTCCAGCGTGAACTCGCGTACGCCGGGGTCGGTGCGGCAGTCGTCCCGGCCGGCCGCCCGGTGCCGGTTCGGCGGGGTCTGCGTGAACCGGTGCCCCTGCGGGGCGGTGACGATGTCCAGCCAGGACAGCAGGCCTTCGGGCACCCGGTACGGGGTGTCCATGAGGTTGTTCCCGTGGACGGTCGCCACCCCGGTGAGCAGGGTCAGCGGTGTCATCGGCGTCGACAGGTCGGAGAACCCGACGAGCCACGTCGGCTCGGCCTCCCGCAGCCGGTCCAGGTCGAGGAGCGGCAGCAGGTCGATCCCGGTCTCCCCGCCTCACGGCGGCACCACGGCCCTGATCCCGGGATCCGTCACCATGGACATCAGCTCGCTCGCCCGGTCGGCGGCCGGGGCACTGACATGACCGGCGCCGTCCATGCAGCGCCCGACGACGACCTCGTACCCCCGCGCCTCCACCTCCCGGATCGCCACGTCGAGCCGCGCGCGCATCTCCTTCGGCACGCCACTCGACGGGGAGGTCACGCCTATACGGTCACCGGGACGCAGGGGACGCGGGTATCGAACCGACATGCGCGGGATTCCGGCACGCGGGCGCGCCAGCCCCCCACCGGGACGGCGCTCGGCCTCGTGCTCAGGCCCTCGTGCGGGTCACCGGGAACCACAGCTGTGCGTCGGAGTGGTTCGGGTCGGCCTGGGAGGGGCGGGTGCGGAGGATCTCGGGGCCGGGGCGGTATTCGTAGGGGTTGGAGGGGATCCACTGGGCGGCGACGTCGCCCCACATCTGCTGGAGGGCCTGGGGGAACGGGCCGGTGTTCTCGAAGACGGCCCAGGTGCCGGCGGGGCAGTCGAGGACGTCGAGGTCGGCGGGGAGGTCGGCGGCGGCGGTCACCACGGCGTGGTAGTAGTCGAGGTCGCTGCCTTCTTCGAAGCCGTCCGAGAGGCGGACGGTCGCCGAGATCACGCCTTCCGGGTCCTGGTCGGAGAGGGCGGCGATGCGGAGCATCGTCTCGGGCGGGATGCTGTGGATGTGGTCGGCGATGTGGGGGTTGACGCCCTGGTAGATGAGGGGGACACGGGCTTTCTTGCCGACGACGCGGAAGGCGTCCTTCTCCACGATGCGGTAGCGCATGGTGCTGTTCCCTTCGACGGTGAGGCGGAAGGAGAGCCGGGGCTGTGCGTTCAGGGCCGCGCCGGTGCGCCGGGCCTCGCCCGGGCCGACGCCGTGGACGGCGCGGAACGCGCGGGCGAAGGCTTCGCCCGAGGTGTAGCCGTAGCGGAGCGCGATCTCCAGCAAGGTGGGCTCCCCGGCGAGGACTTCGGCTGCCGCGACGGTGAGCCGGCGACGGCGGACGTACTCGGACAGCGGCATCCCCGCCAGCGATGAGAACAGCCGCCGGAAGTGGTACTCCGATGTGACCGTGATCCGGGCCAGTTCGGACACGTCGAGGGTCTGGTCGAGACGGCCCTCGATGTGTTCCATGGCCTGGTTGAGGCGATCCAGCAACCCCGGTCTCCTTCCCTTTCGATCACCGACGGTACGGACGAGCATGCCTGTCGGGCCCGACGATCCATGCCCGCTCCGGTCGGGTCGGGTCGGGTCGGAGGGGTCTCTCAGTCGTCCAGCACCTCCGCGAAGTGCGTGTTCACCGCCAGCAGTCCGCCGTCCACGCGGAGGGTCGTGCCCGTGATCCAGGAGGCGTCCGTCGAGGCGAGGAAGGCGACTGCCGAGGCCACGTCCTCCGGGGTGCCGACGCGGCCCAGGGGGTAGACGCGGGTCGCCAGGGCCGCGAGGTCGGCTTCGCGGCCCGCCCAGGCCGTCGTCTCGATCGTGCCCGGGTTGATCTGGTTGACCCGGACCCCGCGCGGGGCCGCGTCGCCCGCCAGGGTGCGGGTGAGGGACGCCAGGCCCGCCTTGGCGGCGCTGTAGGCGTGGTTGCCGAAGTCCGCCTCCGCGTTGACCGAGCCGATCGTGACGATCGCGCCGCGCCCGCCGGCCGCCGCGAGGTGCGGGAGGGCGGCCCGGGAGCAGCGGACGGCGCCCATCAGCGTGACGTCCAGCTGGCCGGTCCAGTTGTCGTCGGGTTCGTCCTCGAAGCGGTCGCGGTCGGCGGCGACGGGGGCGAGGGCGTTGTTGACGAGGACGTCGAGGCGGCCGAAGACGCGGACCGCGTACGCGACGGCCGCGTCGACCGACGCCTGGTCGCCGACGTCGCAGCGGGCCGCCTCCGCCCCGGGGAGCTGCCCGGCCGTGCGGCGGGCCGCCTCCTCGTCGATGTCCGTGACGAGGACCCGCGCGCCCTCCGCCGTGAGCCGCCGGGCGGTGGCCGCGCCGATGCCGCGCGCCGCGCCGGTGATCAGTACCGCGTATCCCTCGAACCGCCGGGTGAGTTCCATGCGTTCCATGCGGTGATCTCAGCATCGAACCGCGGGACGGACCAGTGGGCCGACTCTGTCACCTCGCCCTCGCGCCGGCCGCCTCCGATCGGCTAGCGTCGCCGGACTACGGGCACGGGGGGATCGGGGACATGGGTCAGCTCATCGCCGTGGCGGTCATCACCGTCCTGGCCGTCATCAGCCCCGGCGCGGACTTCGCGATGACCGTCCGGAACAGCTATCTGTACGGGCGGACCGCCGGCGTCCTCGCGGCCGTCGGGATCGCGGCGGGCGTGCTCGTCCACGTCACGTACACGATGCTGGGCGTGGGCCTGCTGGTCTCGCGGACGCCGATGCTGTTCACCGCGATGAAGCTGATCGGCGCCGCGTACCTGGTGTACATCGGGTACAAGACGTTCGTCGCCAAGGCCACCCGGGTGGACATGGACCCGTCGGACGAGGGCGGGCTCTCGAAGGCCGGGGCGCTGCGCACCGGGTTCCTGACGAACGCGCTGAACCCGAAGACCATGCTCTTCGTGCTGAGCACCTACACGCAGGTCGTCAGCGCCGACACGCCCCTCTTCCAGCAGGTCGGCTACGGCCTGTTCATGTCGTTCGCGCACCTGGTGTGGTTCGCCCTCGCCGCGGTGTTCTTCTCCCACCAGGGCCTGCGGGCGCGGCTGTTGCGGAAGCAGGGCGTGCTGAACAAGGTCATCGGGTCGGTGCTCGTCGGGCTCGGGATGGTGCTCGCCCTCACGCCCGCCGTGGCCTGAGGCGTCAGCCGGTCACCGATCGCACCGCGCGGATGAGCGCCTGGGCGCGGGGGTCGGCCGTGACCGTCTTCCGCATGCCGTTGGTGACGTATCCGAGGGCGATCCCCGCGTCCGGGTCGGCGAAGCCGAGCGAGCCGCCGCGCCCGGGGTGGCCGAAGGAGGAGGGGCCGAGGAGCGGGGAGGCCGGGCCGTGCAGCATGTGGCCGAGGCCGAAGCGGGTGCCGACGAGGAGGACCTGGTCGGGGCCCGCCGACTCCTCCGTACGGGCCAGGGTGAGCGTCGCCGGGGCGAAGAGGCGCTCGGCGCCCTCGACGGGGCCGAGGGTGGCGGCGTAGAAGCGGGAGAGCGCGCGGGCGGTGGCGACGCCCGCCGAGCCGGGCAGCTCGGCCGCCTGGTAGACGGGGTCGTTCTCGTCGGGCGCGGGCTCGATGACGGCGAAGGCGCGCCGGGTGAGCGACCGGGGGTCCTTGTACGCCTCGGAGACCGAGCGCTTGGGGCGGAGCCTGAGGGCGCCGCCGCCGGGCGGGTCGATCTCCTCGACGGGGCCGAGCCGGCCGACCCGGTGGGCCTCGGCGTCGGGCAGGCCGATCCACAGGTCGAGGCCGAGGGGCCCGGTGATCTCCTCGGCGGCCCAGCGGCCGAGGGTGCGGCCGGTGACCCGGTGGACCAGGCCGGAGAGCAGCCAGCTGAAGGTGTGGGCGTGGTAGCCGTGGGCGGTGCCGGGCTCCCAGGCGGGGGCCTGGGCGGCTATCGCGGCCGTCGCCGTCGGGAGGTCGACCGCTTCGGCGAGGCTGAGCGGCCGGTCGAGGACGGGGACGCCCGCCCGGTGCGCGAGGAGCTGCCGTACGGTCACCCGGTCCTTGCCGTGGGCCTTGAACTCGGGCCAGTACGAGGCGACGGGGGCGTCCAGGTCGAGCAGCCCGCGCTGGTGCAGGAGCAGGGGGACGGCGGCGGAGACGCCCTTGGTGGCGGAGCGGACGACCTGGGCGGTGTCCGCCGTCCAGGGGTCCGTGCCGTCGACGTCCTTCGTCCCCGCCCACAGGTCGACGACCTTCGCGCCGTCCCGGTGGACGGCGACGGCCGCGCCGCGCTCGCCCCGCTGCTCGAAGTTGCGCAGGAACGCGTCCCTGACCGGCTCCCAGCCCGCCGCCACCGTGCCCTGGACGTCCACCTGACCCACACTTCCTTTCGTACGACCGTCTCCCATGGTGCAACGCGGGGGGAGAAGGCCGGATTCCGGGGTCGGGTGGACGTCGGGGTCCGTCAGACGAGGTGGATCGTGAAGCGCCTCACGAGCGTGGGGGTCGTGGCGATCGTGTCGGAGTGGACCGAGCCGCGGGCCTTGTCGTACGCCCCGGTGCCGCCGGTGATCGCGTTGTCGAAGGGACCCTGGGCGATGTAGTCGTAGTACATCCCCTGCACGGTGAGCTGGCCGTCCGGGAGGGTGTAGGTCGTGACGCACTGCTCCGCTTCCTCGACCGACGCCGGGTCCCCTCCCCGGGTGGTGGTGCAGGTGCCGTTGGTCTCGCCGACCACGTTGCCGTCCTGGTCCTTGAGGACCGACCGGACGACGACCCGGTCGCCCTGCGAGACGGTGCCGGGGGTGACGGGGAAGCGGGTCAGCTGCTGCAGCTCGGCCAGGAGCGTGAGGGTCCGGGCCTTGCCCCCGGCGTGGGGGGAAGCGGCGCCCGCGACGGGGGCGCAGGCGAGGAGGGTGACGAGGGCGGTGGCCGTGCCGAGGCAGGCCGCTCTGATGGGGCGCATCATGCGACTCCTGGGGTGGGTGTTCGGGAATGACCGGATGGCGAACTCTCATCCGATTCCGTTCGATTCCCTTCATAACCCCGGCTCCGGCTCCGCCCGGAGCGCCCCGGCGCGACCCGCTGGCATGTCCAGCCGGTCGGACCAAAACCGGGGCCTCTCGACTCAGGCCACGGAACTCGGCACGAAGCCGAACGGCAGCTCCAGGCGGTGCCGGGCCATGAGTTCCTCGTCGGCGAGGATCCCGGCCGTCGGCCCGTCGGCGGCGATCACGCCCTCGCTGAGGATGACCGAGCGCGGGCAGAGCTCCAGGGCGTACGGCAGGTCGTGGGTGACCATGAGGACGGTGACGTCGAGGCCGCGGAGGATGTCGGCGAGTTCGCGGCGCGAGGCCGGGTCCAGGTTGGAGGACGGCTCGTCGAGGACGAGGATCTCCGGCTCCATGGCGAGGACGGTGGCGACGGCGACCCGGCGGCGCTGCCCGAAGGAGAGGTGGTGCGGGGGCCGGTCGGCGAACTCCGCCATCCCGACCTTCGCGAGCGCCTTCCGCACGACCGCTTCGAGCTCGGCGCCCCGGACCCCGGCGGCGGCCGGGCCGAAGGCCACGTCCTCGCGGACGGTCGGCATGAACAGCTGGTCGTCGGGGTCCTGGAAGACGATGCCGACCTTCCGCCGGATCTCGGCCATGTGCTTCTTGCCGACCGGAAGCCCGGCGACGGTGACGCTGCCCGCGCCGCCGGTGAGGATGCCGTTGAGGTGGAGGACGAGGGTGGTCTTGCCGGCGCCGTTGGGGCCGAGGAGGGCGACCCGCTCGCCGCGTCCGACGGTCAGGTCCACGCCGAAGAGGGCCTGGTGGCCGTCGGGGTAGGCGTACGCGAGGCCCGACACTTCGAGCGAGGGCGAGGGGGCGGTCATAGGGTCCATCCCAGGAGGCAGATCAGGAGTGCGGTGAGCGGCAGGGCGGCGGCGTACGTCCACTGGGCCCGGGTGGCGGTGACCTCGTCGATGACCGGCATCGTGCCGCTGTAGCCGCGGCTGACCATGGCGAGGTGGACGCGTTCGCCGCGCTCGTACGAGCGGATGAAGAGCGCGCCGGCGGACTTGGCGAGGACGCCCCAGTGGCGGACGCCCTTCGCCTCGAAGCCGCGGGAGCGGCGGGCGACGGACATGCGGCGCATCTCGTCGGTGATGACGTCGCCGTACCGGATCATGAAGGAGGCGATCTGGACGAGCAGCGGCGGCAGCTTGAGCCGCTGGAGGCCGAGGACCAGGGCCCGCAGTTCGGTGGTGGAGGCGAGGAGCACGGAGGCGGCGACGCCGAGGGTGCCCTTGGCGAGGACGTTCCAGGCGCCCCACAGGCCGGGGACGCTGAGCGAGATCCCGAGGACCGTCGTCTGCTCGCCGGGGACGACGAAGGGCATGAGCAGCGCGAAGGCGACGAAGGGGATCTCGATGAGGAGCCGTCGCAGCAGGAAGCCGGCCGGGATCCGGGCCTGTGCCGCGACGCCGGCGAGGAGCGCGGCGTAGAGGGCGAAGGCCCAGACGGCCTCGCGGGGCGTCGAGACGACGACCACGACGAAGCCGAGGACGGCGGCGAGCTTGGTGTGCGGGGGCAGTTCGTGGACCGGCGAGTGCCCGTGCCGGTAGAGCTTGTGGGCGTGTCCCGCGCCCATGTCAGGCCTCCCGGGCGGCGGCCTTGCGGCGGCGGACGACCCAGAAGGCGCCGGTGCCGACGGCCAGGGTCGCGCCGACGCCGATGACGCCGGCGAGGCCGCCGGCGAGGCGGGGGGCCTCGACGCCCTTGACGCCGTAGTCGGCGAGCGGGGAGTCGGCGGCGGCGTGCTCCTCGACGTTCTTGTCGATGCCCTGGTCGGCGGCGACCTTCTCCAGGCCGTCGGGGCTGGCGGAGGCGTAGAAGGAGACGAATCCGGCGAGGACGAGGGCGGTGACGAGGCCGCCGAGCCACAGCTTCTTCGGGGAGCCCTTCTCGACGGGGGCCGGGGTGGCGTCGATCAGCTCGCCGTCGACGCGCAGCTTGAGCGGCGCGGTCAGGCCGCGGGCGCCGTACACGAGGTCGGGGCGGACGGCGACGACGGCGCCGACGGTCAGCATGGTGATGACGGCCTCGCCGATGCCGATGAGGACGTGGACGCCGACCATGGCCGTGAGGACCTTGGAGACGGGGACGTCGGTGGTGCCGCCGATGGCGTAGATGAGGGTGAAGGCGGTGGCCGCGGCCGGTACGGAGACGAGCGCGGCGACGAAGGAGGCCACGGTCACCGAGCGGCGGGTGCGCGGCAGGACGAGGACCAGGCCGCGGAAGAGGGCGTAGGACACGACGACGGTGACGACGCCCATGACCGTGATGTTCACACCGAGGGCGGTGAGGCCGCCGTCGGCGAAGAGGATGCCCTGCATGAGCAGGACGACGGCGATGCACAGGACGCCGGTCCAGGGCCCGACGAGGATCGCGGCGAGCGCCCCGCCGAGGAGGTGTCCGCTGGTCCCGGCGGCGACCGGGAAGTTCAGCATCTGGACGGCGAAGATGAAGGCCGCGACGAGGCCGGCGAGCGGCGCGGTGCGCTCGTCCAGTTCGCGCCGGGCTCCGCGCAGGCCCGCGGCGACGGCGCCGGCGGCGACGACACCGGCGGCGGCCGATATGGGGGCGTTGATGAATCCGTCGGGTACATGCACGTCGGAATGATAGAGCGCTCCTGCGAAGAGGTTGCAAGAGCGCATCAGTCACAGAACGGGGCGCGTGACCCCGCGCACACTCCGGGCCGGACGCGCATGCGACGCGCCCCCGCCGGGAAGGAGTGGAACCATTAGTCGATAAGAGGACAAAACGTGAGGAGCCTCCCATGGACGGCGCGCACGACCGCAGAGTCGACGACCACGCCAAGGGGCGGATCATCAGCGACGCCCCGCTCTCCCGCCCCGTCCCGGTGGCCCTCCGCTACGACCCCGGGTCCTCCCCGGCCACGGTCCGCTTCGGCTTCCCCGGTGCCGTCGAGTGGTCCTTCCCGCGCGCCCTCCTGGAGACCGGCCTGCGCGCCCCGACCCGCCGCGGCGACATCGGGGTCTGGCCCTGCGGCCGCGTCCAGACGGTCGTCGAGCGCCACACGGACGACGGGGTCACGGTCGTCCAGTTCGACACCACGGCCCTGCTCCGCTTCCTGAAGCACACGTACGCCGCCAGTACGTCGATGACGACGCACTGACGGCGCACGGGGACCGGCCCGGGGATCAGACCTTCACGAGGTCCGGCTTCGCGGCGCCGGACCCACCGGTCGCCTCCGCGAGGCTCTCGCCCTCCACGTCCACGTTCGGCAGGATCCGGTCGAGCCACTTCGGCAGCCACCAGGCCTTGTGGCCCAGGAGCGCCAGGACGGCCGGGACGATCGCCATGCGGACCACGAAGGCGTCGAAGAGGACGGCGGCGGCCAGGCCGAAGCCGATCATCTTGACCATCTGGTCGTCCATGCCGATGAAGCCGGAGAAGACCGCGATCATGATCACCGCGGCGGCGGTGACCACCCGGGCGCTGTGCCGGAAGCCGGTCACGATCGCCTCGCCGGGCCGCTCGCCGTGCACGTACGCCTCGCGCATCCGGGTCACGAGGAAGACCTCGTAGTCCATCGCGAGGCCGAAGACGACGCCCACCATGAAGATCGGCATCATCGACATGATCGGGCCGGTCTGCTCGACCCCGAAGAGGCTGCCGAGCCAGCCCCACTGGAAGACCGCGACGACCGCGCCGAGGGCCGCGACCACGGAGAGCAGGAAGCCGAGGGCCGCCTTCAGCGGGACGAGGACCGAGCGGAAGACCAGGGTCAGGAGCACGAAGGCGAGGCCGACGACGAGCGCCAGGTACGGCACGAGCGCGTCGTTCATCTTCTGCGAGAAGTCGATGTTCATCGCGGTGGCGCCGGTGACGAGCACGTTGTCGCCCGTGGCGTCGCGGATGTCGTGGACCAGACCCTCGGTGGCGGTCGAGGACGGGCGGTCCTTCGGGACCACCGTGATCATGGCGGCGTCGCCGGCCTTGTTCGGGGTGGCCGGGGTGACCGCGGCCCAGCCGTCGAGGCCCTTGATCGTGGAGACCGTCTTGTCGGCGGTCGCCTTGTCGCCGTCCACGACGACGAGCAGCGGGCCGTTGAAGCCGGGGCCGAAGCCGTCGGACAGCGTGTCGTACGCCCGGCGCTCGGAGGTGGAGGTCGGCTTGACGCCGTCGTCCGGCAGGCCCATCTCCAGCGAGGCGGCGGGCACGGCGATCGCGCCGAGGCCGAGGACGCCGACGATCAGCACCATCAGCGGGCGGCGGATGACGAGGCGGGCCCAGCGGGTGCCGCCGTTGGGCCTGCCGCTCGCCTTGTCCTGCTTCTCGGTGCCCTTGCGCTGCTTGCGGCCGACGACCTTGTTCCCGGCGAAGCCGAGCAGGGCGGGGATGAGGGTGAGCGCGATCAGTACGGCGATCACGACCGTGCCGGCGGCGGCGAAGCCCATCTTCGTCAGCATCGGGATGTTGACGACGGCCAGGCCGACCAGGGCGATGACGACGGTGAGTCCGGCGAAGACGACGGCCGAGCCGGCCGTGCCGACCGCGCGGCCCGCGGCCTCCTCGTGGTCCCGGCCGTCGGCGAGCTCCGCGCGGTAGCGGGAGACGATGAAGAGGGCGTAGTCGATGCCGACGGCGAGGCCGATCATCGACGCGAGCGTGGAGGTGGTGGTGCCGAGGTCCAGGACGTTCGCGAGCGCGGTGATCGACGAGACGCCGATGCCGACGCCGATGACGGCGGTGAGCAGCGGGAGCCCGGCCGCGACGAGCGAGCCGAAGGTGATGACGAGCACGATGCCGGCGAGGACGATGCCGATGGCCTCGCTCGCGCCCTGCTCGGGCATGGTCTGGAGGGCGTCGCCGCCGATCTCGACGGTCAGGCCCTTGCCCTGGGCGCCGTGACCGGCGTCCTTGAGGGCCTCGCGGGTCTCGTCGGTCAGCTCCATCCCGTTGACCTCGTAGGAGACCGAGACGTAGGCGGTGGAGCCGTCCTGCGAGACGGCGTGCGCGGTGTACGGGTCGGTGACCTGGACGATCTGGTCCGAGCCGGACTTGAGCGCGGCGACGGTCTCCTCGACGACGGCCTTGTGCGCCGGGTCGGTCATCTTCTCGCCCTCGGGGGCCTTGAAGACGACGCGGGCGGTGGCCCCGTCGGCCCCGGCGCCCGGGAAGCGCTCTTCGAGCAGGTCGAAGGCGCGCTGGGCCTCGGTGCCGGGGATCGAGAAGGAGCTGGAGGTGGGCGTGGACGCGGTGGCGGCACCGACGCCGGCGAGGGCGAGGAGCGCCACCCAGAGGAGGGCGACGAGCCGTCGGCGCCGGAAGGCGGTGCGGCCCAGCTTGTAGAGGAACGTGGCCACGGGGGCGTACTCCCATTGTGGGGCGGGACAGGACATGGGGAGCCGGCCCGACGGCGTGAGCGGTTCGTCGTCAGGTGGAGAGGTGGAGCTTCAGGTGCTGGTGCTTCTGGTGCTTCAGGCGCCGAGTGAGGGGAGCACCACGGCGTCGAAGTAGGCGCTGAGGAAGGCGCGGTCGACCGGCTGGTCTTCGATCAGCGGGCGGGCGATGAACGCACCGATCAGCATGTGCGGGACGAGCTTCAGCGCCGGGTTGCCGGCGTCGATCTCCCCCCTGCGGACCGCTCGCTGCAGCACGTCGTCGAGGCCGTTCATCTCGGGTTCGATGAGCAGCTCGCGCAGCGCCCGGTGCAGTGCGGGGTTGGTGTGGACGGCATGGGCGAGACCCCGCATCAGCGCGGCGTCCTTGTCCATCTGGCAGTCGTCGGTGTGGGCGAGCATCTCCTGGATGTCGCCCCGCAGCGAGCCGGTGTCGATCTGGGTGATGTCGACCGGCTTGTTGTGGCGCAGCGCCCGGGCGACCAGCTCGGGCTTGCTCCCCCACTGGCGGTAGAGGGTGGCCTTGCTGGAGCGGGTGCGGGCGGCGACGGCGTCCATGGTGAGGGCGTCGTAGCCGACCTCGCGGAGGAGTTCGAGCACGGCCGCGTAGAGCTCGGACTCCCGCTCGGGAGTGAGTCTGCTGCGTGCCATGGCCGGCCTCCGATCCGAACGAAACGGTTTCGTACACCACGACGATATACCCACCCCCTCAGCGAAACGAAACCGTTTCGTACGTGTCCTGCGCCACACGGCCCCGCACGGGAGAGGACACAGGACAGGACGCCCGCATACACGTACGAGTTGCCTCACCCCCTCCGCGCGGAAAGCATGAACAGGTGAGTGACGACGTCGCGTATCTCCGTTTCCCGCACCTCCACGACGACCTGCTGTGCTTCGCCGCCGAGGACGACCTGTGGATCTCCCCGCTCGTCCCCGAGGGCCATCGCCCCGGCCGGGCCTGGCGCCTCACCGTCGACCGGACGCGGGTCGGCCACCCGCGCTTCTCGCCGGACGGGCGGCACATCGCGTACACGAACTGGCGCAGCCTCGACCCCGAGATCCATCTCGTCCCCATCGACGGCGGCTCCGCCCGGCGGCTCACCTACTGGGGCTCCACCGACACCCGGGTCTGCGGCTGGACGCCCCCCGACAAGGACGGCCGCTCCGACATCCTCGCCGTCTCCTCGCACGGGCAGCCCTTCTCGTACTACTCCTGGGCCTACACCGTCCCCACCGACGGCTCCCCCGGCCTCCGCCTGCCCTGGGGCCCGGTCTCGGACATCGCCGTCACCGACGACCCCGCGATCTGCGAGAGCGGCGGCGAGCGCCGCTCCCTCCTCCTGACCGGCAAGCCGCCGCACGAACCGGCCTCCTGGAAGCGGTACCTCGGCGGCGCCACCGGCCGCCTCTGGCTCCACGGGGAACGACTGCTTCCCGACCTCGGCGGCCACCTCGACTCCCCCATGACCGTCGGCGGCCGGATCGCCTTCCTCTCCGACCACGAGGGCGTCGGCAACCTCTACTCCTGCCGGCCCGACGGCAGCGACCTGCGCCGCCACACCGACCACGACGAGTTCTACGCCCGGCACGCCTCCAGCGACGGCCGCCGGGTCGTCTACCAGTGCGCCGGCGAGCTGTGGATCGTCGACGCCCTCACCGCCGACTCCCGCCCCCGCAGGCTGGAGGTGCGGCTCGGCGGGCAGCGCGTCGGCCGGCGCCCCTACCAGGTGCCCGCCGCCCACCACGTCGACGCGGTCTCCGTCGACGAGACCGGCCGGGCCTCCGCCGTCTCCGTGCGCGGCAGCCTGTACTGGCTGACGCACCGCGACGGCCCCGCCCGCACGATCACCGACACCCCCGGCGTCCGCGTCCGGCTCCCCGAGATGCTCGGCAGCAGCGGCCAGGTCGCGTACGTCACCGACGCCGAGGGCGAGGACGCCGTCGAGGTCGCCTCCCTCCCGCGCGCCAGCGGCGACCGGCCGCCCCGCAGGCTCGCCTCCGGCGACCTCGGCCGGGTCGAGGAGATGGTCTCCGACCCGGACGGCGAGCGGCTCGCGATCGCCTCCCACGACGGCCGCCTCCTCCTCCTGACCGTGTCCGAAGAGGCGGCTGCCGCCGCGGGCACCGAGGACTCCGACGGCGAGGTCACCGAACTCATCCGCTCCGTCAACGGGCCCGTCCGCGACCTCGCCTTCTCCCCCGACGGCGACTGGCTGACCTGGTCCCACCCCGGCATCGGCCGCTCCCTGCGCTCCATCAAGATGGCCCGGATCTCAGGACCCGGCGCCCGTACCGTCGTCGACGTCACCAACGGGCGCTTCGAGGACGAGAACCCGGTCTTCACCCGGGACGGCCGCTACCTCGCCTTCCTCTCCTGGCGCGGCTTCGACCCCGTGTACGACGTGCACACCGGCGACCTGTCCTTCCCGCTCGGCTGCCGCCCCTACCTCGTCCCGCTCTCCTCCGCCACGCCCTCCCCCTTCGCGCTGCTCCCCGACGGGCGCCCGGCGGCCGGCGGCCTCGACCCCGCCGACGACGACACCGAGAACGCCGACGGCACCGTCACCGTCGAGATCGAGGGGCTCCCCGACCGGGTCACGCCCTTCCCGGTCGCCGCCTCCAAGTACTCGGCGCTGCACCCGGTCAGCGGCGGCGGCCTGGTCTGGCTGCGCTGGCCCATCTCGGGCGCGCTCGGCGAGACCTTCGCCAACCCGGCCGACACCTCGGGCAAGCCCACCCTGGAGCACTTCACCATCACCAAGGCCCGCAGGACCGAACTCGCCAAGGACCTCGACTGGTTCGCGGTCAGCGGCGACGGCACCCGGCTCGTCGTCGCCGACGACGGCGAACTGCGGGCCGTGCCCGCCACCGAGTCCGGCGACGGCGACTCCACCGTCTACCTGGACCTGCGGCGCATCCTCCACGAGATCGACCCCGGCGCCGAATGGCGGCAGGCCTTCGACGAAGCCGGCCGGATCGTCCGCGCCTACTTCTGGGAGCCGGACATGGGCGGGGTCGACTGGACGGCCGTCCTCGACCAGTACCGGCCGCTCGTCGAACGGATCGCGTCCCCCGACGAGTTCGCCGACCTGCTCCGCGAGGTGATGGGCGAGCTCGGCACCTCCCACGCGTACGTCACGCCCGCCCGCCGCAACGAGGGACCGCCGCACTACCAGCGGCCGATGGGCCTGCTCGGCGCCAACCTCGTGCCCCGGGAAACCGGTTGGACGGTCAAACGCATCCTCCCCGGCGAGTCCTCCGACTCCAAGGCCCGCTCCCCGCTCGCCGGCACCGGCATCCGCGAGGGCGCCGTCCTCACCCACGTGGACGGCCGGCCCGTGGACCCGGTCGCCGGCCCCTACCCGCTGCTCTCCGGCACCGGCGGCACCACCGTCGAGCTCACCTTCACCCCCGCCGAGGGCGAGGGCCGCGCCCGCCGCGTCGCCGTCGTCCCCCTCGTCGACGACCGCCCCCTGCGCTACCAGGACTGGGTCGCCAAACGGCGTGCGGTGGTGCGGGAGATCAGCGGCGGCCGCTGCGGCTACCTCCACATCCCCGACATGGGCGGCTCCGGCTGGGCCCAGTTCAACCGCGACCTGCGCATGGAGGTCTCCCGGCCGGCCCTCATCGTCGACGTCCGGGGCAACGCCGGCGGCAACATCAGCGAGCTCGTCATAGAGAAACTGACCCGCACGATCCTCGGCTGGGACCTCACGCGGAACGCCCAGCCCGTGTCGTACGCCTCCAACGCCCCGCGCGGCCCCGTCGTCGCCCTCGCCGACGAGGCCACCTCCTCCGACGGCGACATGATCACCGCCGCCTTCAAGCTCCTCGGCCTCGGCCCGGTCGTCGGGCAGCGCACCTGGGGCGGGGTCGTCGGCATGACCGGCCGCCACCGGCTCGGCGACGGCACCCAGATCACGGTCCCGATGAACGCGGCCTGGTTCCCCGAGTACGGCTGGTCCCTGGAGAACCACGGCGTCGAACCCGACCTCGCGGTCCTGCGCACCCCCCTCGACTGGGCCGAGGGCCGGCACGCCCAGCTCGACGACGCGGTCCACGTCGCCCTCGCCCTCCTCGACGAGACCCCGGCCGCGAGCCCCCCGGGCTACGACTCCCTCCCGGACCGCTCCCGCCCGAAACTGCCCCCGCGACCGGCCTAGAAGGTCGTCAGGTCCAGCTCGTACGCGGTGCCCGGCTCCCCGTCGTCGAGCCTCGTGCCGCCCACGGCCCCGAACCCGGCCCGGGCGAGCACGGCGCTCGACGCGTCGTTGCCCAGGGACACCACGGCGGTCAGCCGGCTGAGCCCGTACTCCTCGACGGCCAGCCGGCACACCTCCCGCACCCCCCGGGTGGCGAGCCCCCGCCCGGTCGCCTTCTCGGCGAGCCGGTAACCGAGCTCGGCGCTGCCCGCCGCGGCGTCCACGTCGACGAGGTTGATCCGCCCGAGGATCTCCCCGCCCTCGGCGACCAGCACGTGGAAGTGGAGCTCGCCCGCCTCCTGCGCCTCGATCAGCTCCCGGTGCCGGGCGTCGAACTCCTCGAAGTAGGCGTCCCCCCGGTCGGGCACGCGCGCGGCGAAGTACGCCCGGTTCGCCCGCTCGAAGGCGAGCAGGGCGGGCGCGTGGTCGGGTCGGAGTCGCTCAAGTACGGCCATGGTGCTCACCGTACGGAGATCCGGCGCCCGGATGCGCGACTTTTTCCGGCACGCGAAGGCGCACCCGGGGCCCCGGGTGCGCCTTCCTCAAGGACGGACCGACGTCAGGCGTCGTAGTCCTGGTCCATGCGGTCCTGGGCCTCCTGCTGGGCCCGGCGGCTCTCCTCGTCGGCGCGGTCGCGGCCCTGGGACGCACGCGAGGACGCCTCGTCCTTCGCCTTGCCCATGGCCTGCTTGGCCTTGTCCGCGGCCTGCTTGGCCTTGTCCTTGAACTGGTCCTGCATGCCCATGGAAGTTCACTCCTAGAAGGGTGAGAGGGTGCCGGGGCAGTGTGCCTCTCCGGCCTCGACCAGCCTTGCACGAGCGAACATTCCACGCATTTCGATCAGTTACGGACGGCTATCGCACGGAGGGGCCCTCCGCCCGCGCCTGCTCGTCGGCCGCGCCGCCCGCGCCCACCAGGCCCTTGGACACCGCGCCCAGACGCGGCTCGAAGCGCCGCATCTCGCGCTGCCCGACCGTGGCGATCAGGCTCGGCAGATAGCCGCGGACCGCCTGCATCCCGCGCAGCCACCCCTGGGCGTACACATGGGCCGAGCGCCGCTCGATGCCCGCCACGATCCGGTCGACGGCCGGGCCGAGGGGGTACGTGCGGTTCGCGGGCCACGGCAGCCGCTGCCGCAGCTCCTTCATCACGTCGTCCTGGTCCGCGCCCCGCACCATGTCCGTGTCGGTCCAGGACAGATAGCCGACGCCGACCTTCACGCCCTTGTACGCGACCTCGGCGCGCAGGCTGTGCGCGAAGGCCTCGACGCCCGCCTTGGAGGCGCAGTACGCCGTCATCATCGGGGCCGGCGTGAGGGCCGCGAGGGAGGCGATCTGGAGGAAGTACCCCCGGGACTCCATGAGGACCGGCAGGAACGCCCGGCCCGTCACCGCGCCGCCGATCAGGTTGACCTCGACGACCCGCCGCCAGGCGGCCGGGTCGGAGTCGACGAAGGGGCCACCCGCGGCGACACCGGCGTTGGCGACGACGATGTCGACCTTCCCGAACCGCTCCTTCACCTCGGCCGCGACCCGGGCCATCGCCTCGTGGTCGGTGACGTCGGCGTGCCACCAGTCGGCCTCGGTGCGCAGCCGTCCGGCGACCTCCTTCAGCTGCTCCGGCTCCAGGCCGACCAGCGCGATCTTCGCGCCGCGCGCGGAGAGCTTGCGGGCGAGGAGCTCCCCGACCCCCCGGGCCCCGCCGGTGACGACCGCGACCTGTCCTTCCAGGCTCACCCTGCTCATGCCCCTGCCTCCTCGTTCTCCTTCACGCCCAGGTACGTGAGGGTCAGTTCGCGGATCTGCGCGGTGACGGCCTCCGGGGCCTCCACCGGTGTCATGTGGCCCATGCCGGCCAGCTGGACGAGGCCCGTGCAGTGCGGCAGCGCCTCCGCCATCGCACGGGAGAGGACGGGCGGGGTGAGCCGGTCGGCGGTGCCGACGAGCACGGCCACCGGCAGCCGCAGCTCCCGCAGCCCCGCTTCGAGGTCGAGTCCGGCCAGGACCTGCGACCAGCCGTGGCGGGCGCCGCGCGGGCAGGCGTGCACGATCCGGGCGCAGGCCTCGACCCGCCCGGGCGCCGAAGCCGGTCCCATCGTCGCGTACTTGAGGATCTTCTTCGAGAGGGCGTTGACCGGGCCGAGCGGCGCCTTCGCGCCGAGGACGGCCTTGGTCAGCCGGGTGCGCAGGCCGCCGGGCCCGAGCGGTACGACGGTGGCCTCGGCGGTCAGCCGGGAGGGCCCGGTGGAGCAGAGCAGGACGGCGGCGGCGTGCTGCCGGAAGCCGGGCCGCCCGGCGGCGGCCATCATCGTCATGCCGCCCATGGAGTGGCCGGCCAGGACGGCCCGCTCGCCGGGGCCGAGGGTGGCCGCGAGCACCGCCTCCAGGTCGTCGGCGAGCGCCGTCGTGGAGTAGCCGGTGCTGCCGGTCGCGGCGGGTGCCGGGGAGCGGCCGTGGCCGCGCTGGTCGTAGGCGATGACCCGGTGGTCGGCGGCGAGGGAGCGGATCTGCTCGGCCCAGAAGGCGATGGAGCAGGTCCAGCCGTGGGAGAGGACGACGGCGGGCGCGCCCTCGGGGCCGTACACCTCGACGTGGACCGGGGTTCCGTCGGCGGAGACGGCGGTGAGGGAGCGGGGGGCGGGAAGGCTCTGGAGCGTCACCGGGCGGTCTCCTTCTTCCGGTCGGTCCGGGCGGGCTTGGGGGCCGGCTCGGGGGCGCGGATCACCTCGTACTCGGAGAGGTCGACCTGCCGGGTCTCGCGCCGGAACTCGGCCGTGGTGCCCGGCCACAGGGTGGTGTTGCGGCCGCTGGCGTCGAGGTACCAGCTGTTGCAGCCGCCCGACTTCCACACGGTCCGTTCCATCCGGGACTGGACCTTGCGGTTCCAGGCGTTGACGGCGGAGGGGCGGACGGCGAGGGCGGCGCGGCCGCCGAGGACCGTGAGCTGGCGGAGGTAGTCGGCCATGTAGTTCAGCTGGGACTCGATCATGAGGATCATCGAGGAGTTCCCGAGGCCGGTGTTCGGCCCGATGATCATCATGAAGTTGGGGAAGCCGCCCGCGGTGGCCCCGCGCAGCACCTTCACCCCGTCCTTCCAGGACTCGGCGAGCGTGTGCCCCTCGGCGCCGACGACGCGCGAGGCGATCGGGATGTCGGTGACGTGGAAGCCCGTGCCGAAGACGATCGCGTCGACCTCGGTCTCGGTGCCGTCGGCGGCGATCACGGTCGAGCCGCGGACCTCGCGGAGGCCGGAGGCCACGACGTCGACGTTGGGCTGGGCGAGCGCCGGGTAGTACGTGTTGGAGAGCAGGATCCGCTTGCAGCCGATGCGGTACGAGGGCGTCAGCTTGGCCCGCAGCGCGGGGTCCTTGATGGAGCGCGCGATGTTCGCCCTGGCGAGCTTCTCGACCAGGCCCAGTTCGTTCGGGTGCTTGGTGAAGGCGCCGACCTGGAGTTCGCGGATGCCCCAGAGGAGGCCCCGGCGCAGGGTCGCGGTGGCGGGCAGCGCCCGGTGCAGCCGGCGCTCGATGCCGCTGATGGCCCGGTCCATGCGGGGCATGACCCAGGGGGGCGTCCGCTGGAAGAGGGTGAGCCTGCCGACCTCGCGCTGGATCTCGGGCACGATCTGGATGGCGGAGGCGCCGGTGCCGACCATGGCGACGCGCTTGCCGCGCAGGTCGTAGTCGTGGTCCCACCGCGCCGAGTGGAAGACCTTGCCGGGGAAGTCGGCGATCCCCGGGATGTCGGGGGTCTTCGGGTCGGAGAGCGGCCCGGAGGCGGCGATGAGGATCTCGGCGCTGAAGGCGCCGCCGCTGGTCTCGATCTCCCAGCGGAGCGTCTCCGCGTCCCACTCCGCCCGCAGCATCTCGTGGTTCAGGCGCAGGTGCGGGCGGATCCCGAAGGTGTCGGTGACGTGCTCCAGGTAGGCGCGGATGTGGCGCTGGCCGGAGAAGGTCCGGGGCCAGTCCGGGTTGGGCGCGAAGGAGAAGGAGTAGAGGTGCGAGGGGACGTCGCAGGCGCAGCCGGGGTAGCTGTTGTCGCGCCAGGCGCCGCCCACGGAGTCGGCCCGTTCCAGGACGACGAAGTCGGTGATCCCCTCGCGGCGGAGCCGGACGGCGGCCCCGATGCCGCCGAATCCCGACCCGATCACCGCCACCCGTACGTGCTCGTGCTTCGCCATGCCGCCTCCCGCGCGCCCGGCCCATTGCGCCAGCAATCACTGGCACAGTCGGGACTGTAGAGCAGCTCCATACCGAGCGGTAGGGGTACGACGAGGGAAAGTTACCGGCGGTACAACATAGGCTGGCGGACGTGGCAGATGGATCACGTCCCGAGACGGGCGCACAGGACGGCGTACGCGGGCCCCGCGAGTACCGCATGGAGGAACTGGCCTCGGCCGCCGGCATCACCGTGCGCACCCTGCGCTTCTACCGCGAGCGCGGCCTGATCCCGCCGCCCCGCCGCGAGGGCCGCATCGCCTGGTACGACGAGGGCCACCTGGCCCGGCTGCGCACCATCGCCGCCCTCCTGGAGCGCGGCCACACCCTCAACGGCATCGCCGACCTCACCGCCGCCTTCGAGAGCGGGCGGGGCGTCCGCGAGGTCCTCGCCCTCCCCGCCCCCTCCGAGGAGGAGCCGGTCCGCCTCACCCCCGAGGAGCTGGCCGACCACTTCGCCGGCGAGGTCACCGCGGAGAACCTCGCCGCCGCCCTCGACCTCGGCTACCTCGTCACCGACGGCGAGGAGATCATCCACATCAGCCGCCGGCTGCTCGACGTCTCCGCCGCCCTGGTCAAGGAGGGCGTCCCGCTCGCCGAGGTCCTCAAGGCGGGCGCCCGCGTCCGCGAACACGCCGACGCCCTCGCCGAGCTCTTCACCGACCTCCTGCGCACCCACGCGAGCGGGGACGACCTCTGGCGGCTGCGCCCGCTCGCCAAGAGCGTGGTGGAGGCGGAGCTGTCGATGGCGCTCGACAGACGGCTCGGCGAGGCCCCCGACGGCCCCAGGCCCTAGCCCCTAGACCTCGTAGACGGCGGTCACGGGAGCGTGATCGCTCCACCGCTCCTCATGGGTCGCGGCCCGCTCGACATGGGCCTTGACGGCCTTGGCGGCGAGTCCGGGGGGTGGCGATCTGGTAGTCGATCCGCCAGCCCATTGAAATGAAGATACAGTTTGATCCGGGAGGGGGGACTCGCATGACCCTTACGGATAACGATCACCCACACCTGCGGGCACTCGTCGCGGTACGACTGAGCGTCAGGGCCGACGAATCGACATCACCTAAGCGCCAGCGGGAAGCCGGCGTGGCGGAGGCCAGACGCCTCGGGGCTGAGGTCGTCGGCTACGCGGAGGATCTGGACGTCTCTGCCACCAGAACGACTCCGTTCGAACGGCCGGAACTGGGCGACTGGTTGGCCAGGCCCGACGACTTCGACGTGATCATCTGGTGGCGGCTGGACCGCGCCGTCCGTTCCATGGGAGACATGGCCGAGCTGACGCGCTGGGCGAAGCGCCACGGCAAGCGGCTGGTCTTCGCGGAGGGCCCGGGGGGCAGCTCACTGGAGCTGGACATGACCTCGATCATGTCCGAATTGATCATCATGCTGCTGGCCTTCGCCGCGCAGATGGAGAGCCAGGCCATCAAGGAGCGCGTCACGAGCGCCAATGCGGCACTGCGGGCGATGGGACGGTACTCCGGAGGGCTTCCTCCGTACGGATACATGCCCGTGCAGCGTCCAGCCGGCGAGGGGTGGACCTTGGCCCAGGACCCGCAGCGCGTCGAAGCCATCGAGACGATGATCCGGATGCTGCTGGACGGCAGCGCCCCGAACGCCATCGCGTTCCATCTGAACAGCGAAGGCATCCTGACGCCTCGCGACTGGAACGACGTTCGGCAAGGGCGGAACCCGAAGGGGCGCAAGTGGGTCGGCCAGACCGTCAAGCGCGTACTCCTGTCTCCGTCACTCCTCGGTCACCAGACCTACGCGGGTTCCGTCGTCCGGGACGGCAACGGCCTGCCGGTGACCATCACCTCCGACCCGATCCTGACGCGAGACCAGTTCGAGCAGATCAAGTCAGCGCTCGGTGAACGCCCCAAGGGGGCCATCGGGAGCCGCAAGGACACCGGCGCACTCCTCCTCGGCGTCCTGCACTGCGCCTCCTGCAAGGGCCGCATGTACCGGGTCCCCGCACACAACTACTCGGTCTACGTCTGCCGGGCCCGCACCAAGGGACTTCCCTGCGAGGCTCCCGCAGCCATCAAGACCGACTGGGTGGAGGAGTACGCGGAACGGGAGTTCCTGAAGGAGTGGGGGGGCTTCCCCGCGCTGGAACGGGTGACGTACCCCGGTTACGACCCCCGTCCCGAACTGGAGGAGATCACCACCGAACTCCGCGAGCTGTATGCCGTTCGCGATTCCAGGCGATCACGTGTCGGCCTCGCCGTCTGGCAGGAGCAGGTGGACGCGCTGGAGGGCCGCGCCGAGGTCCTGGAAGCGACTCCGGTACAGAAGGAACGCACGGAGCTGGTCCCCACGGGCAAGACCTACGCCGACTACTGGAGGATCGCCGACGCCCGGGAACGGCGCTTCATGCTGCTCGACACCGGAACTCGCCTGGAGTGCGCGAAGGGCCAGCGAGGGGGGCGCCCGGCGGACATGAAGCGCCGCGCACTGGAGCGCCTGTCGATCGACCTTCCCCGGCCGAGGGAACAGCGGCGGCAGACAGCCTGAGCACCGCTCACAGCGGCAGAGCGATGGCGGAGTGACGGTTCTCCCTACTTTTTTGATTGCGCATAGAAAAATAAGAGAAAAACAGATCAGGGGCTCTATCTGTCACTCCGTCATCGCGGCCCCCGTGCCGCCGTACCGCCAGGCGCACCCCAGGGGGCGCCCCCCTCTACGCCTGCCAGAGCGCCTGGGAGCGGCAACTCTCGCGTGGCTGATCAGGGGGTTTCTGTGGGGATTTGTCCTGTTCCCCGAAGCTTGGCCATCCACGCCGGGCAGGGTCACGGCATCATGGAGCATCTGCCCGAGAGTCTGGACCGCGACATCCTGGAGCAGCGGATCACCCCTGCGCTCATGACGATCCGCGAAGCATTGGACTGCACGCTTCATGAGGCGATCGATATCTTCGCGCAGCGATACGAGGAGCTTCGTCGTGATCGTCCGGACGACTTCACGCTGGGGCGGGAGGACTACGGCCAGGGCTTCTACTCCTGATGCACCGCTGGCCGGTGCAGGTAGTCGGCTGGGGCGGTGACGCCACCGCGACCGGTAGCGCCTATCCCAGGTACGGGGCGGCGCGGTGTTCCAGAAAGTGCCGGATGCGCAGCCGTTGTGTGTGGTGCATGGGGAGCGAGTCGAGTTCTTCGGGCGCCACGAAGCGGAGCTCCGTGCTCTCATCCGAGATGGCCAGGGCGCCGCCGACGACCCGGGCGGTGAAGCAGACGTTGAACTGTCGGCGCACCTCTCCGTCGCTGTACGCGATGACATGACGGGGGTCGGTGTACGTGCCGACGAGGCCCGTGATCTCGACGTCCAGGCCGGTCTCCTCCTCGACCTCTCGCACGGCCGTGCCGGGCAGGGAGTCGTCCATGTCCATGGCTCCGCCCGGTAGTGCCCACAGATCGTTGTCCCGGCGCCGCTGGAGAAGTACGCGGCCGTCCCCATCGGTGACGACGGCAGAGGCTGCCACGACCAGACTGTTCGGCCGGGGGGCGTTCGGATCGTCGTAGTACTCGGTTCGGGCCACGGTGCTCAGCCTTCCACGGGGTGGGCCGTTTCCCATACGGCGTCGAAGCTCCCCGCGTAGGTGTCGAAGATGCCCCCGTCGCCGTGGCGCCGGAGGTGCCACACGGGCGCGCCGTAAGCGTTGACGCCCCACACGTGGGCGTTGACCAGCATCTGATCGTCGGCGCGGTACAGGCTGTTGTAGAGGGTCGTTCCATGGGTGCGCAGCTCGATTCCCGGTACGTCCGCCAGGGGCCGGTAATGCAGGAGCGCGAGTCGGCAGCGGGATTCGATGCCATGGCCGAACTTCTCCTCCCGTCCGCGCTGCTGGACGTTGGGGTCGTCGGCGTCACCCACCGCGATGCGGACCGCGCATCCGTCGTCGGCCCGCTCGCGCAGGAGGTCGTTGAGGCGGGGGTACGCCTCGTGCAGGAAGACGGCCGCGTACACCAGCACGTCGATCCGCTGCCGCGCCCGGGAGAGGAGATCGACGAAGACCGACACGGGAAGATCCGCCCGCTGTCCGTACAAGGCGACGAGTTCGGGGCTGACAGCGCGTGCGGCACGCGCCTGCCGGAGCGCCGGCCACAGGGCATGCACGTCCTCCCCGAGCGCTTCCGCTGCCGCCAATGCCGTTGCCCGGCGCGGAGTACGCCCGAGATTGACCCACCGTTCCACGGACTTGGGGTCGATGCCCGTGATGTCGGCCAGAGCGGCGTGTGTCCAGCCGCCCGCCTCCATGACGGCTCGAAGTCGCTCGTTCTGCATACTTACGCCCCCCTCGGCTTCCGGACATCCCGAGGGACGTTCTACACGCGACGGGACGTCCCGAAGTGGGAAACGTACGAGGTTCCTCCGTCCTGATGGCCGGCGCGACCATCGCGCCATGAGTGAGCCCACGCGCTACAGCGCCCCGCCGATCGAACTGCCGCTGGACCTGGAACGGGAGCCGGACCCTGTCCACGGGTGCGCGGGTTGCGCTGAGCTCGCCGCCGTACGGGGCCGCGCCCGGATCGTGGGGGACTGGACGACCGTGAGCGACTGCAACGTCTACCTGCGGCGCCACCCCGAGGGCCACTGATGGTCACGCGAGCGGACATCGGCAAGCCGGTCAGGGACGCCGCCGGACGGGTCGGCATCCTGCGTGACGTGATCCGGGACTACGAGGACCCCGCCGAGCTGCCGGGCGCGCGCCGGAAGAGCCCTATGGCGGTCTTGTGGCCCGAGGGCGGGGGTCGAGAGTGGCTGGTCCCGCCCAGCGGCGTACAGCGCGTGTGACGTCCACCAAGCGACCCCGTCCGGCGACGGCGAGCAACACAGCCGGACGGGGTTTTCCGCCGACGCTCCCTACAGGTCGAAGACGGCGGTCACGGGCGCATGATCACTCCACCGTTCCGCATGGCTCGCAGCCCTCTCCACGTACGCCTTCGCGCAGCGCTCCGCCAAGCGAGGCGAACTGACAATGAGGTCGATCCGCCAGCCGCTGTCATTGTCGAAGGCGCGCCCGCGGTAGGACCACCAGGAGTAGGGCCCCTCCTGCTCGGGATGCAGCGCCCGCACGACGTCGACGTACCCCCCGTCGCCCTCGTCGAGCACCCGGCCCAGCCACTCCCGCTCCTCGGGCAGGAAGCCGGCGTTCTTCTTGTTGGCCTTCCAGTTCTTGAGGTCGGCCTCGCGGTGGGCGATGTTCCAGTCGCCGCAGACGACGACCTCGCGCCCCTCGGCGGCGGCCCGGATCCTGAGCTCCTTGAGGTACGGCAGGAACTCGCCCATGAACCGGTACTTCTCGTCCTGGCGCTCGGTGCCGACCTCGCCGGAGGGCAGGTAGAGGCTGGCGACGGTCACGCCGGGCAGGTCGGCCTCGACGTACCGTCCGCTGGAGTCGAACTCGGCGGACCCGAAGCCGATCCGCACGGCGTCGGGCTCGCGCCGCGTGTAGAGCGACACACCCGCACGCCCCTTGGCGGCGGCGGGGGCGTGGACGGTGAACCAGCCCTCGGGGCTGCGCACCTCCTCGGGCAGCTGCGCCTCCTCGGCGCGGACCTCCTGGAGGCAGACGGCATCGGCGGAGGTGCCGGCCAGCCACTCGACGAAGCCCTTCTTGGCGGCGGCACGGAGTCCGTTGACATTCGCGGTCGTGACAGTGAGCATCCCGGGAGAATACCGACACTCGGCTTCGCATACATGTACGATCAATCGTATGAACATCCAGCCCACGCCCTACGACCACCCCGACGCCGTCACGCTCAACGACGCGGTCCAGGCGGAGTACGCCGTCCGCTACGGCGACGAGGAGGGCGACGCCACACCCCTGGACCCCGGAATGTTCGTCCCGCCCCGCGGCCTCTACCTCCTCGCGTACGACTCCGAGGGCCGGCCGGTCGCCACGGGCGGCTGGCGCACCCAGGACGCCAACGACGAGGGCTACGCGGACGGCGACGCCGAGCTCAAGCGCATGTACGTCATCCCCGAGGCCCGCGGCCTCGGCCTCGCCCGCCGCGTCCTCGCCGTCCTCGAAGCCGACGCCCGCGCCGCCGGCCGCACCCGCATGGTCCTGGAGACCGGCACCGCCCAGCCCGAGGCCATAGCCCTCTACCTCTCCAGCGGCTACGCCCCCTGCCCCAAGTTCGGCTTCTACCGCGACTACCCCAACAGCCGCTGCTTCGCGAAGCCCCTGACCTGACGCCCCGCCGACGACCGGCACCGCCCACCGCCAGACCCGGGGGCCGGGAGGGGCGGCATGACGGCGTGGGCACCTGGACGCCGCCGATCGAGCCCGACGGGCACCTCGGGGTCACCGAAGACCAAGCACTGCCGGCCTCCGCCGGAACAAGCCGGATCGCCCGTCGGCCCCAGGTGCTCAGGGGTCGCATGATCGCGTGACAGGTTCTTCAAAAGTTCTTCATGGTTCCCGGCCTACCGTCACTCTGCCTGCCGCATCTGCGGCCGGGCGGGGCAGGAGGAGTGGGAGAGCCAATGAAGGCGAACCGGGTGTTACTGGCCGCGACGGCATCGGTCCTGGCCTTCGCGCTGACCGGCTGCGGCAGTGATGACGGCGGCGCGAAGGTCCCTTCGGCGGGCGGTGCCGACACGTCCGCCTCGGAGAGGGCGAACGCGGGCGGCGGGGGTGGCGCAGAGGACGAACTGGCCGGGTACGTGAAGGGCCAGCGCGAGTGGGTGAAGTGCATGCGCGACAACGGCATCGACGTCCCCGACCCGGACGAGTCCGGGCAGGTCGACCTCTCCGGGCAGGGTCTCGCCCTCAAGAAGAACCCCAAGTTCATCGACGCCTCGAAGAATTGCTCCGCGAAGAAGCCCGCCGTCCCCGAGAGCGTCGAGGCGGCCAACCGGCCCAAGCTCACCCCCGAGCAGATCAAGACCAAGCGCGAATACGCCGAGTGCATGCAGAAGAACGGCGCCCAGGACTTCCCCGACCCGGGCCCCGACGGCTACGGCGGCGACAACAACTCCGGTGCGCCGGAGTGGGATCAGAGCTCGGCCGGTGCGCAGCGGGCGACGCGCCTCTGCGCCCCCATCATCGGCGATCCGGTCAACCCGCCGGTGGGCAAGGGCTGACGATGGCCGAGACGGTGACGCACATCGATGACGAGCCCCGAAGGGCGCCCACGCCGCCGCGCGGCAGGCGGGGTCGGCGTACGGCACTGATCGCCTCCGCCGTCGTCGTGGTGGCGGCGGTCGCTGTGGTCGGCGCGCTCGGACTGGGCGGCGGGGACGACGGAAATCCGAGCGCCCCGCCCCGGTCCGGCTCCGTCGTATCGGTGACCCGGGCGACGCTGACCGAACGCACATCGCTGGAAGGCCAGTTGGGATACGGAGCGGAGCTTCCGCTGCCCGTCAAGGCGCAGGGGACCGTGACCTGGCTGCCCGAGACGGGCGCCACGGTCGAGCGCGGCGACGAGCTGCTCCGGGTCGACGACCGGCCGGTGATCCTGATGTACGGAAGCCTGCCCATGTATCGGTCCCTGGGGCTGACGGCCCAGGAGAACGAGCAGGGCTCCGACGGCCAGAACCCGGACGAGGGGCGGCAGGACGGCGGAGGAGGGGCCGGCAAGGCCCCGAACCCCTCCGGATCGGCGGCGCCGGGAAGCGCCGAAACCGACAGGAACCCCGGCTCCTCCCCGGCGCCCCGCGAGCTCAAGGGCATGGACGTCATGCAGTTCGAGACGAACCTCGCCGCCCTGGGCTACACCGGCTTCACCGTGGACGAGAAGTTCACGAACCTCACGGCCGCCGCCGTCAAGCGTTGGCAGAAGTCGCTCGGTGTGGCCCAGACCGGCACGGTCGACGTGGGCGACGTCATCTACTCCGCGAGCAAGGTACGGATCGGTCAGCCCGGCGCCCGGCTCGGCTCCGCCGTCGGGGAGAACACCCTCACGTACACCGGAACGACTCGCAAGGTGACGGTCAATGCCTCTGCCGCCGAGGCCGCTTGGGCCGTCCGTGGCGCGCGCGTCACGGTCAAGCTGCCCAACGGCGACTCCGTGCAGGGCGCGGTGGCGGCGATCGGCACGCAGGCGACGGCGCCCGAGGGAGGCGGAGGCGAGGGGGGCGGGCCGGAGCGGCCCGCCACGATCCCCGTGACCGTCACCATCGAGGACCAGAGGGCCGTCGGCCGGTTGGAGAGCGGCCCCGTCACGGTCGAGTACGTGGGCAAGGAGGTCAAGGACGCGCTGACCGTCCCCGTCTCCGCGCTCGTCGCCCTCGCCGAGGGCGGACACGGCCTGGAGACCGCGGACGGCCGGTTCGTCGCTGTGAAGACCGGGCTGTTCGCCGACGGCAACGTCGAGGTCAGCGGCGCCGCGGTCCGCGAGGGCATGAAGGTGAGGATTCCCGAGTGAGCGGCGCCGCGACGACGGTTGTGGAATTCGACGCGGTCTCCAAGACCTATCCGGGCGGCGTGGCCGCCGTACGGGACGTGAGCCTGCGCATCGGAAGGGGCGAACTGGTCGCGATCGTCGGCCCGTCGGGCTCAGGCAAGTCGAGCGTGCTCAACCTCATGGGCAGCCTCGACCGCCCGTCCGCGGGCCGGGTCTTCGTCGACGGCCACGACGTCGCGAGCCTGTCGGACCGGGAGGTCTCCGCCCTGCGGGCCACCCGGATCGGCTTCGTCTTCCAGCAGTTCCACCTGGCCGTGGGCGTCCCCGTACTGGATTCGGTCGCGGACGGACTGCTCTACACGGGCATGCCCATGCGCCGGCGCCGTTCCAAGGCGTCGGCCGCCCTGGAACGGGTCGGGCTCAGCCACCGCGTCCACCACCTCCCGCATCAGCTCTCCGGCGGCGAGCGCCAGCGCGTCGCCGTGGCCCGCGCCGTGGTCGGCGGACCGTCGGTGCTGCTGGCGGACGAGCCGACCGGCAACCTCGACTCGGCGGCGGGCACGGCGGTGCTGACCCTGCTGCGCGAGCTGAACGCCGCAGGCACCACCGTCGTCGTGATCACCCACGACCGTGAGATCGCCGCCGAGCTGCCACGCCGCATCGAGATGCGTGACGGCCGCCTGGTCGCCGACATCGCGCAGAGCACGACGATCGGGGCGCCACGGTGACGGACCACACGACCGACCCCTCCCCGCAGGGCGGCCGGGAGGCGGAACCCGAGACCGTCCGGATCCGGGCGCTGCCGCCCGGCCCCCCGGCCGACGGGGCCCGGAACCCGTCACGGCCGCGGGCCGGTCTGCGCGCCGCCCGGCTCGGCCCCGCAGACGTCATCCGGCTCGGCGGGACCGGCCTGCGGACCCGACCGCTGCGGGTCTTCCTGTCCGCCCTCGGCATCGCCATCGGCGTCGCCGCCATGATCGCGGTGGTCGGCATCTCCGGCTCCGGACAGGCGGAGGTGGACCGTCGGCTGGACGCACTCGGCACGAACCTGCTGCGGGTCGCCCCGGGAGAGACCCTCGACGGAGCCGAGGCCGAGCTCCCCGTGGAGTCCGTGGCGATGATCGGGCGGATCCCACCCGTGCAGCAGGTCGCCGCCACCGGGTCGACGGGGGCGCACGTCTACCGCAATGACCGCATCGCCATCGGCCGCACCGGCTCCCTCGACGTCCTGGCGGTGGGCTCCGGCCTGCTCCCCGCTGTCGGCGGGCACGTCGGCAAGGGCCGTTGGCTGGACTCCGCGACGGAGGAGTACCCGGCCGTCGTGCTCGGCGCGACCGCCGCCCAGCGGCTCGACGTGTACACCCCGGGCACCCGGGTCTGGCTGGGCGGCCGCTGGTTCTCGCTGGTGGGCGTCCTCGATCGGGTGCAGCTCGCGCCGGAACTCGACAGCGCCGCGCTGGTCGGCTGGCCTGCGGCCCGGGCGTATCTCCGCTTCGACGGGCATCCGTCGACGATCTACGTCCGGGCGGAGGACAGCCAGGTCACGTCGGTTCGGGCGGTGCTCCCTGCCACGGCCCATCCCGCGAAGCCCGGCGAGGTGCAGATCTCCCGGCCCTCCGACGCGCTCGCGGCCCGCGAGGCGACCCGGTCCGCGCTCACCGGGCTGCTGCTCGGCCTCGGCGGCGTCGCGCTCCTGGTCGGCGGGGTCGGCGTCGGCAACACCATGGTCATCTCGGTCCTGGAACGCCGGCCGGAGATCGGTCTGCGCCGGGCCCTGGGGGCGACGAAGGGCCAGATCCGCACCCAGTTCGTGACGGAGTCCCTGCTGCTGTCACTCATCGGCGGCCTCGGCGGAACCGTGCTCGGAACGCTGATCACCGCCGGGTACGCCTTCAGCCGGGACTGGCCGACGGTCGTTCCCGTCTGGGCGAGCGCGGCCGGCGTCGGCTCGACGCTGCTCATCGGCGTGATCGCCGGCCTGTACCCGGCGGTCCGGGCGAGCAGACTGTCACCGACAGAGGCGCTGTCCGGCACATGACCCGGGCAGCGTTCGGGTCGGGGTCCGGAACCCGCGGTGCGCGTACGAGACGTCGCCGAGCATTCCGTACGAGGCAGGGGCGGCCTCCCAGGAGACCGCCCCTGCCGTGCTCTCATCGCAACGTGCTCAGCGCTCGCGCACCATCAGCACGGGGTGAAGCTGCCACCGTTGCTCAGCAGGTCGTCACGGACCCAGCCGTAGACGCCGGTCGCGTCGTTGCGCAGGTAGGTCCAGCTGTAGCCGTCGTTGCCCACCGTGTAGCAGTGGTAGTCCAGCGTCTGGGTGGAGTAGGCCACACCGTTGATGCCACAACCGGTGCTGGAGCCGCTGCGCTCGTTGGCGCCGTCGGCCCACTTGCCCCACGAACTGCCGTCCTTGTCCGAGGCGCCGGTACCGCAGTTGGCGTGCGCAGCGGCCGGGGTGGCGGTGACCATCGGGACAGCCAGGACGGCCATGGCGACGGCGGGAAGAATGGCCGCGAGTCGACGCTTCATCATGAAACCCCCACTTAGTCGTGTCATTCGTCGGCGCTGCACCCAGGAGCCTCGCGGCACCCAGGAGAAATGCAGCGGCCTTCACACCAACCGGGTGCGACGGCGTAATGACCTTTGCCTGTCCATGACCCTGAAGAAATGATTCCGCTACGGACTGGCCAGTTCCCTTTGGCGATTGACCTGGAGTGATTGAAGTGAAAATCCGCCACTTCTGAGATTCGTTGACCGATTCCACACCCGTGTGGAACCCTCCCCGCAGCCCGACGGCTGTCCCGTGATTCGGGAAACCCCACCGAAGGAGTCCTGGTGAGCGCACATGTCCCGAAGTCCGTGACGGGAGGCGCGCGATGAGCTTCCGGCTTCGGGTGCTCGGTGTGCTGATGCTGATCGCCGTGACTGCCACGGCCGCCACCGCCTGGCTCACCCTGCGGCAGGCCAACCGGCAGGTGCAGGAGGCCGTCGCGGCGGGTCAGATGGACGTCTCCCGGGTCATCGGCGAGCTGCGCGCGTACGGCTTCGCGCACGGCACCTGGAAGGATTTCGCACCGGTGGTCGGCGCGCTGTCGAAGGACACCGGGCAGCGCGTCCGGGTCGCCACGGAGACCGGCGTCCTGCTCGCCGACTCCGACACCCTCGCGGGCCGCGAGGCGCGCCCCCTGGGCAGTCAGCCCCCCGTTCTCGTCGACCCGCGCCCGGTGCTGCGATTCGACCAGGGTCTGGTGCCGAGCGCGGTCGAGAAGCTGACCGCGGTGGCGATCGTCGAATACCGTGCGGCGGCAGCCGACGCGGCATGCCTGACCCGGGCGGGGGCGGAGATGACGGTCCGGACCAACCGCACGGGCATCCCCGTGGTCACCGTCGAGAGCCGGCCGACCCCATGCGTGGAGCCGCAGCCCGGCCGCGATCCCCAGCGAGCCCTGGACCTGGCCGCGGTCAAGGGGTGCGAGGCCGTCCAGCCGCTCGTCCCCTGCCTCCAACGCGTCTTCAACGAGCGCACCGCCCCGGTCGCCCCGGCCCGCCTCGAAGTGCGCCTCGGATACCAGGACGAGTCCCCGCCCACGATCGCCGCCGCCCCCACCATCGCCGTGGCCATCGGGGTCGCGCTCGCCGCGATCCTCGGGGCGCTGCTACTGAGCCGGGCCGTGCTGCGGCCCGTCCGGGCCATGACGCTCGCCGCCGAGGGACTCGGCGAGGGGGATCTGGAGCGGCGCGTTCCGGTCACCGGGCGGGACGAGATCGCCCACCTCGGCAGAGCGTTCAACCGCATGGCGGACTCCATCCAGGCCGGCGAGGATCGCCAGCGCCGTCTCACCGGCGACATCGCGCACGAGCTGCGCACTCCGCTCGCCAACCTGCGGGGCTACCTGGAGGCCCTGCGGGACGGGGTCGTCGAGCCGACGCCCGAACTGCTCGACTCGCTCCACGAGGAGGCGCTGCTCCAGCAGCGGATCGTGGACGACCTCCAAGACCTCGCGCTCGCCGAGGTCGGCGCGCTCACGTACCACCGCTCCGAGGTCAACCTGCGGGATCTCCTCGAATCCACCCGCACCGCATACCGCGCCCACGCCGGGACGGCGGGCGTGACGTTGGAGGTGGAGGCACCGCACCCGGTGTACGTGACCGCCGACGCGGACCGGCTCCGCCAGGTCGTCGGCAACCTCGTCGGCAACGCGCTGCGCGCCACACCGTCCGGCGGGCGCGTGACACTGGCTCTCGTCCCGCACGGCGAGCTGGCCGTCGTCGAGGTGCGGGACACCGGCAAGGGGATACCGGCGGAGCACCTGCCGCACCTCTTCGACCGCTTCTGGCGGGCGGACGCGTCACGGGGGCGGACGACCGGCGGCAGCGGCCTCGGCCTGTCGATCGCCCGGCAGATCGTGACCGACCACAGGGGCACCATCGACGTGGCCAGCACGGTCGGGGTGGGCACGACGTTCACCATCACCCTGGGCGCGCGCCCGGTCCCGCCCCTCTGAACCGCTCAGGCTCCGTCCGCCAGCCGGTAGCCCCGTCCGTACACCGTCTCCAGCAGCCTCGGGCCTCCCGGTACCTCCAGCTTCCGCCGCAGGTTCATCACGTGCGCGTCGACCGTCCGCTCCAGCACGTCCTGGTCGAAGCCGAAGACCCGCTCGATGATCTGGGCCCGGGTGAAGACCCGCCCGGGCTCGCGGGCCAGCGACTCCAGGATGGAGAACTCCTTCGCCGTCAGCGTCACCGGCCGGCCCGCGACCCGGGCCTCGAACCGCGCGGTGTCCAGCTCCACCTCGCCGACCCGCAGCAGCGTCGTCCCGCCCGACGCCGACTTCCTGGCCCGCCGGAGCAGCGCCCTTACCCGCGCGGTCAGTTCGCGCGGGCTGTAGGGCTTGGTGAGGTAGTCGTCCGCGCCGAGGTCGAGCCCGAGGAGCATGTCCTCCTCGGTCGTGCGGGCAGTGAGCAGCAGGATGGGAACGTCCGCGGTCCCCGGCTCGGCTCTCAGGATGCGGCACACGTCGAGTCCGTCGACGTACGGCAGCATCACGTCGAGCACGATCAGATCGGGCCGGATCGACCGCGCCTTCTCCAATGCGGCGCGCCCGTCGGCCACGACCTGCACCGCATTGCCCTCCCGTTCCAGATAAATCCGGATCAGCCGAGACTGTTTCTCGTCATCCTCGGCAACCAAAATCCGAGCGCTCAACGCTTCACCCCCAACGAGTCCTGTGAGTTTCAGCACCGTAATACAGAACGTGCCGAGCATTTCGGCCACCGGCCGTTCTTCGCCCTTTCCCCTTCACCCGTCAGGTTTCCGAAGAACGCCACCGTGAGCTGTTTCCAACCCGACGGGAGGTCGGGCCGGCCCCCCGGCAGCGGGTACGAAGAAGGCTCTGTCGACTGCCGACGCCTTCATCCTTCCGGGCTGCATTGCGGCGAAGGACTCGGCGGTACTGACCTACCGGACCTGTCCACGGCGGGCGCGGGAGGCCCGCCGGCCGGATCCGCCTCGGCGGTCGTTCGCCGGCTGATCGCGGCTGGTGCGGTGTGGATGACGGCGTGGTGACGAGCCTCGGGGTCGACCAGGTGAAGGCCCCCTTCCGCCTGGCGGCAGACAAGGACGGTCGGCCGCCGGCGAGCGTGGAGAATCTGTCACCGCACCCCGATTCCCGGCGTCTCGCCGGTGGCTGCGGACCCGCCGCCCAGGACGGCTCCGACCTCGTGTGCAGCGGCTGCGGTGTCGAGGCCGGGACCACGGAGTCTGCCTGCTGGACCACCGGCCTCGTGCCGTTGATCGCTTCCGCCGTCAGCGAGCGCGGCGAGACGCCCCCGGCCCGGATGCATGCCGAGGCCGGGCCCACACCAGCCCTACACCGCGGCGGAGTCGGCCGGCCTGCGGCACCGGGCGACTCATCTGCGCCGTCCGAGCGTCGACGGACCACTGCCGCACGAGGGCGTCGAGCGGCTGGTCCCGCTCGTCGCCCGGGCCGCCCGGGACACGGCTCTCGGTGAACTGCCGGAAAGCGCGGGCGGCGGGTACTCGTTCCGGCCGAGGCGGACCGTCGAGTACTCCAAGAACCTGACCGGCTCCTGGCCCCCGCTCCACCGGCCTCCGCGGGATCTGCCTGCGGTGCAGGTAGGCAGGCTGCGGGCGACGTGGATCGTCGGGTTGACGCGCGCGCACATCGCTCACCGTCTGATCGCGCAGGCGGCCGCCTGGCTCGCCTCGACCGCGTCCCTGGCGCGCTGGCAGCACTCGGTGCCGCCCGTCCGATGACGCCACTGCCGCACGGCTCCTGCGCGGGCCGGACCGGTGACCATGCCCCGGGCCTGGCGGAGTCCGAAGAAGATCAGGAAGCGCCGGCCGCGGCCGGTCACCGACGCGCCGTCCGAGATCCCGGATTCGGAGGTCGGGCACCTCGACGCCCTCTTGCACGGTTCGGGTGTGCTGGAGCTGGTCGACGCCGAGCCGGCGGGGCGTCCCGGGCCGGTCCTCCGCCGGGCAACCGCCCACGGCCCAGGCCGCGTTCGGACATCACCACGAACACACCCCGCAAACGCCGAGATCCCGCCCAGCCTCTCGGCTGAACGGGATCTCGTGACGATTCTCGAGAGCTACTCGAGAACTGTCGTCTGTGGACCTGTGGGGATTTGAACCCCAGACCCCCTCGATGCGAACGAGGTGCGCTACCAGACTGCGCCACAGGCCCTTGCGACGTGTGAAACATTAGCATCCCGATCGGGAAGAACAAAAATCGGTTCCTCCGCAGGTCAGCCGGGGACCGTCGCGGGCCCCCGGCCGGGGGTCATTCGTTGGCCGCCCGGGGGCGGTCGTCGTCGGCGTACTGGTCGAAGAGCGGGGTGCGGCCGTGGTCGCGGCCGCGGCGGGGCGGGGTGGTGCGCTGGCGGGGGGCCGGGGACGGGGCGGGGGTCGGGTCGGCCGCCGTGGAGGAGCGGGCGGCGCTCCAGGTCTCCGGGTCCGTGATGTCGATGCCGTTCGAGGCGCGCGGGGCGACCGGGGCGGTGACGTACGTGGGGAGCGGCACCGGGACCGGGTCCCAGCTGTCGCCGAGGGCCGGGCCGCGCTCGCGCTGCTGGTCCACCCACTCCGCGTGGTCGGTCTGCTCGACCAGGGCGCGCCGGTCCGCCTCCTGGGGAGTGACCGCGGGGGCCGGGTCGGCCTCCGGCTCCGGCGTCGGGGTCGGGCGGCGGCTCTCGCGCAGCCGGGCGGCGGCCGCTTCGGCGCGGCGCCGGTCCATCACGTACACGAAGCGGCGCCGCTCCTGGATCCGCAGGTGCACGATGTACGCGCTGAGGAGCAGGGCGGGGAGCGCCGGGGCCCACAGGAAGGCGACGCCGCCGACGGCCGCGACGACCGCCCCGAGGGTGAAGGCGGCGAAGAGGAGCGTGGTGACCCGGCGGCGGCGCGCGAGGACCTTGCCCCGGCGGGCACGCTCGGCGGCGCCCGGGGCGGGGCGGGCCGGCGCGGGGTCCGGCACCGGTTCCGGACCGGGTTCCGGGAGTTCCAGGCGCGCTTCCGTCCTGGCCGCGGGCGCGGAGAAGGCCCGGACGTCGACCGAGCTCAGATGCTCGGTCTCCGCGTCCGGGTCCACGTCGGGCGTCGGTCCCTCCGCCGTACGGTCCCGCTCCCTCAGCTCCTTGGCGTACCGGCGCTCCATGCCCGCCCGTCCGGAAAGCAGCCGGATGGCGGTGCTGAAGCGTTCCGTCGGACGGGCTTCGTTCAGCTCGTCCTGCCTGCGGAGCCACATCGGCACCAAGTAGGCGGCCCAGGCCCCGACGATGACTGCGTAGATGAGGCCGCTGCTGCTCACGCCTCACACGGTAGAGGGGTTCTGTAACACGCATCGGCCAATTGGCCCGGTGTGTCGCACGATCTGGCTGATATCACTGAACTTTTTTGTGATTGTTCAGATCGATTGACTGCCAACTGGCGATTTAATTCGAACACTTATCGCATTCGGGCGTGATGCCAGCGCCGCAGCAGCCCCTCCGGCACCTCCTCGGCCGTCAGCGCGAACACCAGATGGTCCCGCCACGCCCCGTCGATGTGGAGATAGCGCGGCCGCAGCCCCTCCTCGCGGAAACCGAGCTTCTCCACCACCCGGCGCGACGGCTTGTTCTCCGGGCGGATGCACACCTCCATGCGGTGCAGCCCCACCACCCGGAAGCAGTGGTCGACGGCGAGCGCGACCGCCGTCGGCATCACCCCGCGCCCGGCCACCTCGCTGTCCACCCAGTACCCCACGTGCCCCGAGCACATCGAGCCCCAGGTGATCCCGGCCACCGTCAACTGGCCGACGAGCCGCCCCCGGTACTCGATCACGAACGGCAGCATCCGGCCGGCGTTCGCCTCCGACCGCAGATGGCGCACCATCTGACGGTACGTCGGCCGCTGCGCGACCGGACCGCCCGGAGGCGCCGGCGGAACCGTCGCCTCCCAGGGCCGCAGCCACTCGCGGTTGCGCCGGTTCACCTCGCGCCAGGCCGCCTGGTCACGCATCCTTATCGGTCGGAGCAGTACGTCGCCGTCGACGAGCACCACCGGCCAGGACGGGATCACGACGCTCTCGGGTGGTCGCCGCCGCGGATCTGGTCGACGGCATGGCGCAGCAGCGGCTCCAGGACGGCGAGCCCGTCGCGCACACCGCCCGGGGACCCCGGCAGGTTCACGATCAGCGTGGAGCCCGCGACCCCGGCCAGCCCGCGCGAGAGCGCCGCCGTCGGGACCTTCTCGCGGCCGTACGCCCGGATCGCCTCAGGGATGCCCGGGATCTCCCGCTCCAGGACCCGGCGGGTCGCCTCGGGCGTCTCGTCGGTGGGCGAGATGCCCGTACCGCCGGTGGTGACGATCACGTCGTACCCGGCGGCGACCCCGGCCCGCAGCGCCGCCTCGACGGGAGCCCCGTCGGGGACGACCTGCGGGCCGTCCACGGCGAAGCCCAGGGCGGACAGGCCCTCGGCGATCAGCGGCCCGCCCCTGTCCTCGTACACCCCGGCCGAAGCCCGGTTGGAGGCGGTGACGACGAGAGCGGCGTACGGGCCCACCAGCGCCCCGCCGGTCGCGTCGCCGAGCGCCGCGGCCGGGACTTCCCCGGGCCCGCCGGACGGCTCCTCGTGCTCGTGGGCCCCCGACACCCGGCCCGCGCGCGTCACGCCTCGGCCCTCGTCCAGTGGCCCGACTTGCCGCCCGTCTTCTCCTCGACCCGCACGTCGGAGATGACCGCGCCCTTGTCGACCGCCTTGATCATGTCGACGACCGTCAGGGCCGCCACCGAGACCGCCGTGAGGGCCTCCATCTCGACGCCCGTGCGGTCCGTGGTCCTCACCGTCGCCAGGATCTCCACGGCCTCGTCCGTGACCGCCAGGTCCAGCGTGACGCCCGAGACCGCCAGCGGGTGGCAGAGCGGGATGAGGTCCGGGGTCTTCTTCGCGCCCATGATCCCGGCGATCCGGGCGGTGGCCAGCGCGTCGCCCTTCGGGACGCCCTCGCCGCGCAGCAGCTCGATCACGCGCGGCGAGACGAGGACCCGCCCGCTGGCGCGGGCGGTGCGGGACGTGACGTCCTTCGCCGATACGTCGACCATCCGGGCCGCGCCCGCCTCGTCGATGTGGGTGAGACCTTGCTGCGTGCTCATGGCCGTGACACTCCCGGTCGCTGTGTGAAGGACGACACCGTACCCCCAGCGTCGCCCTCTCAGCCGAGGAGGACCACTTCCAGCTCGGCGCCCGGCTCCACGGTCTCCGTGTCCTCCGGGACCACGAGCAGGCAGTCCGCGTGGGCGAGGGCCGCGATCAGGTGGGACCCGGCGCCGCCCACGGGGGTGACGGCGCCCGTGTCCCGGTCGTAGACGCCGCGCAGGAACTGACGGCGGCCCGCCGGGGACGACAGGGCCTCGTCCGCGTCGAGCACCGCCCGCACCCGGGGCCGGTGCAGGTCCTCGACGCCCATCAGGGCGCGGATCGCGGGGCGCACGAACAGCTCGAAGGAGACGTAGGAGGAGACCGGGTTCCCCGGGAGGGCGAGCAGCGGGATCTGCTCGGCGCCGACCGCGCCGAAGCCCTGCGGCTTGCCCGGCTGCATGGCGAGCTTGCGGAAGTCGACCTGGCCGTCGGCGGTCAGCGCCTCCTTCACCACGTCGTACGCGCCGACGCTCACCCCGCCGGTGGTCACGATCAGGTCGGCCCGGATGAGCTGGTCCTCGATGGTGGCGCGCAGCGACTCGGCGTCGTCGGCGACGGCCCCCACCCGGTAGGCGAGGGCGCCGGCGTCCCGCGCGGCGGCGGCGAGGGCGAAGCTGTTGGAGTCGTGGATCTGGCCCTCGCCCAGCGGCTCGCCGGGCTGGACGAGCTCGCTGCCGGTGGAGAGGACGACCACGCGGGGGCGGGGGCGGACCTTCACGGTGCCCCGGCCGATCGCGGCGAGCAGGCCGATCTGCGGCGGCCCGAGGACCGTGCCCGCCGCGAGGGCGAGCTCCCCGGCCCGTACGTCGCTGCCCGCCCTGCGGACGTGGGCGCCGGCCTCGGCGGCCCGGTGGACCCGGACCTCGCCGGCGGCGCCCTCGGGGGCGGTGCTGGCGGCGGTCATGCCGGTGGCCGCGCCCCCGCCCGTACCGCCGTCGGTCCATTCGACGGGGACGACGGCCTCGGCGCCGGGGGGCATCGGGGCGCCGGTCATGATCCGGGCGGCCTGGCCGGGGCCGACCTCGGGGAGCCCGCCGGCGCCCGCGGCGACGTCGCCGACGACGGTGAGGACGGCGGGGAACTCCTCGGTGGCTCCGGCGACATCGGCGACCCGGACCGCGTACCCGTCCATGGAGCTGTTGTCGAAGGGGGGCAGCGCGGCCGGCACCGTCACGTCCTCGACGAGGACACAGCCCTGGGCGTCGAGGAGTTGCAGCTCGATCGGTTCGAGCGGGGAGACCGTCGCGAGGATGTCGGCGAGGTGCTCGTCGACCGACCACAGGCCGCGGGCCGGGCCCGCGCAGGGGTCCGCCGCGCCTGCCGCGTGGTCATGCTCGTGGTCGTGTGCCGCGCTGCTGCTCAAGGTCCTACATCTCCTCGCTGACGTATCTCCGGAGCCAGGCCCGGAAGTCCGGTCCCAGATCTTCACGTTCGCACGCGAGTCTGACAATGGCACGCAGATAGTCGCCGCGGTCGCCGGTGTCATAGCGGCGGCCCTTGAACACGACGCCGTGCACCGGACCGCCGATCTTCTCGTCGGAGGCGAGTTTCTGCAGGGCGTCGGTCAGCTGGATCTCGCCGCCGCGGCCCGGCTCGGTGTCCCGCAGGGTGTCGAAGACGGCCGGGTCCAGGACGTAACGGCCGATGATCGCGTAGTTGCTGGGCGCCTCGCCGGTGTCCGGCTTCTCGACCAGGTCCGTCACCTTGACGACGTCCGAGTCGGCGGTCGGCTCGACGGCCGCGCAGCCGTAGAGGTGGACCTGCGCGGGCTCGACCTCCATGAGGGCGATCACGCTGCCGCCCTCCCGCTCCTGGATCTCCACCATCCGCGCGAGCAGCGGGTCGCGCGGGTCGATCAGGTCGTCGCCGAGGAGCACGGCGAAGGGCTGGTCGCCGACGTGCGGGGCGGCGCAGAGCACGGCGTGGCCGAGGCCGCGCGGGGTGCCCTGGCGGACGTAGTGCATGGTGGCCAGGTCGCTGGACTCCTGGACCTTGGAGAGGCGTTCGGCGTCGCCCTTCCGGCTCAGGGCCTCCTCCAGCTCGTAGTTCCGGTCGAAGTGGTCCTCCAGGGGCCGCTTGTTCCGGCCGGTGATCATCAGGACGTCGGTGAGACCGGCCGCGACGGCCTCCTCGACGACGTACTGGATCGCCGGCTTGTCGACGACCGGCAGCATCTCCTTCGGGGTCGCCTTGGTCGCCGGGAGGAAGCGGGTGCCGAGACCGGCGGCGGGGATGACAGCCTTGCTGATCCGACCGAGCCTGGGGAGCGACTGATTCATGCGGTGCACCTTAGCCGTTCGTAATGAGAGGAAGATGTGACTTCGGTTAACTTCCTCCACATAAAGACAGTTACGAGACGTTCGCGAAAGCACAAAGGGCCGACATGACACCGGAGATGTCCGAAAAGACCGCGCTGCGCAGCCGACTTCTGGCCGCCCGCGCCGCACTGACCCCCGAATCCCTCACGGACACGGCCGAATCCCTCGCCCGGCGGGGAATGGAGCTCGCCGAACTCGCCGGGGCGGACACCGTCGCCGCGTACGTCTCGGTGGGCCGCGAACCGGGCACGCGCGCGCTGCTCGACGCCCTCCACGCGCGCGGGGTGCGGGTCCTGCTCCCCGTCCTGCTGCCCGACAACGATCTGGACTGGGCGGCGTACGAGGGGGCCGAGCGGCTCGCGAAGGCCGGGCGCGGCCTGCTCGAACCGGTCGGGCCCCGGCTCGGCCCCGAGGCCGTCTGCGCCGCCGACGCCGTCCTGCTGCCGGGCCTGGCCGTCGACGGGCGCGGGATGCGGCTCGGGCGGGGCGGCGGCTCGTACGACCGGGTCCTCGCCCGGCTCGCACGCGCGGGCGTGGATCCGGCCCTGGTGGTGCTCCTCTACGCGGACGAGGTGGTCGCCCGGGTCCCGGAGGAACCGCACGACCACCCCGTGCACGCGGTGGTGACCCCGGAGGGGGTCACCCGGTTCGCGCCCTGATCAAGGCATCAGGGCATCGAGGGATCAGGGCTTCAGCGTGAGCGTGTCCTTCGCCGTCGCGTCGACCGCCGCCTTGCCGTAGGCCCAGTCGTACAGCTCGCCCTTCGCCCAGGTGTCCGTCTGGTCGGTGTAGTTCGAGTGGAAGGCGTGGCCGGAGGCGCCGGTCAGGTTGACCCAGCGGGACTTGTCCCAGTCGCCGACGTTGACGACCATCCGCATCGACGGCACCCAGATGACCTCGTAGCCGCCGGCAGCGTTCCAGCCGGTGGCGTCGACGGCCGCCTCGCCGCCGCCCAGGTCCCACGGGCCGCGGTTGAGGAGCCGCTGCACGACGCCGGGGCCCGCGGTGCCGAGGGTCTGGTTCTTCAGGGTCAGCTGGTGCAGCCGGCCCCAGCTCCAGGTGGAGACGTCCTTGCCGAGCTTGGCGGTCAGCTCCCAGCGGGCGTCCTTCATGGCGCGGGCGAGCAGCTGGTCACGGGTCTCGGTGGCCGGGTCCAGACGGTCGCCGGGGGTCTTCCACCACTCGTTCTTCTCCTGCTTGAGGAGCGGGCGGACCACCTCGTACCAGCGGTCGCCGCCGTCCGGCTGCGCCGAGTCGGGGTCGCGCTGGCCGCACTCGCGGACGAGCCGGTTCTGCTCGTCGACCGGGCCGGTGGCGTCGGCCGGGCGGACGTTGATGCAGTCGCCCTCGGCGCGCAGCTCCTTGGGCAGCTTGTTCCCGAAGGCGAGCTTGAGGACGTTGCGCCAGACCGCGTTGAAGTAGGCGGCGGCGGCCGAGTCGGGCTCCTGGGTGTAGTCCCAGCCTTCGAGGAGCTTCTGCGCCTCGCGGACCTGCGGGTCGGCGATGTCGATCTTCAGCAGGAGCGGGTTGAGCAGGGTCGCGATCTCGCTGCGGTTGTCGGTCTGCATGGTCCGCATGTCGTCCGGCGAGATCTTGCCGCCGTCCTTGATCTTCGACTCGATGAGGTCGTTGATCCGCTGGCTGCGCGAGCCGTAGCCCCAGTCCTTGGTGAGCAGGTCGGGGTAGGCCTTCTCGTCGATCACGGCCTGGTTGGCGGTGACGATGTAGCCGCGCTCCGGGTTCTTCTCGTACGGCAGCTGCTCGAAGGGGATGTACCCCTTCCACTTGTAGGAGGAGTCCCAGCCGGGCGCGGGCAGGGTGCCGTCGCCCTTGGAGCGCTGCGGGATCTTGCCGGGCGACTGGTAGCCGATGTTGCCCTCGGTGTCGGCGTAGATCAGGTTCTGGGACGGGACCTCGAAGTTCTTCGCGGCGGCCCGGAAGCCGGCGAAGTCCTTGGCGCGGTCGAGCGCGAAGATCGCGTCCATCGACTTGCCCGGCTGGAGCGCGGTCCACTGGAGGGAGACGCCGTAGCCGGTGCCGCGGTCGGGGGCGGCGTTGCCGACGGGGGCCTTCTGGCCGACCTTCTCCAGCTCGGAGGAGCGGTCGGAGACGAGCGGTCCGTGCCCGGTGGAGCGGACGGTGATCTTGCGGTCGCTTCCGCCGGCGACCTTGATGGTCTCCTCGCGGCTGACGAAGGGCTTGACCTTGCCGTCGACGAGGTAGCCGTCGGGGCCGATCTTCTCCAGGTAGAGGTCGGTCACGTCGGCGCCGAGGTTGGTGAGGCCCCAGGCGACCTTGTCGTTGTGGCCGATGATCACGCCGGGCATGCCGGAGAAGGTGTAGCCGGCGACGTCGTAGCGGCAGGTCGCCGAGACCGAGCGGCAGTGCAGGCCCATCTGGTACCAGAGGGACGGCAGCTGGGGCGCGAGGTGCGGGTCGTTGGCGAGCAGCGGCTTGCCGGAGGTCGTGTACTTCCCGGCGACGACCCAGGAGTTCGAGCCGATGCCGTTGCCGTTCGGGCCGAGCAGGGCGGGGACGGCGTCGAGGACCTCGGAGAGCGCGCCGAGCTGGGAGGCCACACCGCCGCTCGCACCGCCCGGACCCGCGCCCGGGGTGTCCCCGGTGGTCGTCCCGTCGCCCTCGGCCGCGTCGGCCTTCGGGTCGAACTTCCCGGTGGACTCGTCGACCGTGCCCTTGTCCACGATCGGCTGGTGGAGCGCGTACGGGTACTCCGGGTACAGCTGCTTGATCTGCTTCGCGCTCAGCCGGCTCGTCATCAGCGAGCGGTCGATCTCGTCCTGCATGTTGCCGCGCAGGTCCCAGGCCATGGCCTTGAGCCAGGCCACGGAGTCGACCGGGGTCCACGGCTCGATCGCGTAGTCGTTGGTGAGGGCGAGCGCCGCGTACTCGACGGAGACGTCCTTCGGGGCGCGGTCCTTCAGATAGGCGTTGACGCCCTCCGCGTACGCCTGGAGGTACTTCTTCGTCTCCGGCGACAGGACCTTGTCGTACTCCTCCTGCGCGACCCGGCGCCAGCCGAGGGTGCGCAGGAAGGCGTCGGTGTCGACCTGGCTCTCGCCGAACATCTCGGAGAGGCGGCCGGCGGTCACGTGCCGGCGGACGTCCATCTCGTAGAACCGGTCCTGCGCCTGGACGTAGCCCTGGGCCCGGAAGAGGTCCGCCTCGTTGTCGGCGTAGATCTGCGGGACGCCGTTCGCGTCGCGCTTCACCTCCACGTCGGCGGAGAGCTTGTCGAGGCGGATCTCGCCGGTCGTCTGCGGGAACGAGGCCCGGACGGTGCTGACGCCCCAGTAGCCGCCGAAGCCGATGCCCGCGACCAGTGCGAGGACCAGGAGGACGAGGATCAGGCGGGCACGCCGCCCTTTCTTCTTGGCGGTCTTCTTGCCGGGGGGCGCGGACGTGTTGGAGGGCATCGCTGTCCTTCGAGGGGCAGGGTGGTCCTGGAGTACGGGAGCAACCTTAGGCGCAGCGTCCGGACGGCCCGGACGCGGTGTCAGGAAGAGAACCGTACTGATGAGCGAGGAGAGGCAAAGATCGCGTCAAGAAAGCGTTAAAGATTAGGTAAGGTAACGAAGTACCTTGCCGCTGGAGGAACGATCCAGCCGCGCGTGAGGGGAAGGAACGGCCACTGACTGTCCACCAGCTCAACGAACTCCTGCTCGTCTGCTCCCTCGTCCTGCTCGTGGCCGTCGCCGCGGTACGGATCTCCTCCCGGAGCGGGCTTCCCAGCCTGCTGCTCTACCTCGGCATCGGCGTCGCCATCGGCCAGGACGGCATCGGCAACGTCGCCTTCGACAACGCGGAACTGACGCAGGTCATCGGCTACGCCGCCCTCGTCGTGATCCTCGCCGAAGGCGGTCTCGGCACGAAGTGGAAGGAGATCAAGCCGGCGCTGCCCGCCGCGATCGTCCTCTCCACCGTCGGCGTCGCCGTCAGCGTCGGCATCACCGCCGCCGGCGCCCACTACCTCGTCGGCCTCGACTGGCGGCAGGCCCTGATCATCGGCGCCGTCGTCTCCTCCACCGACGCCGCCGCCGTCTTCTCCGTCCTGCGCAAGGTGCCCCTGCCCTCGCGGGTCACCGGCGTCCTGGAGGCCGAATCCGGCTTCAACGACGCCCCCGTCGTCATCCTCGTCGTCGCCTTCTCCACGGCCGGACCGGTCGAGCACTGGTACCTGCTCGTCGCCGAGATAGCCCTCGAACTCGCCATCGGCGTCGCCGTCGGCCTCGCCGTCGGCTTCGTCGGCGCCTACGGCCTCAAGCGCATCGCGCTGCCCGCCTCCGGCCTGTACCCGATCGCCGTCATGGCCATCGCCGTCGTCGCGTACGCCGCGGGCGCCATGGCCCACGGCTCCGGCTTCCTCGCCGTCTACCTGGCCTCGATGATCCTCGGCAACGCCAAGCTGCCCCACGCGCCCGCGAACCGCGGCTTCGCCGAGGGACTCGGCTGGATCGCCCAGATCGGCATGTTCGTCCTGCTCGGCCTGCTCGTCACCCCGCACGAGCTCGGCAACGACTTCTGGCCCGCCGTCGTCATCGGCCTCGTCCTGACCGTCGTCGCCCGGCCCATGGAGGTCCTGGTCAGCCTGCTGCCCTTCCGGATCCCCTGGCAGGAGAAGGCCCTGTTGTCCTGGGCCGGCCTGCGCGGAGCCGTGCCCATCATCCTCGCCACCATCCCGATGGTCTCGAAGATCGAGGGCAGCGAACGGATCTTCAACATCGTCTTCGTCCTCGTCGTCGTCTACACCCTCGTCCAGGGCCCGACCCTGCCCTGGCTCGCCAAGGCCCTCAAGCTCGGCGACACCACCGAGGCCGCCGACCTCGGCGTCGAATCCGCGCCCCTGGAGCGGCTGCGCGGACACCTGCTCTCCGTCGCCATCCCGGAGCACTCCCGGATGCACGGCGTCGAGGTCGCCGAGCTGCGCCTCCCGGCCGGAGCCGCGGTCACCCTCGTCGTACGGGAGGACACCAGCTTCGTCCCGGGCCCCGCGACCGTCCTGCGGCACGGCGACGAACTCCTCGTCGTCGCCACCGATCCCGTACGGGACGCCACCGAGCGGCGCCTCCGGGCCGTCGGCCAGGGCGGCAAGCTCGCCGGCTGGCTCGGGACCGGGGGCGCGACGGCGGTCTCGGCGCCGGCCGCCACGGGGCGCTTCCACCTGCCGGGGACGGGGAGACAGAGGAAAACTCCCGGTTAATCGCAGGCATTAATTCAGGTGCGGGAGCGTTTTCCCAGGCGGGAAGACGCTCTTCCCTGTACCATGAAGGCACACTTGATCGAACCAACTCTGCCTGACGCAGAGCTGGCGCGACCGTATGGCGGCCGCGGCGCCCCCTCTCAGCGGGGCCGGCCCGGTATCTACCGCAGTAACGCGCATGAGGACAGCTCTCGGCGACAACCCGCACCACCGTGCGGGAGCGCGCTACCAGGCGGCAGAAAGGCAAGGACCGTGGCGTCCACGGTCACGACGGACAAGCGGCCCGGCTACGGGCAGCTGCTGCGCACACCCGGCGCGCTGTCCTTCCTTCTCCCCGGCTTCGCCGCCCGGCAGCCCTTCGCGATGCTGACCATCGGCATCGTCCTGCTCGTACAGCACACCACCGGCTCCTTCGGCAGCGCCGGCGCGGTCGCCGCCGCCACCGGCGTCTCCATGGCGCTCTTCGCGCCGCAGAGCGGCAAGCTCGCCGACCGCTTCGGCCAGCGCGCCGTCCTGGTCCCCGGCGTCCTGGTCCACGCCGCGTCCGTCTCCCTGCTCGTCGCCCTCGCCCTGGCCGGCGCCCCGCTCTGGGCGCTGTTCCTGGCCGCCGTGCCCGCCGGCGCCTCCGTGCCCCAGGTCGGGCCGATGGTCCGCGCCCGCTGGGCCGCCAAGCTCGACGGCACCCCGCTGATGCCGACGGCCGCCGCCTTCGAATCCGTCACGGACGAGTTCACCTTCGTCGTCGGCCCCGTCCTCGCGACCGCCCTGTGCACCGGCGTCCACCCGGCCGCGGGCCTGATCGCCGAGGCGGCCCTCACCCTCGTCGGCGGCCTGTTCTTCGCCGCCCAGCGCGCCACCCAGCCCGCGTACGGCATCTCCACGGCCACCTCCGCCGAACCCCACCGCTCGGCCCTCTCCGTCCCCGGCGTCCGGGTCCTGATCGTGGCCTTCCTCGGCATCGGTTCCGTCTTCGGCGGCATGCAGGTCTCCCTCACCGCCTTCACCGAGGAGATCGGCAACCCCGGCGCCAACGGCCTGCTGTACGGGATCTTCGCCGCCGGCAACATGCTCGCGGGCATCGCCATGGGCGCCGTCGCCTGGAAGACCGGCCCCCGCCGCCGCCTGATCCTGGGCTACGCGGGCCTCACCGCCGCCGCCTCCCTGCTGTGGACCGCCCACTCGATGCTGCTCCTCGGCGCCCTGGGCCTGGTCGTCGGCCTGTGCATCGCCCCCGCCCTGATCACCGGCTACACCATCGTCGAGACCCTGATCCCGGCCTCGGCCCGTACCGAGGCCTTCACCTGGCTCACCGGCGCCGTCGCGCTCGGCCAGGCCGCGGCCGTCACGGTCGCCGGCCGCCTCGCCGACGCCCACGGCGCGAGCACCGGATTCCTGGTGCCGATGGCGGGCACGGCCCTCGCCCTGACCACGCTCCTCGCGCTGCGGTCGCGGCTGAAGCCGCGCGAGGCGAGCCGGGTCGCGGCACGTGGCATCGGTCACCGAGTGCCGGTGACGGTGGACTGAACCCACGGAATACGTCACTATGGATCGTCGTTAGCACTCGATGAGTGTGAGTGCCAGGAGGAAGTCAAGTGCCGACCTACCAGTACCAGTGCACCGAGTGCGGCGAAGGCCTCGAGGCGGTGCAGAAGTTCACCGATGACGCCCTGACCGAGTGCCCCAGCTGCCACGGACGCCTGAAGAAGGTGTTCTCGGCCGTCGGCATCGTCTTCAAGGGCTCCGGCTTCTACCGGAACGACAGCCGCGGCTCGTCGTCCAGCAGCTCGCCGGCCTCGTCGAAGTCCTCGGCGTCCTCGTCGTCGACCTCTTCGTCCTCGTCTTCGTCCTCCTCGGACTCGAAGCCGGCCGCGTCCTCGTCCGCTTCCTCCTCGACGTCCTCGTCGAGCACCGGAAGCTCGGCCGCCTGATCCGTCCGCCTTCCCGGGCCCCGTCGCCGCGCGCGACGGGGCCCTCGGCGTTTCCGGGGAGCGCGCCTAGGGTGACCCGCATGGCGAACCATGACGCGTACGCGGACATCGGCGTGATCGGCGGCTCCGGCTTCTACTCGTTCCTGGAGGACGTCACGGAGGTGTCCGTCGACACCCCCTACGGCAGCCCCAGCGACTCCCTCCTCCTCGGCTCGGTCGCCGGCCGGCAGGTCGCCTTCCTGCCCCGGCACGGCCGCGGCCACACCGTCCCGCCGCACCGGATCAACTACCGCGCCAACCTCTGGGCGCTGCGCTCCGTGGGCGTACGGCAGGTCCTCGGGCCCTGCGCCGTCGGCGGACTGCGCGAGGAGTACGGGCCCGGCACGCTCGTCGTGCCCGACCAGCTCGTCGACCGGACCAAGAGCCGGGCGCAGACCTACTTCGACGGGGAACGGCGGGCCGACGGCGCCCTGCCGAACGTCGTCCACGTGACCTTCGCCGACCCCTACTGCCCCGACGGGCGGCGGGCCGCGGTCAAGGCCGCCCGGGGACGGGACTGGGAGCCGGTCGACGGCGGCACGATGGTCGTCGTCGAAGGCCCCCGCTTCTCCACCCGCGCCGAGTCCCGGTGGCACGCCGCCGCCGGCTGGTCCGTCGTCGGCATGACCGGGCACCCCGAGGCCGTCCTCGCCCGCGAGCTGGGCCTCTGCTACACCTCGCTCGCCCTCGTCACCGACCTGGACGCCGGCGCCGAGACCGGCGAGGGCGTCTCCCACACCGAGGTGCTGCGGGTCTTCGGCGAGAACGTGGGACGGCTGCGGGACGTGCTGTTCGACGCGGTGGGCGCCCTGCCGGCGACGGCGGACCGGGACTGCCTGTGCACACGGGCGCACGAGGGCTGGGACCTGGGGATCGAGCTGCCGTAGAGCGCCCTGGGGAGGCTGCGGCAAACCGTCCTGGGAAAGCTGCCGTAGACCGTCCTGGGGAAGCTGCCGTAGACCGTCCTGGGAAAGCTGCCGTAGCCCCCGGGGAAGGCTGCCGTAAACCACCCCGGGGAGTCGGCGAGTTGTCCACAGGCGCGGGGTGGTCCCCAGGCGGGAGCGGGGTGGTGGCGGAGTCGGGAGAGTGGGTGCGTCGTTCGCACACTCCCGACCGGAACAGGCGGTACTCCGCATGCTGACCACCCCTTCCTCCGTCCCCGCCCCTTGTACGGTTCCGGCCTTCGAGCCGCTACGGGTGCGGGGCGCCCGGCACCGGCTGCGCAGGGCGCTCCGTCGAGGGCGGCGCGCACCGGCGCTGCTGCTGGCCCTGACGGCGGGCGCGCTGGCCGTCGCGGACATGGGCGCCGCTCCGGCCGCGCCTCCGCCGTCGGCGCCCGCCCGCGCGCGGCCGCCCGCCGCCGTACCCCTGGTGTCCGCGCCGGTACGGATCGCCGACGCGGCGACCGTACGGCTGCTGCGGCCCGGCGACCGCGTCGACGTGATCGCCGCGCCCAACTCGCCGCTGGGCGGGGAGGGTGAGGCGCGGGTGGTGGCGACGGGCGCCCGAGTGGCCGAAGTCCCACGGCCGGGCGAGACTCGTCCGGACGGAGGGGCGCTCGTCGTCCTGTCCGTGCCGCGGCCGACGGCGGCGGCGCTGGCAGGTGCCGGTGTCACGTCCCAACTGGCGGTGACGATGTGCTGATTCGCACTGACTCGCTGTCAAGTCACCGTCCCGTGTGTACGGATTGGACGGCTCTGCGCCGTTCACGGCCTAATGGCTCCGCACACAGCGGTACGCGTGACATCCCACGCGACTTCGCACGCCGCATCTCACGCGACATCTCACGCGACGAAAGGCACCTCGGTGGCCGAGAAGAAGGAAAGTCTGCTGGGAGGCTTCAAGGCCTTCCTGATGCGTGGCAACGTGATCGACCTGGCGGTGGCCGTCGTCATCGGTGCGGCCTTCACGAACATCGTGAACTCGGTGGTCAAGGGCATCATCAACCCGATCGTCGGCGCCTTCGGCACCAAGGACCTGGAGGGCTACGCGTCCTGCATCAAGGGCACCTGTGTGGTGGTCAACGGAGAGATGCAGGGCGTCCGGCTCCAGTGGGGTCTGGTCCTCAGCGCGGTGCTGAGCTTCCTGATCACCGCGGCCGTCGTCTACTTCCTCATGGTCCTGCCGATGGCGAAGATCCTCGCCAAGCGCGCCCAGCAGGAGAAGGCCAAGGAAGGCGTCCAGGAGACCCTGGAGGTCAGCGAGCTGGAGGTCCTCAAGGAGATCCGCGACCACCTGGTCTCCCAGCGCGTCCCGTCCGTGAACAACACGCACCCGGGCCCCGGGGTCGTCGGCGGTGGCAGCGCGGGGGCGCACTCCACCTCCTGACCGGCGGAGCGCGCCGGTTTCAGAGGTGGTGCGGCGGCTTCTCGTCGAGGAAGCGCGCGAGGTCGGCGGCGCTGTCGCCGCCGGCCGGAGGCCGCTCGCCCCACCCGCGGTCCGTGTCGTCCGCGGATTGCTGGTCCAGCGGATCGTCGAAGACGAGTGCCGGCTTCGGACTGTTCTCGGGGCTGGATGACTTGCCGGGCCGCTTCGCGTCTCGCGGGCCGTGGGCGGGGGCGGTGCTCATCTCTCCAGACTACGCCCGCTCACCCGGCCCGTACCCCCCTGATCAGCGGTCCTTCGGGTCGATCAGCCAGAGGCCGAGGACCACGAGGAACGACAGGACGAGGAAGCCCGCACCCCACCATGCGGTGCCGGTGTCCCCCGCCATCCACTCGTCCACCACGATCGTCAGCCCCCACAGCTGCCCGATGACCACCGTGAGCGCCAGCGCCAGGCGCGCGCTCAGCTTCGACGACCTCTCCGGCTCCTGCTCCGTACCGGCCCCGGGGCCTGGCCCGGTGTGCCGGATCCGAGGATCCCCGTATCCGCTGGTGGGACGGATCTGGGGGTAGCGCTCGTGCACGGGCCGGTTCAGGCGCGGCTGGGCACTGCCGGGGGTGTAGGTGGGGGTGTAGGTGGGGCGCGGGGGTGTGGTGGTCGCGGACTCCGCGGGTGCCCCGGGTGCGGCAGGCGTGGCAGGTGCGGCGGGCTCTGCGGGGGCCCCGGGTGCGGCAGGTGCTGTGGGCGCCCCGGACTCCGTGGGTGCCCCGGGCTCTGCGGGGGCGGCGGGGGCTGCGGATGTGGCGGGGGCTCCGGGCTCCGTGGGCTCTGTGGGCTTCGGGGCCTCGGGGTCTCTCGGGAACGGGCCCTCGCTCATGGCCGCTCACTCCTCGCGGCGGGCTTCGGGTCGGTGCCCGCCGGGGTCCGGTCGCTCTGGGCCTGCTTCGGGCCGGGCCCGGTCGGCTTCGGGCCGGCGGCCGCAGGGGGCCGGTCGCTCCCGGCGGGCTTCCGGGGCGGGGCACCCGCGCTGAAGCCGGGGCAGCCCGGGTGGTCGTCGCCCTGCTGGCGGCAGAAGCCCTCGACGGGGGTCTCGCCCGAGCGGGCGGTGCCGACGGCCCAGACGCTGCCGTCGAGCTGCTCGACGAGGAGCACCTTGGGCAGGCCGCGCGGGGGCGGGCCCGCGGTGACCTCTCCGGTACGGGCGTCGAAGACGCCCTCGTGGCAGGGGCAGTACAGCTCGCCCTCGCTCCCCCGTTCCTTGCGCCAGAGCACGGCGCAGGCGAGGTGGGTGCAGACGGCGGAGTAGCCGGCGAGGGTGCCGTCCTCCATGCGGACGGCGATGGCCCGGTCCTCCCCGCCGGGGTAGCGGAAGGCGAGCGACTCCCCCCGTTCGATCCGGTCGGCGATCTTCCTCACGCCGGGGGCGCCCTCGCTGTCGCCGTGCCGGTGCAGGATGCCGGAGGCGACGCCGATGCCGCCGACGGCGAGGCCGCCGGAGACGGTGGTGACGATCCGCAGGTAGTCGCGGCGGGTGGTGAGGGAGTCCGCGGCGATCCGGTCGTGGAGCGCTTCCCGCGCCGCGTCGGCGCGGGCCTCCGACGCGGGCGGCTGGGGCTCGGTGAAGCTCACCGGACGTCCCTTCCGTTGATCTCGACGACGGGGAGGCCGCCGGGGACCGGCCACTGGACCTTGTCGGCGGGGACGACCATCGCCACTCCGGTGGAGACGGTGGTGCTGCCGAAGGTGAAGGAGTCGGCGACCTGGACGCCGGGGCGTTCGGCGCGGAGTTCGTCGAGGGTTCCGTAGAAGAGGGCGCCGGTGGGGCAGACGGTGGCGCACATGGGGGCGAGGCCGTAGGCGGTGCGGTCGTAGCAGAGGTTGCACTTCATCTGGAGCTTCGCCCGGAGGTCGATCTTGGGAACGCCGAAGGGGCAGGCGTTGACGCAGTTGGCGCAGCCGATGCAGCGGGTGGTGTCGGCCTGCTGCACGACGCCGTCGGCGGTGACGAGGATCGCGTCGGCGGGGCAGACCTCGGCGCAGGGGGCGACGGGGTCCTCGCAGTGCATGCAGACGGTGGGGAGGGAGGCGACGGAGTGGCCCTCGTCGGGGTAGTCGAGGTGGATCATCGACTTGCCGCGGTGCGAGTCGCATTCGCGGCAGGCGGAGACGCAGGCCTGGCAGCCGATGCAGCGGCCCGGGTCGATGAAGATCGTGCGGCCCATCATGTGCGGGTCAGCTCCTCTCCGCGGTGCCGCGGCCCTGGGGGGAGGTGGGGGGCAGCGGGTCGGTGCGGGAGACCTGGGTCTCCGGATAGGCCTGGTGTCCGGGGGCGGTGGGCGGGGCGGGGACCTCGTCGACGCGGTCGGCGGCCTCGATGCGGGCGGCGCACACCTTGTACTCGGGGATCTTGGAGCGGGGGTCGAGGGCGTCGACGGTGAGGGCGTTCGCCGCCGTGGGGACGGGCCAGTGGTAGGGCACGAAGACGGTGTCGGGGCGGATGGCCTCGGTGACGAGGGCGGGGAAGACCTCGCTGCCGCGGCGGGTGACGACGCGGACGGGGTCGCCGTTGCGGAAGCCGTGCGAGGGATGGACCTCGACCCAGGGGCGGGGGGTCTGTTCGACGAGGGCGCCGAGGCGGCGGGTCTGGTTGCCGGAGAGGAAGTGGGCGACGGTGCGGCCGGTGGTGAGCGAGAGGGGGTACTCCTCGCTGTACGGGTCCATGGGCGGGTGCCACTCGACGACCTGCAGGTGGATCCTGCCGTCGGGGTGGTAGGTGCGGCCGTCCTCGAAGAGGCGGGGTGTGCCGGGGTGCTCGGTGTCCGGGCAGGGCCAGGCGATGCCGCCGGTCTCCTCCAGGCGCTCGTAGGTGATGCCGTAGTAGTCGTTGACGGTTCCGGCGGAGGCGATGCGGAGTTCCTCGAAGACGGAGCGGGAGTCGGGGAAGGCGAACTTGTCGCCGGCGCCGAGCCGTTTGGCGAGCTCGCAGAGGACCCAGGTGTCGGTGCGGACGCCGGCCGGGGGTTCCTGGGCCTTGTTGTGCTTGACGACCCGGGCCTCGGCGTTGGCCATGACGCCCTCGTCCTCGGCCCACACGGTGACGGGGAAGACCACGTGCGCGTTGGCGGCGGTCTCGGAGAGGAAGAAGTCGAACTGGGCGTGGAATTCGAGGGTGTCGTAGCCGTCCTTGACGGTGGCGTAGTTCGGGAGGGAGACGAAGGGGTTGTTGCAGATGCCGATGAGGCCGCGGATCTCCCTGCGCTGCATCTGCCAGACCATCTCCATCATGGAGGTTCCGGCGGGCGGGAGTTCGGCCTCGTCGACGCCCCAGATCTCGCAGATCTGGCGGCGGTGCTCGGGGTTGGTGATGGAGCGGCCGCCGGGGAGGAGGTCGGACTTCTGGCCGTGTTCGCGGCCGCCCTGGCCGTTGCCCTGGCCGGTGATGGTGCCGTAGCCGGCGCCGGGCCTGCCGATGTTTCCGGTGGCGACGCAGAGGTTGATGATCGAGAGGCAGTTCTCGACGCCCTGGGAGTGGTGCTCGACGCCGCGGGCGTGCCAGGCCATGGCCTTGTCCGCGCCGGCGAACATGCGGGCGACCTGGACGATCTGCTCCTCGGGGACGCCGCAGATCTCGGCGGACCGGGCGGGCGGGTAGGCGGCGACGGTCCGTCTGACCTCGTCCCAGCCGGTGGCGTGAGCGGAGAGGTAGGCCTCGTCGGTGAGGCCTTCGGCGACGACGACGTGCAGGACGGCGTTGAAGAAGGCCGAGTCGGTGCCGGGCTTGAGGGCGACGTGGACGTCGGCGGTGCGGGCGATCGCGGTCTCGCGGGGGTCGACGACGATGAGGGTGGCGCCCCGGTCGCGGGCTCCCCACAGGTACTGGGTCATGACGGGGAAGCATTCGCCGACGTTGGAGCCGGCGATGAGGAGGCAGTCGGTGAGGAGGATGTCGGAGAAGGGGTTGCCGGCGCGGTCGATGCCGAAGGCGAGCTTGTTGGCTCCGGCGGCGGAGACCATGCAGAGGCGGCCGTTGTAGTCGACGTGCCGGGACTTGAGGGCGAGGCGGGCGAACTTGCCGACGAGGTAGGTCTTCTCGGAGAAGAGGCTGGCGCCGCCGAGGAGCCCGAAGGAGTCGTTGCCGTGCGCGCCCTGGATGCGGCGGATCTCGGCGACGGTGTGGTCGAGGGCCTCTTCCCAGCCGACCTCGCGGAACTCCTCGTCGCGGTTGCTCCGCATGAGGGGGGCGGTGAGCCGGTCGGGGTGGTTGACCTGCTGGTAGGCGTTGATGCCCTTGGGGCAGAGCCGCATGCGGTTGATGTCGTGGTTGCGGGGTTCGACGCCGAAGACCTTGCCGTGGTGGTCGACGCGGAGGTACATGCCGCACTGGACGCCGCAGAAGCAGCAGTGGGTGGGGACGAGGGTCTCGTCGTTCTGGTCGGCGTGCCAGCGGTCGGCGGGGACGCCTCCGGCGTCGCGGAAGTTCCGGGTGCCGGGCGGGGCGAGGGAGGGGTCGAGCGGCAGCGGCCGGCCGGGGGTGGTCGCGGGGTCGGTCGCGGTCACTTGAAGCCCTTCTTGACGTGGTCGAGGTAGGCGGTGCCGCGCAGGACGCGTTTGCAGCGGGGGCAGTACTCGGCCCACTCGTCGAAGCCGAGGTCGAGGTCGCGCATGGTGCCCCGGAGGTTCGCCACGTACGGGGCGGTGTCGATGGGCTCGTGGCAGCGGCGGCAGGCGAGGACCTCGTTCCCGTCCTCGCCCTTGCGGCGGGAGGTGTACTTGAAGAGCTGCATGCCGACGGCGGCGGGCCGCTGGACGATGTGGAAGAACTTCCCGAAGGGGAGGTAGACGAGGGTGAAGACGACGGACACCATGTGGAGGACGGCGAGGAACTCGTATCCGCCGCCGTGCAGGAAGATCGACGAGAAGGTCAGCAGCAGCCCGGTCACGGAGATGACGACGAGGGCGATCAGCGGCACGAGGTCGTAGGCGAAGCGCTGGCCGGTGATCGCGCCCCGGTCCTTCATGCGGCGCCACAGGAAGTAGGAGGCGCCGGCGATGACGAGGACGGCGGCGATGTCCAGGCCGTGGAACATGAGCCAGCCGAGGACGCCGAGGGAGTCGAAGCCGATGACCTTGAAGCCCCAGATCCGCATCTCGTAGCCGGGGCCCGAGCCGGTGGACGAGGTGAAGGTGAACCAGCCCCAGGTGAGGGGGAAGGTGATCGCGGCGGCGAGCAGACAGCCCCAGAAGATGAGCTGGTGGGCGGCCCAGCGGGCGTGCGAGCGGGCGCCGAGGAACTTCTGGAGACCGAGGTAGGTGGCGATCATCCTCGGCAGGGCGGTGGGCGCCTTGCGGAAGTTCCCGGCGGAGAAGAAGGAGCCCCAGCCCTGGCGGAAGAGGCGGCGGGCGCCGGGCGCGGAGATCCAGACCGTGTAGCGGTGGGCGACGCCGAAGGCGAGGAAGACGGTGGCCACGGCGTACGGCAGGAGGGCCGAGTCGAAGTCGCGGAGCAGACGGCTGCCGAGGACGATCGCGAGGATCAGCAGGGCGGAGACGGCGGCCCCGGCGAGCGCGGCGCGGCGGCGCACGGCTGCGGGGGTCCGGGACGGCGGTGCCGGGCTCCGCGACGGGCCTCCGGCGGGCTCGCCCGGCGGGAGGGTCTGCTCGGCGCCCTGCGGCGGCTCGGTCTGGGGCGGCTCGGTCACGCCGCCACGGTAAGACCTGATGCCCCGTTTCGGCCTATTTTGCGAGGTAACGGGGTGAGGGCGTCGCTCAGACCGCGAACAGGCCGTGCGAGCGGAAGACCCCACGGGCCGCGGCGACCTGTTCCGGGGTCGGCGACGGCGTGTCGTGCAGGGTGAACGGCTTGGCGAGTGCCCGCCACTTCGCTTCGCCGAGCTTGTGGAAGGGCAGGATGTCCACGCGGGCCACATTGCCGAGACCGGCGGCGAAGGCGGCGACGCCCTCGACATGGGCGGGGTCGTCGGTGAGTCCCGGGACGAGCACGAAGCGGACGTGGACCTCCTGGCCGAGGTCGGCGAGGCGCCGCGCGAAGTCCAGGGTCGGCTTCAGCGACCGCCCGGTGACCTTCTCGTACGTGTCCGGGTCCCAGGACTTGATGTCGAGAAGCACCAGGTCGGTGTCGCGCAGCAGGGCGTCGGTGGCGCGGACGCCGAGGAAGCCCGAGGTGTCGAGGGCCGTGTGGAAGCCGAGCTCGTGCTTCATCCGGTGCAGGAGCTCGCCGGTGAAGACGGGCTGGACGAGGGGTTCGCCGCCGGAGACGGTGGCGCCTCCGCCGGAGGCGGAGATGAAGCGGACGTACTTGGAGGCCTCGACGATCACGGCGTCGGCGGAGGTGCGGCTGCCGTCGCGCATCCGCCAGGTGTCGGGGTTGTGGCAGTAGAGGCAGGTGAGGGGGCAACCGGAGAGGAAGGTGACGAAGCGCGTGCCGGGGCCGTCGACGCCGGTGGACAGGTCCCAGGAGTGCACGGAGCCCTCGGAGGGCCGCCGGGTGGCCGCGGCGGCCGGGGTCACGGCGGCCGGAGTCATGACGGCCGGAGTCACGGCAGCCGGAGTCACGGCGGCCGGAGTCGCAGCAGCCCGGGGCGCGGCGGCCGGGGTCACGGGTCCGAGGACGGGGCTGGTCATGACGGGCTCCTCCTTCGTGGAAGCGGGGGCTCGGTCCGGGGCCGGCACGAGGGCCGCCGGGCCCGGGGCGAGGAGAGGGCCTAGAGCGACCCGTGGAAGGTGCGGTTCAGGACGTCCGGCTGCTGTTCGCGGGTGAGCCGTACGAAGTTGACCGCGCAACCGGAGACCCGGATGGTCAGCTGCGGATGGTTCTCCGGGTGCTCCACGGCGTCCTCCAGGACCTCGCGGTCGAGGACGTTGACGTTCGTGTGGAAGCCGTCGCCGGCCATGTAGCCGTCGAGGACGCCCGCGAGGTTCCGGATCCGCTCCCCGGGGGTGCGGCCCAGGCCGTCGGGGGTGACGGTGTCGGTCAGCGAGATGCCGTCCTCGGCGTCCTCGTACGGAAGCTCGGCGGCCGACAGGGCCGAGGCCACGTAGCCGTGGGTGTCGCGGCCGTTCATCGGGTTGGCGCCCGGCGAGAAGGGCTCGCCGGCGCGGCGGCCGTCGGGGGTGTCGCCGGTCTTCTTGCCGTAGACGACGTCGGAGGTGATGGTCAGGACGGACCGGGTGTGCTCGGCGTTCCGGTAGGTGGGGTGCTTGCGGACCTTCCGCAGGAACTCCTCGACCAGCCACACCGCGATCTCGTCGGCGCGCTCGTCGTTGTCGCCGTACGCGGGGTGGTCGCCCTCGACGACGTGGTCGGTGGCGAGACCGGTCTCGTCACGGACCGGGGTGACCTTGGCGTACGTGACGGCGGCGAGGGAGTCGGCGGCGACGGAGAGGCCGGCGATGCCGCAGGCCATGGTGCGGCGCACGTCGCGGTCGTGGAGCGCCCTCTCGACGCGCTCGTACGCGTACGTGTCGTGCATGTGGTGGAGGACGTTCAGGGCGTGGACGTAGACGCCCGCGAGCCGCTCCATCTGCTCGTCGAACCTGGCCATGACCTCGTCGTGGCCGAGGACCCCGGAGGCCCCCGTCTCCATCGAACGCAGCGCGCCGGTGGCCGGGCCGACCTGGGCGCCGGACTTCTCGTCGCGGCCGCCGTCGATCGCGTACAGGAGGGTCTTGGCGAGGTTCACGCGGGCGCCGAAGAACTGCATCCGCCTGCCGACGGGCATCGCGGAGACGCGGCAGGCGATGGCGGTGTCGTCGCCGAAGCGGGGGCGCATCGGCTCGTCCGACTCGTACTGCACGGAGGAGGTGTCGACGGAGACCTTCTCCAGCTCCTCGGAGACCGGGCAGCCGTAGGTCTCCAGGGCGCCGGCGACCATGCGCCGGCCGCCGTACGGCATGATCGCGCGCTTCAGCGGGGCGTCGGTCCGGAGGCCGACGATCAGGTCCTTGTCCCGGTCGATCCAGCCCGGGGCGTGGGCGGTGATGGTGGAGGGGATGTCGTACGCGACGTCGTACACGCCCTTGGCGCGCTCCTCGGGGAACCGGTCCGTGACGGCCTTCCACACGGCGGTGGTCCGCTCGGTGGGCCCGGCGAGGAAGGAGCCGTCGCCCTCGTACGGCGTGTAGTTCTGCCGGCCGAAGTCGCGGACGTCGACGGCGTCGCGCCAGAGCCCGCCCTCGAAGCCCTTCCAGGCCCGCTCGTTCACCGTTGCTTCGGCAGGGGTCGCGGTCACAGCCCACACCGCCTCTTTCGATCGGCTCTTCGCTCACCTCCATTGCACGCCTCTTGATCGATCGTTCCGATCGGCATTGGTCCCCGTCCGAGGGCCGTTGGTCCCTGTCCGGGAACGCGAAAGGGCCCGCCGGTCACGGGCCGTGGGCACCGGCGGCGCGGCCCCTCGGCCTCGGCGGGGCGCGCCATGTGGCCGGGCCCGGCGCTCGCTCTGCTGTGCTAGTGCGCATGACACAACCGTTTCTGCCCCTCACCGCCCGCTCCCGCGAGGAGTCGCACCGGGTCGCCACGTCCCTGGAGCTCTTCTTCGACCTGTGTTTCGTCGTGGCCGTCGCCCAGGCCGGCGCCGAGCTCGTGCACGCGATCACCGAAGGCCACGCGGGCCAGGGCATCGTCAACTACGCGATGGTCTTCTTCGCGATCTGGTGGGCCTGGATGAACTTCTCCTGGTTCGCCTCCGCCTACGACAACGACGACGTCCTCTACCGCGTCGTCACCCTCATCCAGATCGCCGGCGTGCTCATCCTCGCCGCCGGGGTCTCGCGCGCCTTCGAGGAGCACGACTTCCTCGTCGTGTACCTCGGTTACGTCGTGATGCGGCTCGCGATGGCCTCGCAGTGGCTGCGCGCCGCCCACCACGCCACCGCCCCGGCCGAGCGGAGGATGTGCCGCCGGTACGCGGGCGGGGTCCTCGTCGTCCAGGTCGGCTGGCTCGCGCTGGTCCTCGCGCCCGAGCCGGCCCGCCCGTGGGTCTTCCTGGTCATGGCGCTCGCCGAGATGGCCGTGCCGGTGTACGCGGAGAAGGACGCCCCCAGCGCCTGGCACCCGCACCACATCGCCGAGCGGTACGGCCTGTTCACGATCATCGTGCTCGGCGAGACCGTCGCCGCCGCGACCGTCGCCGTGAAGACGGGCATCATCGAGAACGACGCCCTCGGCGAGGTCCTCCCGATCGCCGCCGGCGGTCTGCTGCTCGTCTTCTCCGCCTGGTGGATCTACTTCGTCGTGCCCGCCCACGACCGGCTGACCTCCAGCCGCCAGGGCTTCCTGTGGGGCTACGGCCACTACGTGATCTTCACGTCGGCCGCCGCCGTCGGCGCGGGCCTGGAGATCGCCGTCGAGCAGGCCGTGGGCAAGGCCCACATCTCCACGCTCGCCGCCTCCGCCTCCGTGACGATCCCGTCGGCCGTGTTCCTGCTGTCGGTGTGGCTGCTGCACGCCCGCTACTTCAAGGTCGGCATCGCTCAGCAAATGGTCCTTCCGGTCTCGTCGTTCGCGATCCTGATGTGCTCGTTCGCGGGCCACTGGGCGGTCCTGGCGGCCGGGATCGTCGCGGCGGTCACGGTCGCCGTCGGCGTCACCCTGACGGCCCGCAACCCGGCCACGCGCGCGCATACGGCCTGACGGCCCGCACCACTGCCACGCACGCGTACGGCCTGACGGCCCGCACCACTGCCACGCGCGCGTACGGCCTGACGGCCCGCAACCTCGCCACGCGCACGCGCACGCGTACGGCCTGACGGCCCCGGGGACTGGAGGACCCGCCGCCCGCCGGGACACAATCCGGCGCATGATCTTCCGCCTCCTCGGGCCGCTCACCCTGGCCGGCGCCACCGGAACCGTCGGTGGCCCCAAGGTCCGCGCCCTGCTCGCCCGGCTCCTCCTCGACGCGGGCCGGACCGTCCCGGTGGAGCGGCTCGTCGACGGGCTGTACGGGGACGAGCCCCCGGCCGGCGTCCAGGCCGCGCTCCAGGCCCAGGTCTCGCGGCTGCGCCGGGCCCTTCCGCCGGGCGTGACGGTGGAGTTCACGCCCGCCGGGTACCGGCTGGCCGTCGGGGACCCCGTCACGGACGTGGACGTCCTGCGGTTCGAGGCGCTCGCCCGGGACGGCGCGCGGGCCGCCGGGGCGGGCGATCCCGGCCGCGCGGCCGGTCTGCTGCGGGAGGCGCTCGGGCTCTGGCGGGGGCCGGCGCTCGCCGACGTGCGGGAGGCGCCGTTCGCGGCGGGGCAGGCGGCCCGGCTCGACGCGCTGCGGCTGGACGCGGTGGAGGAGTGGGCGGCCGCCGAGTTGACGGTCGGCGGTGACCCGGCGCCGCTCGTGCGGGAGTTGGCGTGGGCGGTCCGGGAGCATCCGCTGCGGGAGCGGCTGCGGGGGCTCCAGATGCGGGCGCTCGGCGCGGCGGGACGACAGGCGGAGGCGCTCGCCGCCTACGAGGAGGTCCGGGCGGCCCTCGCCGAGGAGCTGGGGGCCGATCCGTCGCCGGAGCTGTCCGCCGTCCACCTGGAACTGCTGCGGGGCCCGGCGTCGGAGGACCGGCCGTTCCCGCCGCTGCCCGCGCCGCTGACGGACTTCGTGGGCCGTGAGCGGGAACGGGAGCGGCTGGCGGACCTGGTGGCCGCCGCACGCCTGGTGACCCTGGTGGGCCCGGGCGGCGCGGGCAAGACGCGGCTCGCCCTGGAGGTGGGCGCGGGGCTGCCGGGGGAGGTGTGTTTCGTGGACCTGGGGGCGGTGGCGGGCACGGGCTCCATCGCCGACAAGGACGGACGTACGGGCTCCGCTTCCGGCGAGGTCGTGGAGGCGTTCGCGGCGGCGCTCGGGGTGCGGGGTGCGGAGCGGCTCGAAACGGCGCTGGCAGGGCGGCCGGTGCTGCTGATCGTGGACAACTGCGAGCACGTCGTCGGGGAGACGGCGGTCCTCGTACGGCGTCTGCTCGCCGCCTGTCCGGGGCTGCGGGTCCTGACGACGAGCCGGGAGGCGCTCGGGATCACCGGGGAGTCGCTGCTGCCGCTGGGCGCGCTGGCGCCGGGGGCGGCGGAGGAGCTGTTCGTACGGCGGGCGGCGGCGGTCCGGCCCGGATTCACGGGCCACGCGCGCGTGGCGGAGCTCTGCGCGGGGCTCGACGGGCTGCCGCTCGCCGTCGAACTGGCGGCGGCACGGCTGCGGACCCTGTCCGTGGAGGAGCTGGCGGACGGGCTCGGCGAGCGGTTCGCGCTGCTTTCGCGCGGGGACCGCACGGCGCCGGAGCGGCACCGCACGCTGCGGGCGGTGGTGGAGTGGAGCTGGTCGCTGCTCGAACCCGGCGAGCGGGAACTGGCCGCGCGGCTCTCGGTGTTCCGGGGCGGGGCGACGGCGGATGCGGCGGCCCGGGTGTGCGGGGCGGACGCGGACCGGCTGGCGTCGCTCGTGGAGAAGTCGCTGGTGGAGGTGCGGGACGACGGCCGGTACCGGATGCTGGAGACGATCCGCGCGTACGCCGCCGAACGGCTCCCGGACGGGGACCCCGCGGTCGCCGCCCACCCCGCGTACTACCGGGATCTCGCCGAGACGGCCGACCCCGAACTGCGGGGCCCCGACCAGCTGGAGTGGCTGGCCCGCCTCGACGCCGAGGACGCGAACCTGCGGGCGGCCCTGCGGCGCGGCACGCCGCGGGACGGCCTGCGCCTGGTCGCCGCGCTCACCCCGTACTGGTGGCTGCGCGGCCTCCGGGGCCGGGTGGCGGCGCCGGTCGCGGAGCTCCTGGACCGGGTGGAGCCGACGGGGGAACTGGGTGAGGAGTACGCGCTGTGCGTGCTCGCGGCGGGCCTCCGGGAGGGCGAACACGTCGACCGGGCCCGGCGGTTCCTCGTCGCGCGCACGACTCCGCTCCGGCAGCCGTACACGGCCTTCCTCTGGTCGACGTCCATGGGCCCCCTGGAGGGCCTGCTGCTCGGCGACGACCTCTGGTCCCGGTCCCTGGTGCTCGTGGGCCACGCCCATCTGACCTCCTCGGAGACCCTCTTCGCGCAGGCCCTCACGGGCTTCCGGACGCTCGGGGAACGCTGGGGGACGGCGACGGCCCTGGAAGGCCTGGCGGGCCTCTCGGCCGACCCGCTGCCCCTCCTCGCGGAGGCCCTGGCCCTCTTCGAGGAACTGGGCGTCGCCGAGGACGTCGTGGACCTCCTCCGCCGCCGCGCGGCCGTCCACGAGGCGGCCGGCGACCATGACGCGGCGGCGGCCGACCGCGCCCGCGCGACGGAGACGGCCCACCGGGCGGGCCTGCCCGCGTGAGCGACGGCGCCTTCGCGGCCGTCTCCGGCCCGCCCGCGAGCGGGGAGGACCCCCCGGGCCCGTCGGCGCCCGTCGGCGCCCGTCAGCCCGCTGTCAGCGGTTCGTCAGCGCCCGGCGCGAGTGTTCTCCCGTGCCCCGGGGAGACGCCCCGGGCCGCAGGGGAAGCCCGAGGAGACCGCCATGCAGCAGCACGCCACCACCGCCACGGCCGGCACCACCCGTACCGCCCTCGTCACCGGGGCGTCGCGAGGCATCGGGCGGGCGATCGCGCGGCGGCTCGCCGCCGACGGGATGCTCGTCGCCGTGCACTACGGGCAGGACGCCGCCGCCGCGCGGGAGACCGTGGACCTGATCGTCGGGGACGGCGGGCGGGCGTTCTCCGTCGGGGCCGATCTGGCGGAGCACGACGGGGTGCTCGGGCTGGTCGAGGGGGTGCGGGCCGGGCTCGTCGCCCACACCGGGGAGGCGGCGCTGGACGTGCTGGTCAACAACGCCGCCGCGACCGCCTCGGGCGGGCACCTGGCGGACGAGACACCGGAGCGGTTCGACCGTGTCTTCGCGGTCAACGTGCGGGCGCCGTACTTCCTCGTGCAGGGGCTGCTGCCGGTGCTGCGGGACGGCGGCCGGATCGTCAACATCGGGTCGGCCGTCACCCGGATCGCCCTCGCCGACGAGCTGGCGTACGCGATGACGAAGGGGGCGATGGAGACCTTCACGCGCACGCTCGCCAATGTGGTCGGGGAGCGCCGGATCACCGTCAACACGGTCGCCCCCGGGCCGACGCAGACCGCCGGGCTCACCGCCGCCATGGCGGCGATGCCCGAGCTGGAGGGGATGCTGATCGGCGGTCAGGCGCTGCCGTGGGTCGGGCAGCCGGAGGACATCGCCGACCCGGTCGCGTTCCTGGCCTCGGAGGACGGCCGCTGGATCACCGGCACCGTGATCGACGCCTCGGGCGGCACCTACCTCGGCCCCAAGCGCTGAGCCAAGCGGCATGGTAGGCAGGGGACATGACACTCCCCGAGGAGACGGACGGCCGGGACGGGATCACCGACGTGAGCGGGCTGCGCGTGGGGCACGCGCGCGTGGCCGGGCCCGGCGCGCTGAGCGGCACCACGGTGGTCCTGGCCCCGGAGGGCGGGGTCGTCGCCGCCGTGGACGTGCGGGGCGGAGGGCCGGGCACGCGGGAGACGGACGCCCTGGACCCGCGGAACGTGGTCCAGCGGATCGACGCGGTCGTCCTGACCGGCGGCAGCGCGTACGGCCTGGACTCCGCCGCCGGGGTGATGGCCTGGCTGGCGGAGCGGCACCGGGGCGTGCGGGTGGGCCCCGACCCGTCCCACGTGGTGCCGGTGGTGCCCGCCGCGTGCGTCTTCGACCTGGGCCGGGGCGGCGACTTCACGGCCCGCCCGGACGCGGCGACGGGCCGGGCGGCGGCGGAGGCGGCCGCCGCGAGCGGGGACCACGCGCGCGTGGGGACGGGCGCGGTCGGCGCGGGCACCGGGGCCGTGGCCGGCGGCCTGCGGGGCGGCGTGGGGACGGCGAGCACCGTCCTGGAGTCGGGGATCACGGTCGGCGCGCTGGTCGTGGTGAACGCGGCGGGCTCGGCCGTCGACCCGACGACCGGCGTCCCGTACGGAAGCCTCTTCGAGGCCGGCCGTCCCGCCTTCCCCGACGACGCGGTGCACGAGGCGGCCCTGCGGCGGCTCGCGGAGGCGCGGAAGGCGGCCGCCCCGCCCCCGATGAACACCACGCTCGCGGTCGTCGCGACGGACGCGGTGCTGACCCGGGCCCAGGCGCAGAAGGTCGCCGGCACCGCGCACGACGGCATCGCGCGCGCGGTGCGCCCGGTGCACCTGATGAACGACGGGGACACGGTCTTCGCCCTCGCCACCGGGGCACGGGAACTTCCGGAGGGGCCGGGTCCGCTCGCCCTGAACGAGATCCTGGCCGCGGGCGCGGACCTGGTGACCCGGGCGATCGTCCGGGCGGTCCTCGCGGCCCCGGGCGGTCTGCGCGGCCCGGGCGGCGACTTCCCCTCGTACCGCGAGCTGTACGGACCGGCGGCGGACGCGTACTCCCGGTAAGACCAGGGGAGTTGAAGAAAAAGGGCGGGAACTTCCCGGGCGGGCCCTTCGTTTTCCCGAACCCCGGACCAGATGTCAGACCCAGGGACTACGTTAAGCAAGCACCAAGTGACATGCGGCGACGGCCTGGAGACCCTCTTGAACGATCCGCAGGATCCTCACGATCCGTACGAGACGACCGAGAAGCACCTTGAGCGGCTCCTCGGCCGGGCACTCAACTCCTTCGACCTGCCCGACTCGACCGTCGAGCGCCTCGGCACGGCGCTCGCCCACTCCAGCGCGCTGCACTCCTCGCACCACAGCGCGTCGCTGCACCGCACCACCCACCGCCATACGTATCTGCTCGCCGACGGCAGCGCGCTCAGCCTGTGGGAGCTCGCGCACAACGCCGGCCGGGACGGCACCGAGCAGCACGAGCTGTACGCGGAGGAGTCGGAGGCGCGGCTCGCCGCCTCCCGGCTCCCGACGGGACCACTGCCGGGCTGGACGGCCGAGCACTCCGACGGCCGCGTCCTCGACGAGGACGACGACCTGGAGCTGCTGAGCGCCCTGCTCGCCCGCCCGATACCGGCCCAGCCCCGGATGTACGTGCCGGACAACTCCGCCGACCACGCGCGCCGCGTCCTGCGCCGCGCGGAGAACGCGGACCGGCCGGGCGAGCGGACGGCCCGCCGCCTCCGGCTGGCCTTCGCGCACCACATCACGCAGGCCTTCGGCCGCCACTGCCCGGTGGAGGGCGGCCGGGACGCCGGCTTCACCCTCTACGAGCACCAGTTCCTGCTGCTCGACGGCAGCGAGGTCAGCCTCTGGGAGGTCGAGCACACGGCGACGCCGGACGGCCGGCACATGTGCGAGGTGTACGAGGACGAGGACGCGGCCCGCGGGGCGATGGAGGCCCGTTCCCGGGTCCGCTGACACGACGGGGCCGCCGCCCCCGTCCCCTTCTCGGGGGCGGGGGCGGCGGCCGCCTCGATCAGCCGGAGGACCGGACTCAGTGCGTGAGCACCGGCTCCTTCGAGGTCTCGCCGGTGACGGCCTCGTCGTCACCGGCGGCGTCCGCGTCACCGCCCTCCAGGTGCTGCTTCGGCTTCGCCGGCAGGGCGAACATCACCAGGAAGATCACGGCGAGCACGCCCGCCGCCCAGCCCAGCGAGTTCTGGAAGGCGTTCGTGAACGCCGGGCCCACCTCGGCCGGGGCCTTGGCGAGCTTCTCGTCGTCGATCGTCCCGAAGAAGACCACCGACACCAGGCCGAGTCCGAGCGCGTTGCCCATCTGCCCGGTCGTGTTGATCAGGCCCGAGGCCGAACCGGCGTGCTCCTTCGGCACCTCCGAGAGCACCGCGTCCGTCAGCGGCGCCACGATCAGGCCCATGCCGAGGCCCATGACCACCAGCGGCGGGATCATCTGCCAGGAGTGGATCCCGGTCCCGTACCGGCCCGCCTCGAAGAGGTAGAGGAGGATGCCCGCGATCATCGTCAGCGCGCCCGCCTGGAGCACCTTCCGGCCGAAGCGCGGCACCAGCTTCTGCACGGACATGCCGGCCGCCACCGAGACGGAGATCGAGAACGGCACCCCGGTCAGGCCCGCCTTCAGCGGGCTCCAACCGAGCCCGATCTGCATGTACAGCGTCCAGACCAGGAAGAAGATGCCGAGCACGACACCGAAGGTCAGCTGGACCGCGATGCCGGCCGCGAAGCTCTTCACCCTGAACAGCGACAGCTCGACGAGCGGCGAACCGTCCTTCTTCGTCTTGTACGTCTCGTACGCCACGAGCGCGCCGAAGACGAGCAGGCTGCCGGCCATCATCAGATAGCCCCACAGCGGCCAGTCCAGCTCACGGCCGCGCGTCAGCGGGTAGATCAGCATGAGGAGCGCGGCCGTCACCAGGAGCACGCCGACCAGGTCGAGCTTGAGCGCCTTCGGCGCCTTCGACTCGGTGATGAACTTCCGGCCCAGGATCGCGGCGGCGATGCCGACCGGCAGGTTGATCAGGAAGATCGGGCGCCATTCGAGGCCCGCGATGTTCCACTGGGTCAGCAGCGCGCCGAGCAGCGGGCCCGAGACCGCGCCGAGGCCGATGATCGCGCCGAACATCCCGAAGACCTTGCCGCGCTCGTGCGCCGGGAAGGTGACGTGGATGATCGACAGGACCTGCGGGACCATCATCGCGGCCGCCGCGCCCTGGAGCAGCCGGGAGCCGACCAGCATCTCCTGGTTGGCGGCGAAGCCGCAGAGCGCGGAGGCGAGGGTGAAGCCGGCGGTGCCGAGGAGGAAGAGGCGCTTGCGGCCGTAGATGTCGCCGAGCCGCCCGCCGGTGATCAGAGCGGCGGCGAACGCGAGCGCGTAACCGGCGGTGATCCACTGGATCGCGCCGAACGAGGCGCCGAGGTCCTTCTCGATGCTGGGAATCGCGATGTTGACGATCGTGGCGTCGACCAGGTCCATGAAGGCGGCGGTCATGACGATGGCGAGGGCGATCCAGCGCCTCTTGTCGGCGGCCGCTGCCGCTTCGGTGGCGGCGTCGTGTGAACTCATACGAAGAAGATAGAAGTCATGTAGGTCAGACCATGTCCTAGATCAGGCGCATCCTGGAAACCATGACGGACACCCCGGCACGACTCCTGAATCTGCTCTCGCTCCTCCAGACCCCGCGCGAGTGGCCCGGAAGCGAGCTCGCCGAACGGCTCTCGGTCTCCCCGCGCACCATCCGCCGTGACATCGACCGGCTCCGCGACCTCGGCTATCCGGTCGAGGCGACCATGGGCGCGGTCGGCGGCTACCGCCTCGTCGCCGGTACGGCCATGCCTCCGCTGCTCCTCGACGACGAGGAGGCCGTCGCGATCGCCGTCGGACTGCGCGCCGGGGCCGGGCACGCCATCGAGGGCGTCGAGGAGGCGTCCGTACGGGCCCTGGCGAAGCTGGAGCAGGTGCTGCCGGCGCGGCTCCGGCACCGGGTCTCCACCCTCCAGAACGCGACGATCCCGCTGACCCGGGGCGACGGCGCCACCGTCACCCCCGCGACGCTGACGGCGCTCGCGGGCGCGGTGACCGGACGGGAGAAGCTGCGCTTCGGCTACCGGGCCGGGGACGGCACGGAGACGAAACGGCTGGTGGAGCCGTACCGGCTGGTGTCGACCGGGCGGCGCTGGTACCTCGTCGCGTACGACCTGGGGCGCGAGGACTGGCGGACCTTCCGGGTGGACCGGGTGAGCGAGCCGTTCCCGACGGGCGCGCGCTTCGCTCCGCGCGAGCTCCCCTCGGGCGATGCCGCCACGTACATGGCCCGCTCGATGGCCCGGGCCCAGGGCGAGGTCGACCTCGACGTCTCCTTCGCGGCACCGGCCGAGTTCGTCGTCGCCCGCCTCCCCTCCCACCTGGTCCCCGTCGCCGAGGGCCCGGACCGCTGCCGCCTCCGCGCCCGCGTCGCGGACTCCGTGGAATGGCTGGCCCTCCGCCTCGCCCTGATGGACGTCGACTTCACGGTCCACGGCCCGGAGCCGCTGATCACGTACATGCGGGACCTGTCGGGGCGGCTGGCGAACGCGACACGCGCTTGAGCCGCCCGTCGCGGGCTGCTCCCCGGGTCCGCCGGCCGCCCTAGGCCACCGCGTCGAAGCCCGTGTCGTGGGCCATCTTCTTCAGTTCGAGGAGCGCGTGCTTCTCGATCTGGCGGATGCGCTCGCGGGTCAGGCCGTGCTCCTTGCCGACCTCCGTCAGGGTGCGCTCGCGGCCGTCCTCGATGCCGTACCGCATGCGGATGATGGAGGCCGTGCGGTGGTCGAGCTGGCCGATGAGGTCGTCGAGCTCCTCGCTGCGCAGCAGGGTGAGGACGGACTGCTCGGGGGAGATCGCCGAGGTGTCTTCGAGGAGGTCGCCGAACTGGGTCTCGCCCTCGTCGTCCACCGACATGTTCAGCGAGACGGGGTCCCGCGCCCAGTCCAGGACGTCGGTGACGCGCTCGGGCGTGGAGCCGAGCTCGGCCGCGATCTCGGCGGGCTCGGGCTCCCGGCCGTTCTCCCGGTTGAACTCGCGCTGCACGCGCCGGATGCGGCCGAGCTCCTCCACCAGGTGGACGGGGAGTCGGATGGTCCGGGACTGGTCGGCGATGGACCGGGTGATGGCCTGACGGATCCACCACGTGGCGTACGTGGAGAACTTGAAGCCCTTCGCGTAGTCGAACTTCTCGACCGCGCGGACCAGGCCCGCGTTCCCCTCCTGGATCAGGTCGAGCAGCGGCAGCCCGCTGCGCGGATAGCGCCGGGCGACGGCCACCACGAGCCGCAGGTTGGACTTGATGAAGAGGTCCTTGGCACGCTCGCCCTCGGCGACCAGCGCTTCGAGCTCCTCACGGGTCGCTCCGCCCGCCTCGCTCTCCACCTCTTCGTCGAGTATCTGCCGGGCGTAGACGCCCGCCTCGATCGTCTGGGAGAGCTCGACCTCCTTGGCGGCGTCGAGCAGGGGTGTGCGCGCGATCTCGTCGAGGTACATGCCGACCAGGTCGCGGTCGGCGATCTCCCCGCCCACGGCGCGAACGCTGCTCGCCCGCGCGGCCCCGCTCTTGGCGGAGGTCTGACGACGGGCGACGGCACGGGTTGCCATGCGTGCTCCCTTGCTGAGTAGGTCGCGACACCCTTCCGGGTGCCCTGCATCCGACGGAAACAACGACTGGAATCAGGACAGAATTCCCACCCGGCGCATGGATTTTCGCGATCATGCAGTATCCTGCGCGGCCACCGCCCCCGCAGGCATGCCGCGGACACCCGTGGATGCGCAGGTCAGACCGGGCACGGAGGGTGAGACGGCGCCCCTCGCGGGGTACCCGACCACGCTGTCGGTGAGACCGCGATCACATGCGGCGCCACCCCCTCAGACGCCCCGCCGCCACCCACGGTTGCCTCCGCCCCGGAGACCCGGGATCCACCCCGGAGACCCGGGATCCACCCCGGAACCCCGGGATCCACCCCGGAACCCCGGGATCCACCCCGGAACCCCGGGATCCGTCCCGGAGACCCCGGATCCGCCCCGGGACCCCGGATCCGTCCCGGGGACCTAAGACGGGTCCTAGGTCCCCAGCCCGTTCCGCCCCGGCACCGTCCCGGCCTAGCGTCGCCCCATGACCGACACCACCGGCACCCTCGACGAGGCCCTCGAACGGCTCCACACCACGGGACCCGAGCGGGGCGGCTGGCTCACCAACCACGCCCCCATGGCGGTCGAGGCCCTGGTCCACCACGGCCAGGCCCCGGCCGTGCACCGCTGGCTCGACCACTACGCGCCCAAGCTGGAGGAGCTGCCGCCCCCGCACACCCCGGTCACGGCGGGCACCTGGCGGGAGGCGCTCGGCGACCCGGCCCGGATCACCGACTGGACCCGTTTCTTCTCCCGCGAGCTGGCGGACCGGCCCTGGCGGTCGGTCCTCGCCGAGTGGTGGCCCCGGCTGCTTCCGGGCATCGCGGGCGGGGCGACGCACCCGGTGATCCGCACCGGCCACGCCGTACGGACCCTGCTCACGACCGGGGAGACGGCGCCGCGCCGCGCCGAGCTGGCGCACGCCCTCGGCTACTGGGCGGCCCGCCACCAGCCGCTGCCGCCGCTCACCCCGCTGGGCACCGCGCCGACGGCGGCGGCCGCGCTGGACTCCGTACCGCCGGTTCCGGAGCAGGAGGGCGGGATCAGGGCCCGGCTCGCGCAGCTGACGGCGTTCCCGGTGTGGGGCGAGGCGCCGGACCCGGACCGGGCGAAGGAGCTGCTCACCGAGCTGGTGACGGCGGCGACGCACCGGTACGCGTCCCACGGCCACGGCGAGCCGATCATGCTGGTGCACGCGGCGACCGCGCCGAACGCGGTCCTGCGGGCCCTGCCCGCGCTCCCCCGCGAGCTGTGGGCGCCGAGCGTGGCGGCGGCCTGGGCGGCGGCGGCCGCGGTGACGGCGGCCTACACGCCGCGCGAGGCCGCCCCGTACGCCGGGACCGGGCTGAGCCCCGAGGAGGTCTTCGAGCGGGCCGCCGCCCACGGCGACGACCACACGATCAAGTTCACGGACACGGCGCTCGACGTGGGCGGCCCGCTCGCGCTGGCCGCCGCCGTCCGCTCGATCGACCTCAATCCGCCCGCGCTCTGAGCCCTATCCGAACTGGACCGACCGCTTGGCGAGGCCCATCCAGAAGCCGTCGATCACCGACTTCTCCGCGTCGAGGTCACCGGCCGCGTCCGCCGCGCCCATCGTGACGAAGAGCGGGGCGAAGTGCTCCGTACGGGGGTGGGCGAGGCGGCCGGCCGGCGACTTGTGCTCGAAGTCGAGGAGGGCGTCGACGTCGTGCGCGGCGAGCGCCTCGTGCCCCCAGGCGTCGAACTCGGCGGACCAGCCGGGGACGCCGGGTCCGGTGTGCCGGAGGGCGGCGAGGTTGTGGGTGAAGAAGCCGCTGCCGACGATCAGGACGCCCTCGTCGCGCAGCGGGGCGAGCTTGCGCCCGATGTCCATGAGCCGGCGCGGGTCGAGGGTGGGCATGGAGATCTGGAGCACGGGGATGTCGGCGCCCGGGTACATCTCGACGAGCGGCACGTACGCACCGTGGTCGAGGCCCCGGTCGGGGATGTCCTGCACGGGCGTGCCGGGCGCGCGGAGCAGCTTGCGGACGGCCTCGGCGAGCTGCGGGGCGCCGGGGGCGGCGTACTGGACGCGGTAGTAGTGCTCGGGGAAGCCCCAGAAGTCGTAGACGAGGGGGACGGTCTCGGTGGCGCCGAGCGCGAGCGGGGCCTCCTCCCAGTGGGCGGAGACCATGAGGATCGCCTTGGGGCGCGGCAGTCCGGCGGACCAGGCGGCGAGCTCGCCGGGCCAGACGGGGTCGTCGGCGAGCGGCGGGGCGCCGTGGGACAGGTAGAGGGCCGGCATCCGTTCGAGGGTGGCGTCCATGACGACCTTCCTCCTCATCCTTGAAACTTCAAGCCCACTACTCACACCTTAGCTTTGAGTAGTTCAACTTTCAAGAATGGGTCGTACGATGGGGAGCATGGGAGACACGACCGAACCCCGCTGGCTGTCCGACGAGGAGCAGCGCGTCTGGCGCGCGTACCTGCACGCCACCACCCTCCTGGAGGACCACCTCGACCGCCAGTTGCAGCGCGACGCCGGGATGCCGCACGTCTACTACGGGCTCCTCGTCCAGCTCTCCCAGGCCCCCCGCCGCCGGCTGCGGATGACCGAACTGGCCAAGAGCGCCAAGATCACCCGCTCCCGTCTCTCCCACGCGATCGCCCGCCTGGAGAAGAGCGGCTGGGTACGGCGCGAGGACTGCCCCTCCGACAAGCGCGGCCAGTTCGCCCAGCTGACGGACGAGGGCATGGACGTCCTCCGGAAGAACGCCCCCGGCCATGTGGCGGCCGTCCGCCAGGCCATGTTCGACCGGCTCTCCCCCGAGCAGGTGGAGCAGCTCGGCACGATCATGCGCGTGATGGCCGAGGGCCTCGAACCCGTGGACGCGAACGCGGACCTGCCCTGGCTCCGCTGAGCGAGCGGAACCAGGGCAGGTCGTACGTCGTACGGATCGTCCGTCGCACGGGGCGAACGGTCGGCGGCCGGGACGGGCCGCGTACGGACGGGGGTCAGTGGGCGATGACCGGCACCTTCACCTCGTCGTCCGCCTCCGCGCCCGCGCCCGAGCCGGATCCGGCGACCTGGCCGCCGCCCGGCTTCCCGGTGGTGACGAACGTGAAGGCGATCGTGGCCGAGACGGCCAGGATGCCGACCGCCCACCAGATGGCCGCCGTGTAGCCCTCGACCATGCTCTGGAACTGGAGCAGCTTCTGCGCGGCCGGGGTGGTCGCGCCGGCGACGTGGTCGGCCACGTAGGCGGCGGTCGCCGAGGCGGCGATCGTGTTCAGCAGGGCCGTGCCGATGGCGCCGCCGACCTGCTGCGAGGTGTTGACCATCGCGGAGGCCACACCGGCGTCCCGCGGGTCCACGCCGAGCGTCGCGAGCGACATCGCCGGCATGAACGCCGTACCCATGCCCAGGCCGAGGAGCAGCTGCGCGGGCAGGATCAGCCCGGCGTACGAGGTGCCGATCTCCAGCTGGGTGAGGAGCAGCATGCCGACGGCGGCGGTCAGGAAGCCCGGGGCCATCAGGAACCGCGGCGGGACGCGGGTCATCAGACGCGCGCCGATCTGGGTCGAGCCCGTGATCATGCCCGCGATCATCGGCAGGAACGCGAAGCCCGTCTTGACCGGCGAGTACCCCTTCACGACCTGGAGGTAGTACGTCAGGAAGAGGAACAGGCCGAACATCGCGATGACGGCGAGACCCAGCGACAGGTACACGCCGCCGCGGTTGCGGTCGGCGACGACGCGCAGCGGCAGCAGCGGGTGCTTGACCCGCGACTCGGTGAGCACGAAGGCGAGGAGCAGCACGCCGGAGGCGACGAAGAGGCCGATCGCGCCCGGGTCGGTCCAGCTGGTGGACTCGACGCGCGTGAAGCCGTAGACGAGCGAGACCAGGCCGAGGGTGGAGAGGATCACCCCGGGGATGTCGAGCGGCGAGCGGTTGCGGCCGCCGGCGGGCTCACGGACGACGAGGTACGCGCCGACGGCGGCGACCACGGCGAACGGGATGTTGACGAAGAAGGTCCAGCGCCAGTTCAGGTACTCGGTGAGGAAACCGCCGAGGATCAGGCCCACGGCGCCGCCGCCACCGGCGATCGCGCCGTAGATGCCGAAGGCCTTCGCCCGCTCCTTGGCGTCGGTGAAGGTCACGGCGAGCAGCGAGAGCGCGGCGGGCGCCAGGAGCGCGCCGAACGCGCCCTGGAGCGCACGGGCGCCGAGCATCATGGCCTCGCCGGTCGCGGCCCCGCCGAGGGCGGAGGCGGCGGCGAAGCCGATGAGGCCGGTGATGAAGGTCCGCTTGCGGCCCCACAGGTCGGCGATGCGGCCGCCGAAGAGGAGCAGTCCGCCGAAGGCCAGGGCGTAGGCGGTGATGACCCACTGCCGGTTGCCGTCCGAGATCCCGAGGTCCTGCTGGGCGGAGGGCAGGGCGATGTTCACGATCGTCGCGTCGAGCACGACCATCAGCTGGGCGAGGGCGATGAATATCAGGGCTTTCCAGCGACCGGGGTCGGCCGCCTGGATCGCGGGCTTCTCGGGGATTTTCGGCATGGGGGTAGCCACCTCTTGGCGCGTACTGGTGAAAAAAGGACGTAAGGAAGGGCGGGTTGCGTAAGCAAGGGGTCCTGGAGGGCGGGGAGGCCCCGCAGTCCCAGGGGACTCGGGAGTCGCCAGGGGCTCAGGAGCCTCGGAGGGACTCAGGGAGTCACCAGGGGCCCAGGAGCCTCAGCGGGGCTCAGGAGCCGCAGGTGTCGCGTCTCAGGTCCTCCAAGGTGGCGGCCTTGCCCGGCAGCTCGGAGCGGGCGGGCGCCTCCAGGCCGTCGAGGAACAGCTGCAGGTGGCGGTGGACGAACTGGTCGAAGGCCCCGCAGCCCGAGCCGGGCAGCGGGCGGGTCAGCTGGGAGATCGCCACCATCAGGTCGCCGACGCCCACGTCGGCGCGGAGGCGGCCGGCCTTCTGCGCCCGCTCGACGAGGCCCTGGACGACCCCCTCCAGACGGTCGCGCTCGGCGATCAGGTCGGGGTGGTCCCTGTCGAAGGCGCCGTCGAGCATCGGACAGAGGGCCCCGACGCGCTCGTCGGCGGCGCCGTGGGTGAAGCGGCACAGCGCGGCGAAGGTGTCGCCCTCCTCCTCGGCGGCCCGCTCGGCGACCTCGGTGACGCGGGCCATGAGCGAGAGGACGACCTCGTGGACGAGGTCGGCGCGCTCGGGGAAGTTCCGGTAGAGCGTGGCGTTCCCGACGCCGGCCCGGCGCGCGATCTCGTCGTACGGCACCTGGGCGCCGAACTCGACGAACATCTCGCGGGCCGCCGTCACGATCCGCTCGCGGTTGCGCAGGGCGTCGGCCCGCGGGCGGGGTACTCGGCGGGCGGGCGCGGTACCGGCGGTGCTGCTCACGCCACGGCCTCCTCACGGTCATCGGGGATTCATCCGGGGAAGGACTCCCCACTTCGCTGAACACAGTCATAAACGGGGACCGGCTCCCCGCTTATTTCCCGACGCGAATGTGACCTGTGTCACACTTCGCCGATTCCGCGGAATCCCACGATCGGGCCACCCGACGCGCGCACCCGGACCACGCGCCACAGGCTGATCGCACAGCGCGGACCCCCGGAAGGGGTCGCGGCGCCGACCTGCCCCCACCGGAGAGGCGACGTATGCAGCACCCCCGCCGACGGATACGCAGACCCGTCGCCCTGGCGGCGATCACGACCCTCTCCCTCACCCTGCTCGCCTCGGCGAGCAGCACCCTCCCCGGGCCCGCCCCCGCCTCTGCGGGCCCGGTCGCCGCCGCGCCGAGGGGTGCCCAGCTGGGGCCGTGCCGCATCGCCACCACGATGGGCGTGCAGATGTCGGAGGGGCTGCCCACGGCCCCCGGATACGTGCGCTCCACGGGCCTCGTCAGGGCCCTCAACCTGATGATCGACTTCCCGGACGCCCCCGGGGACGGCACGGCGATGAGCCGCTTCCGCGAGTTCTTCCCGCAGACCGCCGACTGGTTCCGCACCAGCTCGTACGGGCGCCTGCACTACCAGGCCGAGGCGCCGATACCCGACTGGCTGCGGATGCCCCGGCCGTTCTCCTCGTACGGCATCGAGCGCGGCTCACCGTACGAACCGGGCTACCGCGCCCTCGTCGAGGACATCGTGAAGGCCGCCGACCCGAAGGTGGACTTCAGCGCGTACGACCTGGTCAACATCCTCGTCACGCCGAACGCCGGGCCCTCCGCCCTCGACACCGTCCTGTCCGTGACCTTCTCCGGCAACGACGACGCCCCCTACGCCGACGGCGTGCCGCTCGCCAACACGTCCTTCGTCTACAGCCGCCAGGACGACGGCTCCGGCAGCTTCGCCGAGACCGGCTACCGCGTCCTGCCGCACGAGAACGGCCACGTCTTCGGCCTGCCCGACCTCTACACCTCGGACGGCGGAGGCACCGTCGGCCACTGGGACATCATGTCCGAGGACTGGGGCGCCAACAACGACCTCCTCGGCTGGCACAAATGGAAGCTGGGCTGGCTCGACAACGACCAGGTCAGCTGCGCCTCCACCCCCGGCACCGGCGACTACAGCCTCACCCCGCTCGCGGTCCCCGGCGGCCCCAAGCTCGTGTTCGTCCCCCTCTCCGGCACCTCCGGATACGCCGTCGAGGTCCGCAGCAAGGACGGCAACGACGAAGCCGTCTGCGAACAGGGCGTCCTCGTCTACCGCGTGGAGTCCGACGTCGACACCGGCCACGGCCCCGTCACCGTCTCCGACAGCAACCGCGCCAGCGGCGGCTGCACCCGCCGCGCCAACGTCCAGGCAGAGCTCTCGGACGCCCCCTACGGCCCGGGCGAGACGTTCACCGACCGCGACAACGGCATCCGGATCACCGTCCTGGACGAGGACGGGACGGGAACGTACCGCGTACGGATCACCCGCCGCTGACGAGCTCCCTGAGCTGCCGCTTGAGCACCTTCCCGGTCGGATTCCGCGGCAACTCGTCCTCCCGCACGAGAACCCGCGCGGGCACCTTGAAGGCGGCGAGGCGCTCCCCCACGTGCGCCCGAAGCCCCTCGACGTCGAGGTCGGCCCCCTCCCGCAACCGCACGACGGCCACGACCTCCTCCCCGAGCAACGGATGCGGAACCCCGAACACGGCGGCATCGACGACCTCAGGATGCTGGTGGAGGACGGCCTCGACCTCCACGCAGTACACGTTCTCCCCGCCCCGGATCACCATGTCGGTCAACCGGTCGACGACGCTGACCCGCCCGTCGCCGTCGAGGCGAGCGAGGTCCCCGGTCCGGAACCACCCCTCCTCGGTGAAAGCGGCACGGGTCGCGGCCTCATCCCCCCAATACCCCCGGACGAGACACTGCCCCCGCAGCCACAACTCCCCCACCCCGTCCGCGTCGGGCCGCTCGATCCGCACCTCGGTGACGGGCGAGGGCCGCCCGACACTCCCGGGATGAGCCCGGTACTCCGCCCCGACATGGGAAAGGACACCCCCGCAGGTCTCGGTCAGCCCGTACCCGTTCCGGGGCTCGATCCGCTCCCCGTACCCCTCGGCGATCCCTGCGACGATCCCGGGCGGGGCGGCGGCCCCTCCCGTACTGAGCAGGGTGAGGCTGGCGAGCGGATCCCCCTTCCGCCGCGCGAGGTCGAGAAGCTGAAGGGCCGTGGTGGGAACCCCGGCGTAGTGGGTGACGCCATGCTCGTGAATGAGCTCAAGCGCCTTCCCGGCGTCCCACTTCCGCATCATCACCAGCGTCCCGCCGGCCGCCATGACCGCATAGAACGACGTGAACGCGGCGACATGGAAGAACGGAAACGTGGTCAGGGAAACCATCGCGGGCCCCACCCCGGGCACGTCCCCGCGCGCGAGGGCCGCCGCGGCGGCGAAGTACCGCGGGTTCATCGCCGCCCCGACCTGCGCGAGATGCGTGGCGACGGCCCCCTTGGGCCGCCCGGTGGTCCCGGACGTGTAGATGATGGTGGCGTCATGCTCGGGCAGCACATCGACGGCCGGCGGCCCGAGCACCGGATCGTCATCGACGACGAAGTCATCGAACCCGTGCCCCTCGCCCTCCCCCCGAAAGACGACCCCCGGCACCCCGTTCCGCACGGCCCACTCCCGGACCCGCCCCGCCCTCTCCCCGTCCACGAGCAGCACCTTGGGCGAACAGTCGTCAAGCGCGTACGCGAACTCCCCCTCGGTCCACCACGCGTTGAGCGGCACGGCGACGAGCCCCGCAAGCTGCGCGGCCCAGAACGCGACATGCCACTCGGGCAGGTTCCGCATCGCCACCACGGCCCGGTCCCCCGGCCCCAGCCCGTACTCCCCCACAAGCCGCCGCGCCAGCCCACAAGCGGCGTCGAAGAACTCCCGATAGGTCCACCGCGCGTCCTCGGCCACGAGAAACACCCGGTCCCCGTACCCCCAGGTCACCTCGACGAACTCCCTCAGAGTCCGCGGCCCCCCGACATACACCCCGCCCTCGACCTCGAAAAGCCCCCCAGGCGCACCGAGCCGCTCGACCCCACCACCCACCACACCCTCCTCCTCAGCCCCGACGACGCTATGCACACCCCCGAAGCCGGTCAACTACCCCGACCGCCGACCACACCACCCGCTACACTGACAGCGCTCCGCCTTCGCCTTCGTAGCTCAGGGGATAGAGCACCGCTCTCCTAAAGCGGGTGTCGCAGGTTCGAATCCTGCCGGGGGCACAAGCCGAAAGGGCACCTGGTGACATCACCAGGTGCCCTTCGTCGTCCGCGCCCGGCACCGGCGGGCGATCGGGGCTAGCTGACGACGACGTTGTGCGCGGGGATGATCGTGGGCTGGAGGTCGGCGAAGCCGAGGTCGGCGAGGACGGGGCCGAAGGTCTTGGCGTGGGCTTCGAGGGCTTCGGGGCTTTGCCAGATCTCGGTCACGCGGAAGCCGCCTTCGACGGGGCCGGCGGCGTGGGAGAGGAGGCCGGGGTCGGAGACGTCGGCGAAGCGGGTGAAGCCGCGGCCGTCGGTGATGCGGTGGATGACGGTGTCGTAGAGGTCCTGTCCGGCGCCGGGGAGGTCGAAGGTGACGATGATGGCCATGGGGTGCCCCTCTTTCGGTGGGCCGCGTGGGTGTGGCGGCGCCCGTGACCCTAGCTGTCAGTGACCGGGCTGATGCTCGGAGTCACGGAATGCTCACGGCAGGTTCGAATCCGGGGGGTGACGGCGGGGAGGGGGAGGAGTGGGGGCGCGACCCCTCTGCGGTGGGGGGAGTCCGGCCTATTCTGGGCATCGGTTGCCGGGGGAAACGGGGGAATGACGGTGGAATGGTTCTGGTGGGTGCTCATCCTGTTCTGGACCGGGGGCTTCGCGTGGGCGGCGGACAACGTCCGTACGGCGCTGCGGCATCGGCATGAGCGGAAGATGGAGGTGCTGGAGGCGGCGAAGCAGGAGCGGCTCGCGGTCGAGGCGGCGAGCAGGGCGCCCGAGCCGGTGTGCGGGTGTACGCATCATCTGGCGAAGCATGACAAGCAGGGGCGGTGCCATGAGCGGGTCGAGGTGCCGACGGCGTGGGACGAGAACAAGAAGCCGGTGCGGTACGAGGCCGGGGTCTGCAATTGCCAGCAGTACGTGGGGCCGCAGCCTTTGTCGCAGGTGTACGCGGACGAGCTGACGGATCTGGCCTAGCGCCGTAGTTCCTCCGGGCAGGCCGTGCCGCGGGAGAGCTTGTAGGGGGCGGCCAGGCGGTAGACGCCGGCCTTCGGGGCGACGAGTTCGGTCCATTCGTCGCCTTCGGCGTCCGCCTCGGTCTTGAAGAGGCAGCCCTGCTTGTTGGCGAAGACCTTGGGGAGTTCGGTCTCCGAGTCCTCGCGGGCCTGCTTGGAGGCCTCCGTCTCCTGCGGGGGTTCGATCTTGCCGCCGTGCTCGTCGACGAGGGCGAGCCAGGGCGAGTACGGGACGCGGATGAGGACCCGGCCGGGGCGGTCGACGCGGATCACGACCTCGTTCTCCTCCGCGCTCTGCACCTCGGCCGGCGGGTCGGCGAGGGGGGTCGGGTTCTCGACCTCGTACAGCCGCCAGTTCTCGTCGGACCAGACCTGGTTCAGGTACGGCAGTCCCTCGCGGACGAGCTCCGCCTCCTGTTCGGCGCCCGAGTCGGGGGCGCCGGTGGGGAGGACGACGTAGTGGACGGCCCAGCGGTCGAGCCAGTCCTCGTAGTTGGCCGCGTTGAGCGTGTCGTCGTAGAAGAGCGGGTTGCGCTCCATGTCCGCCTGGCGGTTCCAGCCGCGCGCCAGGTTGATGTACGGGCTGAGCGCGGAGGACTCGCGGTGGCTGGACGCCGGCACGACCTCGACCCGCGCCTTGCCCGCGTCCCGCACCTGGAGCTGGTTGACGAGCGGGGCGAGCTCGCGCGCCCAGGAGGCGTCCGGGGCGGTGCGGATGACGTCGTCGACGCCCTTGAAGCCGATCCAGATGTTCAGGCCGGCGAAGGCGAGCAGCAGCGCGTACCAGCGGCGGGAACGCGGCGCCGTGTACGGCAGGGCCGCGAGCAGCACGACGCCCGCGAAGAGCATCGGGAGCCGGGAGATGTTCGAGCCGATCTGGGAGTCGATCAGCCAGGTCAGGAGCGTGCCGACCGAGTAGACGGCCGCGGCCGTGCGGACCGTCCGCCAGTCCTTCGGGACGAGGACGAAGGTCAGGATCCCGAAGAGGAGGGGGAGCGCCGTCGAGCCGAAGGCCATCGGCTGCGTGCCCGAGAAGGGGAAGAGCCAGGAGGAGAGGGCGACCACCGCGACCGGGGCCAGGCCCAGGGCGTACGCGCCCGGGCGGCGCTTGTTCAGGAACAGGGCCGCCGCCGCGATCCCGAGGAACAGGCCCGCGACCGGGCTGCACGCCGTCGCCAGGCCGGCCAGCGGGGCGGCGACCGCCGCCTTCGCCCAGCGTTTGTAGCGCCAGCGGTACGGCCAGCAGAAGACGGCGGCGACCGCGCCGAGCGCGAACATCATGCCGAGGCCGAAGGTCACCCGGCCCGAGAGCGCGTTGCACAGGAACGCGAAGACGGCCGCGATCGAGCAGACCATCGGGTTGCGGACGGCTCGCACCCGCACCAGGATCAGCGCCGTCAGACCGGCCGACAGCGTCCCGGCGACCATCATCGTGCTGCGGACGCCGAGCACCGACATCAGGTACGGCGAGACCACGCTGTACGAGACGGGGTGCATCCCGCCGTACCAGGCCAGGTTGTACGCGGAGTCCGGGTGCCGTCCGACGAACTCGGCCCACGCGTCCTGCGCGGCCAGGTCCCCGCCGCTGTTCGCGAAGAAGAAGAACCACAGGAGGTGGGTGAGGGCGGCGAGCCCGGTGGCCGCCAGGACCGTGTAGCGGCGCTTGCGCCGCGGGGCGGGGGTCCGGACGGAGACGTCGGCGGGCTGTGCCCGGGTGGGCGCCGGGGCGGGCCGCTGGATGGGGAGCACTATTCGCGGGAGCGAAGCGGGGTCGGTATCCGTGGGCGGGTCGCCGTCGGCGTCACGGGTATCGCGGGTATCGCCGACATCGCGGGCGTCACGAGCGTCATGGACATCACGGTAGACGTCGGGGTCGGACTCCGCGCGGTCGGCGCGTGTCGGCTCGGCGGTGGTCACTGCGGCCCTTTCCCGTGCTGCCCGTCTCGCTTCTCGCGTGGGTCACGCGTGCTTCTCGTCCCCGTCCCGGAAACGCTAACAGCCGGGTGCCCCGGAGAACCGGGGCTCCCGGCCGTCAGCGGCCGGCCTCTCGGCCCGTGCCGTCAGCCCACTCGGGTGATCTTCTTGTCGAAGCCGGGCTCCACCAGGTCCGTCTGGAGGGCGACCGGGGAACTGACCTTGCCGGAGCCCGTACCGATCGACACCTGGCCGACGACGTCGCCCGCCTTGCCCGTGTGCGGGACGGCCTTGCCGCCGTCCGTGAGCTCCAGGGTCACCTGGAGGCCCGGCCAGCCCACCGCCTTGAGCTCCTTGGTGGCCACGACCGGGGTCCGGCCGCCGAGCCCGTCGTCGACGTAGCCCAGGACCTGCCCCTTCTTGACCACGGCGGCCGAGGTGACGTCCTTCTGGGCCTGCTGGATCAGCTTGAGGCTGTTGTCGATGGCGAGCTGGAGCTTGTCGTTGAGGATCTTGGCGTCCTTCGCCCCCATGACGATGCCGAGGATCCGGCGGTTCTGGCCGTCGACGACGGTGTTCGCCGACCAGAGCAGGTTGCCGCCGGCCGGGGTGGAGGAGCCGGTCTTGATGCCGTTCACACCCGGCTGGAGCAGGATGTTGTTGTTGTTCTCGATGCGGCCGGGGATGCCGTCGACCGTCACGTTCGGCATGTTCACGACCTCGCGGAACACGTCGTACTGCATGACCGCCTTCGCCAGCTTCAGCTGGTCCTGCGGGGTCGACATGGTGGTGTCGAGGAGACCGGACGGGTCCGTGTACGTGGTCTGGGTCATGCCCAGGTCCTTCGCGGCGGCGTTCATCTTCTCGACGAACGCGGCCTCCGAACCGGCGTCCCAGCGCGCGAGCAGCCGGGCCACGTTGTTCGCGGAGGGGATCATCAGGAGCTCCAGGAGCTCCTTCTCCGTGTACGTCTGGCCCTCCTGGACCGGCGCCGTCGACTCGGACGTCTCCTTGCCCTGATCGGCGGCCTTCTTGTCGATCGTGATCTCCGGACCCTGCTGCTTCCCCTTGATCGGGTGGTCGCGGAGGATCACGTACGCCGTCATCGTCTTCGTCACGGACGCGATCGGGGCCGGCTTCTGCGCCCCGTACGTGCCCATGGAGCCGACGCCCTCGACCTCGACGGCGCCCTGTCCCTCGCCGGGCCACGGCATCTTCAGCTCGCCGCCCTCGAACGTGAACGTCGGCTCGGCCGACAGCTTCAGCGCGGGCGCGGGCAGCGGGCGGACCATCTGAACGATCGCAAAGACGATCAGGAGCAGCAGGACCAGCGGGGTCCAGATCCGCACCCGGCGCATGGTCGTCCGCATCGCGGTCGGCGGCGGGGGCGGCGTGTTCGTCAGCTCCGCGAGCAGGTCGAGCGGAGGCAGCGGCGGCAGCGGCTGCTGCCGGGTCCGCTCCGGCTCCGCGAGCCCGGCCGGCGAGGGTACGGGGGCGGCGGCGGGGGCGGGCGTCTCCTTGGAGGCGGGCGCCTTGGGCGCGACCGCCGCCTTGGACGCCCCGCTCTTGGGCGCCGCCTCCTGCGCCGCCTTCTCGGCCTTCTGCTCGGCGGGGATGTCCGGGCGCAGGGCGCGGAAGACGCTGGTGCGCTCGCTGTCGGAGTCCGCGGTCAGGTCGGCCGGGAGCTTGAGGGCGGTCGTCGGCTGGTCGACGACCGGCGGCCGGACCATCTTGAACATGGCCGTCGGCTGGTCGACGGGCTCGTCCACCGAGTCCGCCGAGTCCGATGCATCCGACGAGTCCGATGCATCCGACGCGTCCGACGTGTCCGGCGTGTCGGATTCCTTCGGTTCCTCCGAGGAGTCCTCGGGCTCGGCGGGCGTCTCGGGCTCCGCCGGCTTCTTGTCGGCGGCGGGCTTCCGCGCGGCGAACCAGGAGTCGGAGGGCGCCTTGTCCTCGACGGGCGCCTTGTCCTCGCCCGGCGCGGCGTCTTCGGCGTCCGTGGCGCCCGCAGCGTCCTCGACGGGCTCCTCGTCCGTCTCGTCGTCGGACTCCGCGTCCTCGGGCTCGTCCTCGGGCTCGTCGCCCTGCTCGTCGTCCTGCGGCTCGTCCTCGGAGTCGTCGGCCTCGGTCTCGTCGGCCTCGGTCTCGTCCTCCGGCTCCGGCTCCGGCTCCGGCTCCCCGTCGGTCTCCGGGCCCTTCGGCTCGTCGTCCTCCGGCGTGCGCGGGGCCAGGGTCTTGAACACGGCCGTCGCCTGGTCGACCTGGACCGCCGAAGACGCCGCCGGAGACGCCGAGGACGCCGAGGACTCTGACTCACGGAGCACGGAAAGCCGAGGATCCCGGCCGCCGCCCGAGGCCGCCGTCTCCTGAGACGACCTCTGCTGCTCCGCCTTGTCGGGGGACTCGCCCGCCACCGTGCCTCCTCCATGCGTCATACGTACGTCCGAACCGTCTACCAGTGTCCTGTGTGAACCCCTTGGCTCCCGTGCTAGACGAGAACGACATACCTACTGGTTCCCGGATGAACCACCCAGGCACTCTCGACAGATGAATGTGAGAGGGGTCACCCTGTCATTCATCCACGCGGGGAGGCATGGATGGGCAGGAGCCGCAGAACTATTCCGGAAGAGCTTCTGCTGCTCGCTCTGGACCCGACCACGGGTACCACAGCGCAGCCGCAGTCGCTCGACCTCGGTCTGGCCGGAGCACAGCTAGTGGAGCTGGCTCTGGCAGGCCGGATAGCCCCTGACGGGGATCGTATCGCCGTGGTGATGCCACGGCCGACCGGAGATCCGACCTTGGACTCCGCACTGGAGCTGCTGCGCAGGCGCGGCAGCCCGGTTCGGGCCGTCCACTGGATCGGCGGACCCCGACTGGGGCTCCGTCAGACGTATCTCTCGCATCTGGAGCGATGCGGCATGGTGCATGCCGTGGAGGGCCAGATGTGCGGGGTGTTGCCGACGACTCGCTACCAGGCGACGGACACGGCGATCAGTCGGGAGATCCGTTCCCGGCTGGACAGTGCGATCCGCACCGGCGTACCGCCGGACCCGCGGACCGCGGCGCTTGCCGCGCTGGCCCACGCGGTCGGGCTCGGGAAGCACCTCTACCCCGGCAACGAAGGACGGTCGTCGCGGTCCCGGCTGCGCGACCTGATCCGGCACGACCCCATGGGCGGACTCGTGGCGCACGCCGTGATGGACGTCCAGAACGGTGCGGCGGCCGCACCGCGGCGGAGCGCCGCGGGCGTCCCGGCGCAGCCTCGCGGCAGCATGGCCCGCGCGGCCGCGCACTGACGCGCGCGACACGAAGCACTCCGGCACCAAGAACCATCTCGGGAGCCGCACATGTGCGGGGCGGTCTGGACGGCCGCCCCGCACATGTGCGTTGTCCGGTTTTCCCAGCGCGCACCCGGCCATTGGTGGCAGTCTGCCAAGCGGTAGATACTCACAGCTACGCAGCAGACAGCCGGAGGTGCAGTTTCCGTGGCGTCCAACGTCAACCCCACCGTCAGGCGACGCCGATTGGGCCAGGAGCTGCGCAAGCTCCGCGAGGCGAAGAACATGACGGCCGAGCAGGTCGCCGAGCGTCTCCTCGTCTCCCAGTCCAAGATCAGCCGGCTGGAGAACGGCCGTCGCTCCATCAGCCAGCGTGACGTGCGGGACCTGTGCGGGGTGTACGAGGTCGAGGACGAGCGCATGGTCGACTCCCTCATGCAGATGGCCAAGGACTCGCGCCAGCAGGGCTGGTGGCACGCCTTCGGCGACATCCCGTACAGCGTGTACATCGGCCTGGAGACCGACGCGGAGAGCCTGCGCATGTACGAGTCCCAGATCATCCCCGGGCTGCTCCAGACCCCCGCGTACGCGGAGGCCGTGATCTCCGGGGCGATGCCGGAGTCGTCGGCCGCGGACATCGAGAAGCGGGTCACGGTGCGGACCCGTCGCCAGGACCGGATCCGGGACGAGGAGCGTCCGCTGCGCCTGTGGGCGGTCATCGACGAGGGCGCGTTGCACCGGATCGTCGGCGGCCGGCAGGTGATGGTCGAGCAGCTGGAGCACCTGATGGAGCAGTCGCACCTGCCGCACGTGACCGTGCAGGTGATCCCGTTCGAGATGGGCGCGCATCCGGGGATCAGCGGGCAGTACTCGATCCTGGAGTTCCCGGACACCTCGGACTCCAGCGTCGTCTACATCGAGGGCGTGACGAGCGATCTGTACCTGGAGAAGGCGCAGGACGTCAGCAAGTACTCCGTCATGTACGAGCACCTCAGGGCGCAGGCGCTGAACGTCGAGCAGACGCGGGAGTTCATCTCGAAGATGGCGAAGAAGCACGCCCAGGGATGATCACCCGCGGCGGGGCGGGCACCGTACACGTGGCGGCCGCCTCCACGGAAGCGCATCCGGAATATGCCACTCGGACGTGTGAACGCCGGTCCCGCCCGACGGGACCGGCGAGTAGCGTCGATCACGCCAGCGAGAACGTTGGCGCGACACCCTACTCGGAAGAAACCGGAGTGAGCGGCATGGCGATTATTCAGGGCGGTACGGACACGTGGACGAAGTCCTCGTACTCGGGCGGGAACGGGGCCTGCGTCGAGGTGAAGTCCCCCGTCGTGGCCGCGATCGCGGTGCGTGACTCGAAGGCTCCCGAGGGCCCGTCCCTCTCTTTCGGTCCGGGATCGTGGAACACGTTCGTCGGCGAGGTGAGCAACGGGGCCCTCTGAGCCCCGGTGCGCGCACGTCGTCACCAGCAGTACGTATGAGCCCTCTCGTCCGGTCCGCCGTCCTGGCCGAGGGGGCTCGGCCTTTTCCCCGACGCGCAGGGGGAGTTCAGCGCAGCTCGTCCACGTAGCGGTCCGTCCCCGGCACGGTCGGGACGAACGGCGCCACCAGCTCCACCCTCCCCGCTCCCCCGCCGAGGGTCTCCAGGTCCGCGAAGTGCTCCGTCCAGCACGTGCGGGGGTCCTCCTCCAGGAACCACAGCAGGGTCAGCCGGGTGTCGACGCCCTCGACCTGCTTCACGTACGTCATGCGGTCGCCGGGGAGCGGGGTCGGCCGGAAGGCCGTCACCATCGCCGCCGGTGAGCCGGCGAGGCGGCGGGGCAGCTCGCGGGTGCGGAGGCGGTCGAGGAGGTCCGCCCGGGCCTCCGGGCCCTCCGCGTCGATCACCTGGAGGATCAGGCCCGCGTAGGGGTGGTCCAGGGCGTGGAAGTCGCGCGGGCCGGCGGCCCCGTCGCGGTAGACGGTCGCCTCGTGGTCCTGGAACGAGGTGAAGACGTGGGTGCGGTCGTGGTGGACCCGCGCGTCCTGGTTGAGGCGCTTGTTGATGCCGACGGTCCACTTCATGTGGTCGTCGTAGCGGCCCTCGGTGATCCAGTACGTGGAGAGGTAGCAGCCGGCGGTGACCGGCCGGGCGACGGCGGACTTCTCGGGGACGCGGAGCTCCTGGAGCCCGCGGGTGGCGACCCAGCGGCGGCCGGCGTACATCCAGGGCATGGCCATGGCGCCCGCGTAGTAGTGGTCGTCCTCGTACCAGCGGTTGTACGCGTACTCGTGGCCCGGATGCGGCTCCACCATGGTGATCAGCGCGTGGCCGGGACGCACGCCGTACGGCCCGACGGCGGCCAGCTCCGCGTACGTCTCGCTGCGGGTCTCCTCGCTCACTTCCGTACCCCTTCCCATGTCGTCGGCACGGTCCTACTCTGACGGACCGTCAGATGCTTGGCCAGGGTCGAGGAGGGTCCGGATGCTGCTCCAGGGGAAGACGGTCGTCGTGTCGGGGGTCGGCGCCGGGCTCGGGCACCGGATCGCGGAGACGGTCGTGCGGGACGGGGGCAACGCGGTGCTCGGGGCCCGGACCGGGGCCAACCTCGCGAAGTCGGCGGCGGAGATCGACCCGGAGGGACGCCGGACCGCGTACCGGGTCACGGACATCACCGACGAGGAGCAGTGCGAGGCCCTCGCCGCGCTCGCCGTCGAGCGGTTCGGCGGGATCGACGCGGTCGTCCACGTCGCCGCCTGGGACTCCTACTTCGGGGGCCTGGAGGACGCGGACTTCGCGACCTGGCAGGGGGTGCTCGACGTCAATCTGCTCGGGACGCTGCGGATGACCCGGGCCTGTCTGCCGGCGCTCAAGGAGCGGGGCGGTTCCGTCGTCCTGATCGGGACGCAGTCGGCGGTCGCCGCGCCCTCGCAGGTGCGGCAGGCGGCGTACGCGGCTTCGAAGGGGGCGCTGACCTCGGCGATGTACTCGCTCGCGCACGAGCTGGGGCCGCACCGGATCCGGGTCAACACCGTGCTGCCCGGCTGGATGTGGGGGCCGCCGGTCCAGGCGTACGTCCAGTTCGCCGCGCACACCGAGGGGGTGCCGGAGGCCGAGGTGCTCGCCCGGCTCACCGAGCGGATGGCGCTGCCGGAGCTCGCGACGGACGGGGACGTCGCGGAGGCGGCGGCCTTCCTCGCCTCGGACCGGGCGCGGGCGATCACGGGGCAGTCGCTGCTGGTCAACGCCGGGGAGCTGATGCGCTGAGCGCCGGGGCCCGTCCGGCGGGTCAGGGCCGGGCCCACGGCACCCGGGCACATGGGGCCTCCCCAGGCCCGCAGGGCCTAGGGGAAGCCTCGCCGCGGCCCGTCCGGCCCTGATCCGCTGAGCACCAGGGCCCGTCCGGCCCTGATGCGCCGGACGGGCCCTAGCCCCTCGGGTAGCGGGCCAGCCAGCCCGGCGAGGCGTCCGTGGGGTTGTGCAGGGCCGCGCCCTGGGTCATCTCCATCGCGAAGTCGTCCGCGAGCTCCAGGACCGTCGCGCGGCCCTCCAGCTCGGCCAGCCAGGCCGGCGGGAGGGCCGTCTCGCCGTGCAGGGCGCCGAGCAGCGCGCCGGTGAGCGCGCCCGTCACCGCCGAGGGACCGTCGTGGTTCACCGCGAGGCGCAGCCCGTGCCGTACGTCCTCGCCGACCAGGGCGCAGTAGACGGCCGCCGCCAGCTGCCCCTCGGCCCGGTCCTCGCCCGCCCCGAGGGCCGTCACCCGGTCCGCGTCCGGCACCCCCTCCCGTACGGCTCCGAGGGCCCGGCCGAGCGCCTCGGTGACGGGCTCGTGGCCGGGGCGCACCGCGAGCTGCTCCAGGGCGCGGGCCACCGCCGCCTCGACGGAGCCGCCGCGCGCGAGGCCGTGGACGGTGACCGCGAGGGCGCCCGCGGCGAGGCCGGCGGCCGGGGCGCCGTGCGTCTGCGCGGCGCACTCCACGGCGAGCTGGCAGACGAGCTGCGGCTCCCAGCCGACGAGCAGTCCGAAGGGGGCCGAGCGGGCGAGGGCACCGGAGTCGGCGGCGTCCGGGTTCTTGGGCTTGTCGAGGGTGCCGAGGCGGTCGTCGCCGAGGCCGGTGAGGCAGGCGCGGGGCGGGTTGCGGCGGGCGTAGAGCCACTCCTCGCGGGCGAGCCAGCCGTTGTCCTCGCGGCGCTCGTCGGGGCCCCAGTCGCTCTGGGTGGCGGCCCAGCGCCGATGGGCCCGGTGGACGTCGGTCGGCGGGTGCCAGGCGCCGGTGTCGCGGCGGACCTGGGCGCGGATGAGGCCGTCGACGGTGAAGAGGGACATCTGGGTCGCGGCGGTGACGGCGCCGCGGCGGCCGAACGCGGGGACGGGGTCGGTGAGTCCGTCAGGTCCGTGGGCCGCGCGGAGCTCCGCGAGCGTGCTTCCGTCCGCTCCCGCGCCCAGGGCGTCGCCGAGGGCCCCGCCGAGCAGACAGCCCCGCACACGGGCCCGGAAGTCCTGTTGTTCGGCACGGCCCCACACGGCCGCGGCTGTCGTGGCCACGTCGTGCCCTCCCCCCGTAGACCGGTCTGCTCAGCACTGTAATAGACCGGGTATGGCGGTTCGGGGCGCAGAACGTTATGTGATCGGACGCCCGTCAGTCCACTTTTGACCACAGTTCATCCGAGGTTCGGCAACGACTTGAACGATCCGCGTCATGAACCCCGTGACACGAGTCAAGACCGTCTCCACCGCGGCCCTCGCCGCGGCCCTGCTCCTCGGCCTCACCGCCCCCGCCGCCTCCGCGCACCAGCACACCGGGCAGCGGATCCCCTTCACCGCCGCGACCGTCACGGAGAACGCCGGCGGCACGTACACCGTCACGTGGTCCGCCCCCGGCACCGACGGCGTCACGATCCGCACCGAGGGCCGCACCGTCGCGCGCGGCGGCGCCACCGGTTCGGTCACCGTCTCCGGCCTCGCCGCCGCCGACCGGCGCTGGTTCGACCTCGTCCCCGACCGGGGCGCCCCGCTGCACCTCGCCGACCGGCTGATACGGCTCCAGGGCACCGTCAACTTCCGCGACGCGGGCGGCTACCGCACCCGCGACGGCCACTGGGTGAAGATGGGCGAGGTCTACCGCTCCGACGCGCTCGACAGGCTCACCGACGCCGACCTCGCCAAGCTGGCCCGCCTCGGCGTCCGGACCGTCTTCGACCTGCGCATGGAGTCGGAGCGGGCCAGCGCCCCCGACCGCGTCCCGGCCGGCGCCGCGCACGTCGTCGCCGACGTCCTCGCCGGCTCCGGCACCTTCACCACGATGCCGAAGAGCCCCGCCGAGGCCGAGGCGATGATGGTCGAGGGGAACCGCTTCATGGTGAGCGGCGCCACCGCCCGCACCGCGTACACCGCCGTCCTCGGCGGGATCGCCGAGGACGGCCGGCGCGGGGTCCTCTTCCACTGCACCGCGGGCAAGGACCGCACCGGCTGGGCGGACGCGGCCCTCCTGACCGCCCTCGGGGTCCCCGAGGAGACGGTCATGGCCGACTACCTGGCCAGCAACACCTACCGGGCGGCGACCGACGAGGCCGTCCTCTCCCGGCTCCCCGCCCAGCAGGCCGCCGTCTACAAGCCGCTGCTCGACGTCCGCCCCGCGTACCTCAACGCGAGCTTCGACGAGGTGGAGGAGGAGTACGGCTCCTTCCGCGGCTATCTGCGGAAGGGCCTCGGCATCGACGCCCAGGAGCTGAAGGAGCTGAAGAGGGACCTGCTGGTCGGCTGACCCCTACTCGCTCGGCAGGACCGGCAGCAGCTCCGGGAGGTGGCCGTCCGAGGCCGCCGCCGTGCGCCGCCGCTCCTCCGGGACCTCGCCGTACAGGGTCGTCCGGGGCTTCGCCGGGCGGCCCGCGGCCTCCGCGATCGCCTCCAGGTCGCGGATCGAGCGGTACGAGCCGTAACTCGACCCGGCCATGCGGGAGATGGTCTCCTCCATCAGCGTGCCCCCCAGGTCGTTGGCACCCGAGCGGAGCATCTCGGCGGCGCCCTCCGTGCCCAGCTTCACCCAGCTGGTCTGGATGTTCGGGATGTGCGGGTGGAGGAGGAGCCGGGCCATCGCGATGACCGCGCGGTTGTCGCGGGTGGTCGGGCCGGGGCGGGCGATGCCCGCGAGGTAGACGGGCGCGTTCGTGTGGACGAAGGGGAGCGTCACGAACTCGGTGAAGCCGCCCGTCTCCTGCTGGATGCGGGAGAGGGTGCGGAAGTGGCCGAGCCAGTGCCGGGGCTGGTCCACATGCCCGTACATCATCGTGGAGGAGGACCGGATGCCCAGTTCGTGGGCCGTCCTGATGACCTCGATCCACGTCGCCGTGGGCAGCTTGCCCTTCGTCAGCACCCAGCGGACCTCGTCGTCGAGGATCTCGGCGGCCGTGCCGGGGATCGAGTCGAGGCCCGCCTCCTTCGCCGCCGTCAGCCACTCGCGGATCGAAAGGCCCGTGCGGGAGGCGCCGTTGACGACCTCCATCGGGGAGAAGGCGTGGACGTGCATGCCGGGGACCCGTTCCTTCACCGCCCGCGCGATGTCGAAGTAGGCGGTGCCGGGCAGGTCGGGGTGGATGCCGCCCTGCATGCAGACCTCGACGGCGCCGACCTCCCAGGCCTGCTGGGCGCGGTCGGCGACCTGGTCCAGGGAGAGGGTGTACGCGTCGGCGTCGGTGCGGCGCTGCGCGAAGGCGCAGAAACGGCAGCCGGTGTAGCAGACATTGGTGAAGTTGATGTTCCGCGTGACGATGTACGTGACGTCGTCGCCGACGGCGGACTCGCGGACGTCGTCCGCGATCCGGGTGAGGGCGTCGAGCGCCGGGCCGTCGGCGTGCAGCAGGGCCAGCGCCTGGGCGTCGGTGAGCTTCGTCGGGTCGTCGGCGGCGACGGAGAGCGCCTCGCGGACGTCGGCGTCGACCCGCTCGGGCACCATGCCGGGCGCGGCGGCCTCGCGGAGCGACTCCCAGTCCCCGTACACCTCGTCGAAGTCCTCGCGCCGGTCGTGGGTGCGGCCGGTGGTGTCGATGGTGGCGTGCAGGTCGGTGCGGCCGGCCGCGGTGAAGGCCTCGTCGGGCTCCTGCCAGGGCAGGCCGCGCACGGGCGCGTCGGGGTTCGCGAGGCCGGTCTCGGGGTCGGCGAGGGCGCGGACGTGCGGGAGGAGCCGGGGGTCGAGCCAGGGTTCGCCCCGGGTGACGAACTCGGGATAGACGCAGAGCCGTTCGCGCAGCTCGAAGCCGGCGGCGCGGGACCTCTCCGCGAGCTCCTCGATCTGCGGCCAGGGCCGCTCGGGGTTGACGTGGTCGATGGTGAGCGGGGAGACCCCGCCCCAGTCGTCGATGCCGGCGGCGATCAGCCGCTCGTACTCCGCGTCGACCAGGTTCGGCGGGGCCTGGAGGCAGGCGGAGGGGCCCATGATGAGCCGGGCGACGGCGACGGTGGCGACGAGGTCGTCGAGCTCGGCGTCCGGCATCCCGCGCATGGCCGTGTCCGGCTTGGCGCGGAAGTTCTGGATGATCAGCTCCTGGACGGAGTGGTACGCGCGCGCCACCCGCCGCAGCGCGAAGAGGGACTCGGCGCGCTCCTCCAGGGTCTCCCCGATGCCGAGCAGCAGACCGCTCGTGAACGGCACCGAGGACCGCCCGGCGTCCTCCAGGACCCTGAGCCGCACGGCCGGTTCCTTGTCGGGGGACCCGTAGTGGGGGCCGCCGGGCTCGGACCACAGCCGGGTCGCGGTCGTCTCCAGCATCATGCCCATGGAGGGCGCGACGGGCTTGAGGCGCTGGAAGTCCGTCCAGGACAGCACGCCGGGGTTGAGGTGCGGGAGGAGCCCCGTCTCCTCCAGGATGCGGATCGCCATGGCCCGTACGTACGCGATCGTGTCGTCGTAACCGTGCGCGTCGAGCCACTCGCGGGCCTCCGGCCAGCGGTCCTCGGGCTTGTCGCCGAGCGTGATCAGGGCTTCCTTGCAGCCCAGTTCGGCGCCGCGGCGGGCGACGTCGAGGACCTCGTCCGGCGACATGAACATCCCGTGCCCGTCCCGGCGCAGCTTGCCGGGGACGGTGACGAACGTGCAGTAGTGGCACTTGTCCCGGCACAGCCGGGTGAGCGGTATGAACACGCTCTTCGAGTACGTGACGACCCCCGGCCGTCCGGCCGCCTCCAACCCGGCGTCCCGCACCCGCCCCGCGGACGCCACCAGGTCCGCCAGATCCTCCCCCCGCGCCCGCAACAGCACGGCGGCCTCGGCGACATCGAGCGCGACCCCGTCCCTGGCCCGCCGGAGGGCGCGGCGCATGGCGTTCTCGGTGGGGCGTCCTGCCTGGTGATCCGTCATGGACCGAGCATACGAGCGGGCGGTCAGTGGTAGCCGAGCATCCCGGGGGAATCGATGTCCACGGTGACGATGCCGGGCGGGTAGCGGTCCTCGTGGGCGGTGAGCAGGATCGACATGCCGGTGAACTGCGGCCGGGGGGAGGCACAGTAGAGCGCGTGGCAGGTGTCGAGGCCGCCGAAGCCGTCCCGCACGAGGGTGCCGACGGTCACGGCCGCGACGGTGTCGAGGTTGTCGACGACGACGGCGGACAGGCTCAGGACGGCACGGCTGACCTCCGCGTCGGCCGCCACCGCCTCTGCCAGGCAGAGAGCCGGGAGCCACATGACGTCACCCGGGGTGTTCGCCATGTTGGCCGCCAACTGGTTGAGGGCCTTGCGGCCCTCGGCGATGGCAAGGGCCGCACTGGTGTCGAGAATGATCACGCGGCTTCGCCCCGGGCGGCCCGGACCTTCTCCGCGGCGATCCTGTAGATGTTGCCCAGGATGTCGGGAGCCTGGTCGAACTCCTCGTCGCTCATGTCCACGCCCATGTTCCGGCGGGCCACGTCCCGGTCGGCCTTCAGCCGCTCCGCGATCTGCTCGCGGGTGGGCTCCTTCTCCGCCAGCTGCTGGACGAGCTGTCCCAGGGTGAGGCCACGCTCGGCGGCGAGCGTGGCCAGGTGGTCGCGGGTCTCCTTGGAGACCTGGATCGTCGTCGTCGCCATGGCCCGACTATAGCGCCGTCACGGCAGGTACCGGGCGAATTCGTCCAGAACCCCCAGCACCTCCCCCTCACCCCCCGGCGGCAACTGGAGGACGACCTCCTCGCAGCCCAGCTCCGCGTAGTGCGCGAGCTTGCCCGGGCTGGGCAGGACGGCGTACGGGACGACCTGGAGCGCCTTCGGGTCGCGGCCCGCCCGCTCCCAGGCCTCGCGCAGGACCGGGAGGGACTCCGTGAGGCCCCGGCCGCCGATCGGCAGCCAGCCGTCGGTCTGCGCGGCGATCTGCGCGAAGAGCTTCGGGCCCGCCGCCCCGCCCAGCAGGACCCGGGGGGCGCCGCCGGCCGGCTTCGGCCAGGCCTCCGAGGCGCGGACGGAGTCGCCGTGCTCCCCTTCGTACGCCGTCGGTTCCGGCGCCCACAGCGCCCGCATCAGGTCGAGCCGGTCGCGGCCGAGGTCCCTCCGGGTCGACCAGTCGACGCCGTGGTCGGCGGCCTCCTCCCGGTTCCAGCCGAAGCCCACGCCCAGCGTGAACCGGCCCCCGGAGAGGTGGTCGAGCGTGGCGACCTGCTTGGCCAGCACGATCGGATCGTGCTGGGCGACCAGCGTGATGCCGGTGCCCAGGCCGAGGCGCTCGGTCACCGCCGCCGCCTGCCCCAGCGCCACCAGCGGGTCGAGCGTCCGCGCGTACTCCCGGGGCAGCTCCCCGCCCGCCGGATAGGGCGTCTCGCGGGAGACGGGGATGTGGGTGTGCTCGGGGAGGTAGAGCCCCGCGAAGCCGCGCTGCTCCAGCTCGCGCGCGAGCCGCACCGGGCTGATGGTCTCGTCGGTCAGGAAGATCGTGGTCGAGATCCGCATAGCCGCACGGTAGGGGGTGCGGCGCGGAATTCCGAGGGGTGCGGCGGGCCCGTCGTCAGGAACGGGCCGGGTCCACCGCCCGCTGCTCCGCCGCCAGGTCGCCGTACCCTCCGTGCTCCCAGACCCTCTCCCGGAAGCGCTGCAGGGTCAGCGGGGTGCGGTCCTCGCCGGGCACTCCCTCGAAGTGGACCGTGCCGCAGCGGTGGCAGTACCAGCCGTGCGACCAGAGCTCCTCGGCGCGGTGACGTCCGCGCGTGAGGCGCGCGAAGGCGGCCTTGCGCCGCCACAGCACGGTGAACACCAGGGCCGCGGCGAGCAGCGCGAACGCCGATATCCAGCCGAGGAAGGCGAGGCCCGGTCCGGGGTCGGCGGCCGGGACCGGAACGGGACCCCAGCCCGACGGATCCGGATCCACCGGGGCCGGATCGTCCCGGAACCAGTGCCCGCCGAGCGATCCGCCCAGGAAGGTGCCGACGGAGACGGCCGCGGCGAGGACGCCGAGGCAGCCGATCGCGTACGACGGCGGCTGCGGCACCGGCGCCAGCGCGTCGGACAGCCCGGTCGTCACCGTCCGCGTCACGGTCCTCATGTCGCCGTCCCGGTCCCGCTCCCGGCTGGTGACGGCGTCCCGGCCCGCGACGTACACGGCGGGCACGGCCTGCACCCGGTCGTCACGGTCGCAGCCCGGACAGGTGTACGTCGTACGGCTCATGGCTCCCCCCTGTTTCCATGGTTGCGCTGTGGGACGGGATCGCCCCACGGCCCGGTTCCCTCCGGCCCGCCCGAAAACCGCCTGCGTCTCCCGGGCCCGCCCCCTACCGTGGCCGCGTGCTGAACCGAATCGAGACGTACTACGACGCCGTCCCCCGTTCCGCCGCCCGCGCCGAGGCGTACGGGCCGCTGACCCTCTTCGTACGGGAGGGGCAGGGCTGGCCCTACTACGCCCGCCCGGCGCTCGGCCACGAGGGCGAGGTCCCCGTGGCGGCCGTGGAGAAGGTGCGGGCCCGGCAGCGGGAGCTGGGGGCGCCCGAGGCCTTCGAGTGGGTCGCCGAGACGACCCCGGGGCTGCGGACCGCCGTGGAGGCGACCGGGCTCACCGTGCACGAGCACCCGCTGATGGTCCTGGAGGGCGAGCCGCTCGCCGTACCGGAGCCCGAGGGCGTCACCGTACGGCTCGTGGGCGCGGACGACTCCGCCCTGGAGACCGCCGTCGCCGCCCCGTACGCCGCCTTCGGCGCGGAACCCCAGCCCGGCAGCACCGCCGCGGTCGCCGAGCGCCTCTCGGCCGGCCTGACCCGGCTCGCGGCCGCCCTGGACCCCGAGGGTCGCGCCCTCTCCGCCGGCCAGCACCAGCCCGTCGGGGCCGTCTCCGAGGTCGTCGGCGTCGGCACCGTCCCGGCGGCCCGCCGCCGGGGCCTCGGGCTGGCGGTCACGGCCGCCCTGGTCGCGGACGCCCGCGCCCACGGGACGGAGCTCGTGTTCCTCACGGCCTCGGACGCGGACGTGGCCCGCCTCTACGGCCGGCTCGGCTTCCGCACGGTCGCGACCGCCCTCATCGCGGAGGCCTGATCACGGAGGCCTGATCACGGAGGCCTGAAAGAAAATCTCGAAAAACTTCTCCGGTCCTGTCACATCCTCGGCGCGCGTTCCGTCAGTGCAGTGAAAGCGACACACGAAGACGGAAAACGAGGAGCAGTCACCATGGCGACGCACACGCCCCAGGCCCGCATGACGAACCCCGCCTACCTCCTGGCCGACGCCGGTCCGGCGATCCAGAACCTCATCAAGGCCACCCGTCAGGGCGGGGTCGACGAAGGGATCCTGGAGCTGGTGCACCTGCGGGCCAGCCAGATCAACAACTGCGGCTTCTGCGTCGACTACGGCGCCAAGAGCGCCAAGAAGAACGGGGTCAGCGACGAGAAGCTGTTCGCCGTCGCGGCCTGGCGCGAGGCGCCCTACTTCTCCGACGAGGAGCGGGCGGCGCTCGCCCTGGCCGAGGCGGCGACCCGGCTCGCCGACGTCTCGGACGCGGTGCCGGACGAGGTGTGGGACGCGGCCGCCGACCACTTCGACGAGAAGCAGCTCGCCGCGATCGTCCTGATGGTCGGCGTCACGAACCTGTTCAACCGGCTCAACGTCACCGTCCGCCAGCCGGCGGGCGTGGGCTTCTGACCATCAGCACGTCCACCGGGTCCTCGGACTCGAACGTGAACCCCTCCCGCTCGTAGAGGCGGCGGGCCGCGCTGCCCTGGAGGACCACCAGCCGGACGGGTACCCCCTCCGCGTCGGCCCGGTCGAGCAGCCGGCGCAGCACCGCCGTCCCGAGGCCCCGGCCCTGGGCCTCGGGGGCCAGGTAGAAGTGCTCCAGGTAGAGCCCTTCACCGTCCTCGTACGGGCGCACCGTCACGCATCCGGCGAAGGCGCCCTCCCGTTCGATCACCGAGGTGTGCGCCGGCGAGAACCCGTCCCGCAGCCGCTGGCGCACCCGGTGCTCGTCGTAGCGGCCGAGTCGGACCAGGTCCTCGCGCATGACCTCGGCCCGCAGCTCGGCGATCGCCTCGACGTCCTCCGCGCGGCCGGGCCGCAGCGCCCAGTTCGTTTCCCCGTACATGCACGCATCCTAAGAAGTCCGCACGCATGCCCAACCGTTCCTAAAGACTGAGTATGAGTTGCACGTACTCAGCCGGGCGCCCCGAACGGTCTTGGGCGTCCTGGTCGACTGCGTTCTGCCCGTGTCCGGCGCGCACGGATCGTGTCCGTGGTCCGGGTACGCGGGGGCAGTGTCCCTCGCTTCCCCGGGTGCCGGGTCGGGCCTGGACGGTCCGATGCCCACGACGATCGCTCTGGTCGTCGCGGGGCGGTGCCGTCCGTCGCCTGATCCGGTGCCCGAGGGCGCGTCTGCCGATCGCCACCGCAGCGGCAGCGTGTCGGCTGGTCTTGCGGTGTGTGGCGGTCAGCGGTTTCTGCCAGTGCTCCGCACCCCACCTACTGGTGTAGGCGGGGTCGACGGCGATGACTCCGATATTGGCCTCGGCGCACATCGACAGCAGGCGGGCACGGAGCTTGCTGGTGGGGATGCCGGAGACCAGCTGCCGGAACCGCTTGCGCCGACCGTGCTTCTCGCGGGTGGTGGAGTCGGTGAAGTCGAGGTCCTCGATCGCGAGCGCCTGCACTCCGGTGGCCTTGGCCCAGTGGAGGAGGCGGGTGAGGGTGTGGCGGAGCTGGGCGTCGCGATGGGGCGCGGGGCCGGTCAGGTCGTAGTCGAACCGGCGGGGCGCGCCGACCGGGTTGCCGTGGGCGTCCAGCTGCCAGGCGGCCAGGTGGTCGGCGTTCATGTCCACGCCGACCGCCCCACCCGTCCGCAGCGCGTTCAGTGGCACGACGGGGAGGTTCTTGCGGGTCCAGGAGGCGTCCAGGTACCAGCGGCCGGAGACGGTATCGAGGTGGATGCGGTACGCGACGGCCCGGTTGCCGGTGACACGGTCGCGCCACTCCTCACCCCTGTGCGGGAACGACACCTTCGCGACCAGCACGTACCGGCCGTGTTTCGCGTTGGCCAGACCGGCGAGCGGCGCGGGCAGCTTGATACTGATCTCGCCAGCGGGGGTGACACGGATCGTCTCGTTTCCGAACCGCTTCCCGGACTCACCATCAGCGGTCAGGAACCAGCGCGACGTCTCCCACTCCGCCCGCCACTGGTCAAGGGTCTTGTCGGCGACGCTGAGATGGTGGCGCTGGTTGAGCAGCCGCCTGCCACCCCGTACGACGGACACCTTCCCGGCTTCGCGCTCGGCTCTGACCTGCTCGTGGCGGTCTTCGAGGATCGCCAGGCGGCGGGACTTGTGGAGCCACTCGTGCTTGCTGCGGTAGCCGCCGGGCCTGCCCCGGGATCCCTTCTCCCCGACCGGCAGCGACAGGCGGTGCCGGAGCATCCGGATACCGGCATCCAGCGACTGCAGATGAGCGTGCTGAGCACGCCGGGACAGCCCCCACTGGTCGTGGGTACTCGCCGTGACCGATCCCGCCCACCGGGAGGACGACTCGGCGGTCAGGTCCCGTTTCCGTGCCGCCCACGTGTCGGTGGAGTGATCGAGGCCGTCGCGGACGCGACGGGCGAGATCCCGGGAGGCCAGGCTTCCCATGTGCGCGCCCACCACACGCAGGACCTTCTCGTCCTCGACGGTCAGCCCCTTGAGCCGGTCACGGACGCTCACGCCCGACGGGCCGCCGACGACGAACGGACGCGCGATCTCCCGCAGCGGCCTGTGCTCGTCAGCCACGCCCGACCACCCCCGCCCGATCCATCGATCACCGACACCACGAACGTAACCGACACCACCGACAACCCACCTGGAAACCGCAGAAGAGACCAACTCATACAAAATTCTGCACACTTCTGTGCACCTCACGACCAGCATTTCCACACCCCGCCACCGTCCTGGACCTGGTCCACCTCCGGGCGAGCCAGATCAACGACTGCAGGTACTGCGTGGTCGGCGGGGCCCTGGAGCCGCAGAAGGAGGGCGAGACGGACGAGCGGCTGCACGCCGTCGCGGCCTGGTGGGAGACCCCGTACTTCACGGAGGCGGAGCGGGCGGCGCTGGCCCTCGCCGAGTACGCGACCCGGCTCGCGGACCGCCCGGACGCGGTGCCGGACGCGGTGTGGGACGAGGCGGCCCGCCACTACGACGAGAAGCAGCTGGCCCAGATCGTGCTGTGGCTCGGGGTCACCAACCTCTTCAACCGGATCAACGCGACGACCCGGCAGCCGGCCGGCGCGACCTGGTAGTCGTAACCGGAACGGCGCCGTCCACGTTGGTGCGGGCATGAAGAGGATCCTCACCGCAGCCGCCCTGACCGTCTTCGCCGCCGCCGGTGCCGCCGGCGCGGCCGCCGGGACCGCGTCCGCCGACACCGGCGGCATGAACCTTCCCTCGGTCATCCCGCTCAGCGGCGTCCTGACCCCCAAGGCCAAGCCCGCCCACACACCCGACCTGCCGCCCGCCAACGCGGCGGTGGAGCGGCTGCTGCCCGGGCGGGGCTAGCAGCTCCAGACCCCGCCACCTCGCCAGCCCCTCCTGCGCCTCCTGCGCCTCCTGCGCCTCCTGCGCCTCCTGCCGACCACACCCGGTCCGCAGGAGGCGTTCTGACTGTGCGCCACATTTCGTCACACTGACATGAAAAGCTCTGAAGCTCGGTCTCCCCCGGAACACTCTGCGATGCTGGAGGCCGATCGAGAGGGGCCGCAGCGATGCAGTGGAAAATCCACGGGGAACGTCCGATCTACGAGAACAGCTGGGTGAACCTGTGGCTCACCGACGTCGAGACGCCGGACGGGAACCGCTGGGAACACCACGTCGTCAAGCTCCGGCACCTGGCCGTGGCCGCCGTCGTCAACAAGCGCCGCGAGGTGCTGATGATGTGGCGGCACCGCTTCATCACGGACGCCTGGGCGTGGGAGCTTCCCATGGGCCTGGTCGAGGAGGGCGAGACACCGGCCGAAGCGGCTGCCCGTGAGGTCCTGGAGGAGACCGGCTGGCGCCCCGGCCCGATCAAGCCGCTGATCTACGCCGAGCCGGCCAACGGCATCACCGACTCCCAGCACCACGTCTTCCGGGCCGACGGGGCGACGTACGAGGGTCCGCCGACCGAGAAGAACGAGTCGGACCGGATCGAGTGGATCCCGCTGGCCGACGTGCGGGGCATGATCGACCGACGCGAGATCGTCAGCAGCGGCTCCCTCGTCGGGCTGCTCTACGTGCTCATGGACGAGGCGATCCGCTGACCTGACGGGGCAGCACTTCGCGGAGTCGAGACTCAAAGGCCGCAGCGGGTGGTTCCCTGCGGAAGGGCTCCAGTTGCTCGTAGAACTCCCGGAGGTGGCCCGCAACTCGTTGCGAGCTGACGGCCGCCGCCGGGGCCAGGGCATCCATGGCCGTTTCGCACGCCTCATCGAGCTTCCCGCGCTGGAGTTGGGCGCGGGCCAGCCAGAAGGCGTGGAAGGCACGGCCTCGGTGGTTCGATGCGTGTTCGCGGCGGAGGGCGTCCGCGATGAGGGGTTCGGCTAGGGCTGCTTCGCCCAGGCGGCCGTGCGCGATGCCGGTGTCCACGATCAGCTTCGGCTCGTCGAAGTAGGCGACCCAGGCCGGGTCCGGGTCACCTGTGCTGATCCGCCCGAACTGGGCGTGGGCTTCCGAGATCGCGGTGTGGGTCGCGCCGTGGTTGCCGAGGGTGGCGTGGGCGAAGGCTTCGCGCATGGCGAGCATGGCCAGCACGCGAGGCGTTGTCCCCACGGCGGCTCGGGCCTGGTCCTGGGCGGCCGTGACGAGGGCGAGGGCGTCGCCGGGCTTGTCCTGGCAGGTGGCCTGGAGACTCATGCAGGCGAGGACGTTGGCCATGAACTGGCGGTCGTCGATGGCCTTGGCCAGTCCGAGGGCTTCGGTGAAGTAGGCGCGTGCCTGGTTGTACTGGCGGGCGTCGAAGTAGGTCCATCCGGTGAGCCGGGCCAGCTCGGCCGCGATGCTGTGCAGGCCGTCCCGTAAAGGAGCTGGCCGCTGCTCCTTGAGGAGGTCGACGACGTAGCGGAGCTGGCCGACGACCGCCGGCCGTAAGGTCTCGCCGCCGTGCTCGTCGTCCCGGCGCCAGTAGTCCGCGATCGACGAATGCAGCGCGTCCAGCGTCGACGCGCTGAGGTCCCGCTCGGCAGCAAGGGCGAGGATGCTGTCCACGTCCGCCCCCGGTAGCCCGGCAGCCAGCGGCTCGACGGCTGAGGCTGGCACCTCAGCCGGTTGGCGGGGCGTGACCGTCAGGCTGGGCGGCGCCTCCCAGGAGCGTCGGGCAAGGCCGAGCATGTGTCCGGGGATGCGCAGTCCGTCCGAGATCCGTTCGATCACGTCCATGTGCAGCAACTGCCGCCGCCCGGCGATCACCTCACCGACACGGCTGGGGGTCAGGTCGCAGCGGCGCGCGATCATCGACGAATAGATGCCTGCTCGTGCCTTGACCAGCTGAAAGATGCGGCCGAAGTCTCTGGCCTGGCATGCCTCGATCATCACTGGGTCCGTGAGTAGGCTGACCGGGAGTTCCTTCGAGCGAGATGGCTCGGGCATCGGGCACGCTCCGGCATGAGGACTACGGATCGCTGCACTTGGTCAACCGAGGGTGATGTTACCCAAGTTGGGTAATCCGCTTGGCCTTTCTGGCCGGGCCCGCGGATCGCGATGCTCCTGGCCATGGCGAACGGACAGGACGACGTACGGATGACGTTGCGGGTCTCCCGCGACTCCGGCCAGACGTGGGGGCCTCGCACAGAGGTACGCGTGGGTGAGGACCCGGTGGTCCCGGAGAACCCGGGCCGCTACCCGCCGTGCGTCTGCCCCCGGTGCTCGCAGCAGGCCCGGAACGCCGTCGCGTCCTTCCGGATGGTGTCGTGATGCGTTGCGCGCACTGGCGCCGGGTGCCCCTCGACCTGGCAAGGGAAGCGCGGGGGAAGTCGGCCGCCCCGTACATCGACAGGGCCGTGCAGTGCCAGCTGTCTGCGCACGACGGGGGTGAGCACTTCGGTCTCCTCACCGACGCCGGGGCGTACGGGACCGCGCTGTGGCTCCGCTGGCGCGGGCCGGACGAGGCGGAACTCGTCGTATTGCCGGACTGCCTGGTGGCCGCCCCGGGGCCCGACGGTGAGGGCTGCTGTCTGTTCGCCGACCACACCGCGCAGCACACCTGGGAAGACGCCATGGAGGAGGTCTCGTGCACCAGCTGATCGCGAGCCCGCACAGGCCCCGGCGCCCTCGCTCGCCTCGTAACGAACGGTGCGGCGACTGCGGTGGCAGTGGCGCCAACTCGTCCGGCAAGACCTGCGGCACCTGCAACGGGCTGGGCGAGGTCCACTGCCGCGCCGGCCGGCAGGAGTCCCGTGTGCTGTCCCGCTCCGTGATCCGGAAGGAGGGCCACCGATGGCCCACGCTCTGATCGCCTCTCCGTTCCTCGACGGACACCTTCTCCTCAAGCCGGGAGCACGGGCCGGCGCCCGAATCTCCGCCGACCACTTCGAGGGTCTGCGCCAGGCCGCCGTCGACGGTGAGTCGCTTCCCGCCTGGGCGGTGCGGACCGCCTCCGACCTGTGGGACCTGGACCTGGGCGGTCGATCTACACAGGGCACCGTGCTGGTGCGTGAGCCGTCCCCGTACGGCTACTGCCGGGCCTCCTGGGAGATCAACCTCGGCTGCAACTTCGGCTGCAAGCACTGCTACCTCGGCGAGCGGCCCTTCTCCGGCCTCGGCTGGGACGACAAGGTGCGGCTGCTGGACATCATGCGCGAGGCCGGCGTCCTCTGGCTCCAGATCACCGGCGGCGAGCCCACCATGGACCCCCACTTCCAGGGCGCCTACCGGTACGCCTGGCAGGCCGGGATGATGCTCACCATCTCCACCAACGGCTCGCTGCTCTGGCGGCCGGACCTCCTCAAGCTCTTCCGGGACTGCCCGCCCTACCGCCTGGTGGTCAGCATGTACGGGGCGAGCGAGGAATCCTTCGACACGCTCACCCAGCGCCGCGGGGCGTGGAAGGCGTTCCGGCGCGGCATGGACGCCGCCCGTGAGGCGGGGCTGCCGCTGCGCATCAACGTCGTGGTGACCGAGGACAACGCCTCCGAAGCCGACGAGATGGCCGCCCTCGCCGACGAGTGGAACGTCGAGAACCACGCGTACACGAACATGACACCCACGATCTACGGCGGCGGTGAACCGCTGCTCGCCCAGTCCGCCGTCCACCTGCGGCAGCGCAAGCCGTTCGCCGGCTGCAACGCGGGACACACCTTCTTCCACGCCGACCCGCACGCCAAGGTGTCGATCTGCAAGGTCGGGCGCGACGACCAGATCGACCTCATGGCCGAAGGCATCGACGGCCTCACCCGGCTCGGCGCCATCGCCGACCGCCTCATGCTTCGCACCGGAGGGTGCGAGGGCTGCGCCCTGTCCGGCACCTGCCGGGTCTGCCCCCCTGGCCAAGCACTACCAGGAGGCCAAGGCGCCGCTGCACAGCTACTGCCAGCACGGAGACAAGGAGAACGCCTCATGACCCCGCCCGTAGCGGTGACCATCCTGCCCGGCCCGCCGGCCTCGGCCCGCCGAGCGGCCCCGCCCGTCGCGACCGTGTCGATCACCGCCGTCCAGGACCTCGACGTGATCGTGGAGAGCGCGGAGTGCTCCTGCGACGCCGGTGACGACAACCCCCACTGACCGACACGATCCGGTCAACTCCGTTCAGGCCCCGGCGTACTCGCGTCGGGGCCTGAGCCCCGCCCGTCCCACCGCTAGGGTGCCGCACATGTTCTTCCGCTGGGACTGGCTCCGGCCCCAACTGACCGCGCCGATCGTGCCGACTCTCGGTCCTGTCCACCCCGATGCCCTGACCGTCGGGATCTTCGAGGACGTCCTGCGAGCGGCTGACACCGGTGGCTTCCTGCCCTACGACAAGGACCGGCGCTGGGGCGGCGAGAAGGACGAGAAAGTCCTTCGCGAGGACGTGGTGCATCAGCCTGAGCACACCCTCATCCCCACCCTGACCCGGCGCGGACGCGGCACCGTGAAGGTCTTCGCCTACGGTCTACGCGACAGCGTCGTGGAGGAGGCCGCCGAGCTGGCAGCCAAGCTCGCCGCCGCGCACGACGTGGCGGGCGCCCGGGTCGTACGCCCTCTCGGCCCCGAGGCCGCGTACCCGCACGGCACCCGCATTCAGCTGAAGGACTTCACCGCCGCCCCCTGCCCCGACGCGGGGGGCCCGGTCCGGCCCATCACCGCCTGGCCGACCGCCGTGCAGGAGACCTTCGCCCCGTTCGCCGAGGCCATGGCGGGCGATGGCCTGGCCTTCCTCCATGCCCGGATGCAGGCCGGCCGGTGCGGCCCGGTCCTCACCACCGCCGTCGAGGACCGCATCGTGGGCGCGATCGGCCCCATGGAGATCCAACCCGACGCCATCGGACGTCCCCAGCTCATGCCTCAGTACTTCGCCGTCCTGTCCGAGGCCCGAGGCCAAGGCCTCGGACGCGCCCTGTGGCGGGCCACCATGCACTGGGGCCAAACCCACGGCGCCGCCTACCAACTCCTCCAGACCGAGGTCGGCGGCCCCTCCGACCGGCTGTGCCAGGCCGAAGGACTGACCTCCCTCGGCTTCACCCACACCACACGGGCGTAATCAGAAAAGCAAAGGCAGCGGACCCCCCACGGGCCGCCGCCTTCGCGTTTCAGGGACGCCTCAGGAGGGCGTCAATCAGTCAGTCCTCGACCACCAGAGCCGGCGTCTCCTTCGTCAGGATCTCGCCGCGGAAGAAGGCGGGGCTCCTGCGCTGCATGATCAGCATGATCACCACGCCGAGGAGGAGCAGGCCGACACCGATCACGAAGACCGAGCCGATGCCGAGGACGGAGGAGCCGGAGCCGTAGGCCGGGTCCCACATGTCGTAGAGGGTCTTGCCGAAGACGGCGGTCAGCATCAGGCCGCCGAGGGCCGGGATGACGCCCTTGAAGGCGAGGTCGCGGGCGGAGGTGAAGAGCTCGGCGCGGAAGAACCAGACGCAGGCGAAGGCCGTGAGGGCGTAGTAGAAGCAGATCATCAGGCCGAGGGCGTAGATGGTGTCGACCAGGACGTTCTCGCTGACGAGGGTCATGACGGTGTAGAAGACGCCGGTGGCGACGCCGGCCACGATGGTGGCCTTGCCGGGGACCTTGAAGACGGGGTGGACCCGGGCGAAGGACGGCGGCAGGGCCTCGTAGCTGGACATGGCGAGGACCGTGCGGGCGACCGGGATGAAGGTGGTCTGGAGGCTCGCGGCGGCGGAGGCGAGGACGGCGACGAAGAGCGCGATGCCGAGGACGGGGCCCATGACGGGGCCCGCGAGGGCGGCGAAGACGTTGTCGGAGGTCTCCGGGTTGGCGAGGCCGAGGCCCTTGTCGCCGGAGCCGACGACCATCTGGGCGGCGACGCCGGTGGCCAGGTAGGAGCCGACGAGGACGACCATCGAGATGAGCGCGGCGCGGCCGGGGGTCTTGTCGCTGTCGGTGGTCTCCTCGTTGGCCGTGAGGCAGGTGTCCCAGCCCCAGTACATGAAGATCGACAGCGAGAGGCCGGCGGTGAAGGAGGCGAAGGAGCCGACGGAGAAGGGGTTCAGCCAGGACCAGGAGAAGGAGGCGCCGGTCGGGAAGTCGACCGAGCCGGCCTTCTGGAAGGCCATGACGACGAAGACCGCGAGGACGGCCAGCTGGAGGCCGACGAGGGTGTACTGCACGCCCTTGGTGGCGGTCATGCCCCGGTAGCTGATCGCGGTCGCGGCGGCGATCAGGGTGAGGCAGGTGACGATGTGGACGGCCTTGTTGTCGTCCAGGGCGGCGATCGAGGGGTTGCCGCTGATCTCTCCGGCGAGCAGCCAGAAGTACGAGGTCGCGACGCCGGCCAGGTTGGACAGCACGATGATCGTCGCGATGACCAGGCCCCAGCCGCACATCCAGCCGACCTTGGGGCCGAAGGCCTTCACGGTCCAGGTGAAGGAGGTGCCGCAGTCCGGCATGCGCTTGTTGAGCTCGCGGTACGCGAACGCGACGAGCAGCATCGGCAGGAAGCCCGCGAGGAAGACGGCGGGCATCTGCAGCCCGACCTCGCCGGCGGTGGAGCCGAGCGTGGAGGTCAGGCAGTAGACGGGGGCGACGGTCGAGATGCCGATGACGGCGCTGCCGAGGAGGCCCACGGAGTTGCCGCCGAGGCCCTTGCCGCGCACGCCTGAGGTGCCGTCCGGGGCGCCGTTGCCCCTTGCCGTGTCTCCGGCCTGCGGCCGTACGTCCACCTGAGTCATGAACTCGACGTTAAATGCTGCGGTTTCCACATCCGGAAGATGAGACTCCGCTCATTTGATCGATCATCGCCTTGCATTGCGCGGGTCGAATCGGGCACCCGCCGATGATTGAAAGATCGACCACCCTGGCGGACCGCTCAACCGACAGGTCCGCCAGGGGGTGTCCGATATGCGGGAACCGCAGTCGTGCCCCAAATGTCCGTTTCAAAAATTTCCCGTGAAACTTTGGAGACGCTTCTCACCCCGGCCGTCCGGGGCCGTCACCCCGGCCAGACGACCGCCTGGAGCTCGCTGTACGCGTGCAGCGCGTACGAGCCCACGTCCCGTCCGACACCGCTCTTCTTGAAGCCGCCGAACGGCGCCTCCATGTTCCGGCCGATCGTGTTCACGCCGACCCCGCCGGCCCGCAGCCGGGCCGCGACGCGGAAGGCGCGGGCGACGTCGCCGGACCACACGTAGTCGATCAGTCCGTAGTCGCTGTCGTTCGCGAGCGCGATGCCCTCCTCCTCGTCGTCGAAGGGGACGACCACGACGACCGGGCCGAAGATCTCCTCCCGGACCACCCGCATCTCGTTGGTGCAGTCGGCGAGCAGCGTCGGGGCCACGTAGAAGCCCTTGGCGAAGTCCGGGCGCTCGCCGCCCGCGACGATCCGGGCCCCTTCCTTCCGCCCCAGCTCGATGTACGACTCCACCCGGTCGCGGTGGGCCGCCGAGATGACCGGGCCGACGACCGTGCCCTTCTCCGCCGGGTCCCCCACCTTCATGAAGGCGAGGTAGCCGGTGAGCTTCTCGATCAGCCGCTCGTAGATCCCGCGCTGGGCGAGGACCCGGGTCGGGGCGGTGCAGATCTGTCCGCTGTAGAAGGCGAAGGTCGTCCCGATGCCCATCACGGCCGAGTCCAGGTCGGCGTCGTCGAAGACGAGCGCGGCGCCCTTCCCGCCCAGTTCCATCAGCTGGCGCTTGAGCGAGCGGCCGCAGACCTCGCCGATCGCCTGGCCGACGGCCGTGGAGCCGGTGAAGGAGACCATGTCGACGTCCGGGGAGTCGACGGCCGCCTCGCCGACGGCCTGGGCGGAGCCGGTGACGACGTTCACGACGCCCGCCGGGACGCCGGCCTCCTCCAGGGCGCGGGTCATCGCGTACACGGAGAGCGGGTCCTGCGGGGCGGGCTTCACCACGACCGTGTTGCCCATGGCGAGCGCCGGGGCGATCTTGCCGGCCGGGTTGGCCCAGGGGTTGTTGTACGAGGTGATGCAGGTGACGACGCCGACCGGGCGCCGTACCGCCACCGCGCCGAACACCCCGGCCCTGCCCATCGGGCCGGCCTCGTTGATCTGCGGGGGCAGCGCCTGCTCGACCGGCTCCATGGCCCCGCGCGCGTACCGCCGGAAGCGGGAGGAGCCCACCGCGACCTGCATCCCGCGCGCGGTGCCGGTGGTGGCGCCGGTCTCGGCCCGGGCGAGCAGGACGTTCTCCTCGGCGTCGCGGGCCATCAGGTCCGCCGCCCGGTCGAGGATCGCCGCCCGCTCCTCCGGTCTCGTACGGGACCAGGTCGCGAAGGCCTCGCGGGCGGCGGCGGCCGCCTCGTACACCTGGGCCCGGGAGGCCTCGGGCGCGAGGCCGACGACCTCCTCCGAGGCCGGGTCGATCACCTCGTAGTGGCCGCCGTCGGGCTCGACCCACTCTCCCCCTATGTAGAGGCGCTCGAACCGGGTCATCGCGTGCTCACCGTCCTCGTGTCCTGGCCCGAACGCAGCACCTTCCCCGGTACCGCGCCGGTCACCTCGTCGTCCCGTACCGTCTCCACGCCGTTGACCCGCACCGACACGATCCCCACCGCGCGCGAGTCGAGGCGCGGGCTGTCCCCCGGCAGGTCGTGCACGAGGGTCGCCGGGCCCGCGTCGATCCGCTCCGGGTCGAAGAGGACCAGGTCGGCGTGGAAGCCCTCCGCGATCCGGCCGCGCTCCCGGAGCCCGAAGAGGCGGGCCGGGTCGTCGCTCAGCATCTGCACGGCCCGCTCCAGGGGCACCAGCTTCCGGCCGCGCAGGCAGTCGCCGAGGAAGCGTGTGGTGTACGGGGCGCCGCACATCCGGTCCAGGTGCGCGCCTGCGTCGGAGCCGCCGAGCAGGACGTCCTCGTGCTGCCAGGTCTCGGCGCGCAGGGCCCAGGAGGCCGGGTCGTTGTCGCTGGGCATCGGCCACAGCACGGTCTTCAGGTCGTCGTTGGCGCAGATCTCGACGAGGGCCTGGAAGGGGTCCTGGCCGCGCTCGGCGGCGATGTCGCCGACGACCCGGCCGGTGAGGCCCTCGTTCTCGCGGCTGTACGTGTCCCCGATGACGTACCGGGCGAAGTGCGCGAGCCGCCGGAAGACCCCGGCCTCCCTGGAGTCGGCGCGGCGCAGCATCTCGGCCCGTACGTCCGGGTCGCGGAGCTTCGCGATCCGCTCGGGGACGGGGAGGGAGAGGACCTCGCCCCAGCCGGGGATGAGGTTGAGGGCGCAGAAGGTCCCCAGGGACATGTTCATGGGGGTGAGGATCGGCATGGTGAGGGCGACGATCCGGCCGCCGGACTTGCGGGCCCGCTCGGAGGCGGTGAGCTGGCGGGGGACGCGCTCGGGGACGGCGGCGTCGATGGTGAGGACGTTCCAGTTGAGGGGCCGCCCGGCGGCGGCCGTCATCTCGACGAACAGCTCGATCTCGTCGTCGGAGAACTGGTCGAGGCAGCCGGCGAGGATGGCCTCGATCTGCGTCCCCTCGTGCTCGCCGACGGCCCTGGACAGGGCGATGAGCTCGGCGGGTCCCGCGTGCCGGGAGGCGACGGGGGCGCCGTCGCCGTCGGAGTGGGTGGAGGACTGGGTGGTGGAGAGCCCCCAGGCGCCGGCGTCCATGGCCTCCTTGAGGAGGGCCACCATCTGCGCGAGCTGCTCCTGCGTGGGCTGCCCGCCGACGGCGTCCGCGCCCATCACGTACCGGCGCAGGGCGCAGTGGCCGACCATGAAGCCGGCGTTGACGGCGATCCGGCCGTCGAGGGCGTCCAGGTACTCGGCGAAGGAGGACCAGCTCCAGTCGACGCCCTCCTCCAGGGCCTTGAGGGCCATGCCCTCGACCTTCGACATCATGCGGCGCGTGTAGTCGGCGTCCTCGGGGCGGTCCGGGTGGAGGGGCGCGAGGGTGAAGCCGCAGTTGCCGCCGGCGACGGTGGTGACGCCGTGGTTCATGGAGGGGGTGGCGTAGGGGTCCCAGAAGAGCTGGGCGTCGTAGTGGGTGTGCGGGTCGACGAAGCCGGGCGCCAGGACGAGGCCGGTGGCGTCCTCGGTGGTGCGGGCCGTCGCGCCGGGCTCCGCGAGGACGATCCGCCCGTCGCGTATGCCGATGTCGGCGACGCGGGCGGGAGCGCCGGTGCCGTCCACGACGGTGGCGCCCTTGATCAGGTGGTCGAGCATGACGATCCCTTCCCTCTCTGCACACGGGTGTGCCCCGGACCGGGGCCGCCGCGGGGCCCCGGCCGGGGCCGGTACGGGGCGGCGGTCCGGGAAGACGCCGCCCCGCGCTCGTGCGTGGGGTCAGTTCCCCGCCGCCTGCCGGAAGCGCGTCGTGCGGTGGACCGGGTCCGTGTCGATCTTCGGGATCACGTGCTCGCCGATCAGCTTGATCGAGTTCATCGTGTCCTCGTAGGAGATCCCGATCGGCAGTCCGAAGGACAGCTGGTCGGCGCCGGCCTGCTCCCAGCGCTTGCACTGGGCGAGGACCTCGGACGGGTCGCCGCAGATCATCAGCTCCTCCTGGATGAGGAGTTCGATGATCTCCGCCGAGTACTCGGGGAGGAGTTCGGGCCACTCGGGGATGCCCTCGGGCCGCGGGAAGGTGTCGTGGTAGCGGAAGAGGAGGGACTGGAGGTAGTTGAGGCCTCCGCCGACCGCGATCTCGACGGCCTTCTCGTGGGTCTCGGCGCAGATCGCGGTCGAGGTCACCATGACGTTGTCGTTGACGAAGTCGCCGACCGCCCTGGCCTCCTTGATCGCGTTCTTGTAGGACTCGACGACCCACTCCATGTCGGAGACCTTCTGGACGCTGAAGCCGAGGACGCCGAGGCCCATCTTCCCGGCCATGGCGTACGAGGAGGGGGAGCCGGCCGCGTACCACATGGCGGGGTGGGACTTCCCGTACGGCTTGGGGAGGATCTTGCGGGGCGGCAGCGACCAGTGCTTGCCCTGGAAGCCCACGTACTCGTCCTGGAGCCACATCTTGGGGAACTCGGCGATGGTCTCCTCCCAGATCTCCTTCGTGTGGTTCATGTCGGTGATGCCCGGCATGAACCCGAGGATCTCGTGGGAGCCCGCCCCGCGCCCGGAGCCGAACTCGAAGCGTCCGCCGGAGAGGTGGTCGAGCATGGCGACCTTCTCGGCGACCTTCACCGGGTGGTTGACGGGGGCGAGGGGGTTGAAGATGCCCGAGCCGAGGTGGATCCGGTCGGTGGCGTGGGCGAGGTAGCCGAGGTAGACGTCGTTGGCGGAGAGGTGCGAGTACTCCTCCAGGAAGTGGTGCTCGGAGGCCCAGGCGTACTTGAAGCCGGACCGGTCCGCCTGGATGACGTACTCGGTCTCCTCCATGAGGGCCTTGTGCTCGGCTTCGGGATCGGTCTCGGCGCGCTTGCCGACGTATCCCTGTACGAAGATCCCGAATTCCAAGGGGGTTCACCGTCCTCATCGTTTCTGACGATCCGTCAGATTCCTTGATGTGCCCGACTCTCGCACCGCGCGATGGGTGCGTCAATACCTGACGAGACGTCAGAAGAGGCTCACGCCCGCCAGCCAGCCGCCGTCGATCACGAACGGCTGGCCCGTGATGTACGCCGACTCCTCCCCGGTCAGGAAGAGCGCGAGGGCCGCCACCTCCTCCGGCCGTCCGATCCGGCCGAGGGGCACGAGCTTGCGGTACAGCTCGGCGGTGGCCGCCGGGTCCACGCCCTCCGGATTGCTCATCGCGGTGTCGATCGCCCCGGGGCAGACCGCGTTGACCCGGATGCCCTTCCCGGCCAGCTCCAGGGCGGCGACCCGGGTCAGCCCGAGGACGGCGTGCTTGCTCGCCGCGTAGGCGCCGACCCCGGCCATGCCGGTGATCCCGGTGTACGAGGCGGTGTTGACGATCGTCCCGCCGCCGGCCGCCGCGATCTCGGGCGCGACCGTGCGGATGCCCAGGAAGCAGCCGGTCTGGTTGACGGAGACGATCGCCCGGAACTCGTCGAGCGGGGTCGAGACGAGCTCGTTGAAGCGGAGGACGCCCGCGTTGTTGACGAGTCCGTCGATCTTCCCGAAGCGCTCCTTGGCCGCCGCCACGGCCGCCGCCCACTCGCCCTCGCTCGTCACGTCCAGGTGGACGTACGCGGCCCGCTCCTCCCCCAGCTCCTCGGCCAGCGCCTCCCCCGCCTCGTCCAGGACGTCCCCGAGGACCACCTTCGCGCCCTCGGCGGCGAACAGCCGGGCCTCCTGCTCGCCCTGCCCGCGCGCCGCGCCGGTGACGAGGACGACCCGCCCGTCGAGCTTGCCCATGTCCGACTCCTTGTCCCTCAGAGGTGGGGGGCGACCTCCGTGCCGAAGGCCGCCATCTGGTCGATGAGTTCGGTACGGCTCCGGGACCGGAACCGGACCTGGATCTGGTGCACGCCCATCTCCCCGTACGCGCGCAGGGAGGCCGCGAGCTCCTCCGGCCGGCCGCTCAGGGTGCGCCGGCCGACCTCCCAGCCGGGCGCGCCGACGTACAGCGCCTCGGTGATCGCGCCGACCGTGATCGGCTCGGCGATCCCCGCCTCGGCACGCAGCCGCAGCAGCGTCCGGATCTGCTCGGCGAGCCTGTCGCGCGGATCGCCCTGCGGCAGCCAGCCGTCCCCCTTGAGCGCGGCCCGGCGCACGGCGGCCGGCGAGGAGCCGCCCACCCAGAGCGGGACCCGCTCCTGCGCGGGCCGGGGCAGCTGCCCGAGGTCCTTGAACGCGAACCGCTCCCCCAGGTGCTCCGGGTACTCCTCGGGCCCGAGGGCCGCCCGCAGCGCGTCGAGCGTCTCGTCGAGCACGGCGCCCCGGCGCGCGAAGTCCACCCCGAGCACCTCGAACTCCTCCTGCACGTGCCCGGCTCCGACCCCGAGGACCAGCCGGCCGCCCGAGAGGTGGTCGAGCGTCGCGTACGCCTTGGCCGTCACCAGCGGATGCCGCAGCCCCACGACGGCGACGTGCGCGAGCAGCCGGACCCGCTCGGTGGCGGCGGCGAGGAAGGAGAGCGTCGCCACCGGGTCGTACCAGACCGTGGACATCGGCCCGGCGAGCCTGCGCGGGATGGCGACGTGGTCGCAGCTCGCGAGGTAGTCGAAGCCGTGGGCGTCCGCGGCGCGCGCGACGGCGAGCAGATCCGCCGGCCCCGCGGCCGCCTCCCAGGCCTCGGCGTAGAGGGTGCTCTGCGACTGGACCGGCAGCTGCATCCCGTAGACCACCATGGGGACCCCTTCGATCTGACGTGCCGTCAGGTATGAGCGGACGAGGGCCATGCTGGTACCTGACGGGGCATCAGGCAAGGGGGGCGTCGTGCGGGAGGGGGGCGATCGGGGGCGCCGAGCGCCGGCACCGGGCCGAGAAGGACGGTCGGTGATCCATCTCCTCGGCACGTCCGGCCCGGTCCGGCCGCTCGGCGATCCCGGCCTCCGGTCGGCCCGGTACGGGGCGATCGACGCCGGGGCGATCACGTCCCGCACCCCGCAGCGCGCCGAGTTCCCGTACAGCGCGCGACGGCCGCGAGTACGACGAGATCGCCGAGACGTTCGCCGGCCTCTCCCCCGACGCGGCGGTACCCAAGAACGCGGGACGCCGGATCGGCTCCGTACGGCGCCGGACGGCGAAGGCCGGGGAGCACGGAAGCGCCTCGGCCGTCGACCTGATCATCGCGGCCACCGCGGCCCACCACGGGCCGGCCGTCCTCCACGACGACGCGGACCACCGCACGCTCGCCCGGCACGCACCCGACCTGGGCGAGCACCGCGTGCGCGACGTCCGATGGCCCGGCGGAGCCCCGGGGTGCCCGTCACGGCCTCCAGAGGCCCTCCGGGGTCAGCCCCAGGAGCTCGATCGCGTTGCCGCGGACGATCCGCTCGACGACGTCCCCGGGCAGGTGCCCCATCTGCGCCTCGCCGACCTCCTTCGACTTGGGCCAGGTGGAGTCCGAGTGCGGGTAGTCGGTCTCGTAGAGGACGTTCGCCGCCCCGATCGCGTCGAGGTTGCGCAGCCCGAAGGCGTCGTCGAAGAAGCAGCCGAAGACGTGGCCCGCGAAGAGCTCCGACGGCGGCCGGGTGACCTTGTCGGCGACACCGCCCCAGGCCCGGTTCTCCTCCCAGACGACGTCCGCGCGCTCCAGGATGTACGGGATCCAGCCGATCTGCCCCTCCGCGTACATGATCCGCAGGTTCGGGAAGCGCTCGAACTTGCCGCTCATCAGCCAGTCGACCATCGAGAAGCAGCAGTTCGCGAAGGTGATGGTGGAGCCGACGGCCGGCGGGGCGTCGGCCGAGGTGGACGGCATCCGGCTGGACGAGCCGATGTGCATGGCGATGACCGTGCCGGTCTCGTCGCAGGCGCGGAAGAAGGGGTCCCAGTGGTCCGTGTGGACCGAGGGGAGCCCGAGGTGCGGCGGGATCTCGGAGAAGGCGACGGCCCGCACCCCGCGCGCGGCGTTGCGGCGGACCTCGGCGGCGGCGAGCTCCGGGTCCCAGAGCGGGATGAGGGTGAGCGGGATGAGCCGGCCGCGCGCCTCGGGCCCGCACCACTCCTCGACCATCCAGTCGTTGTAGGCGCGGACGCAGAGGAGTCCGAGTTCGCGGTCGGAGGCCTCGGTGAAGGTCTGGCCGCAGAAGCGGGGGAAGGTGGGGAAGCAGAGCGCGGACTGGACGTGGTTGACGTCCATGTCGGCGAGCCGGGCGGCGACGTCGTACGAGCCGGGCCGCATCTGCTCGTACGTGATGACTTCGAGGCGTATCTCGTCCCGGTCGTAGCCGACGGCGGTGTCGAGGCGTGTGAGGGGTCTGTGCAGATCCTCGTACACCCACCAGTCGCCGATCGGCCCTTCGTCCCCCTGGGCGCCCATGACCGGGGCGAACCTGCCGCCGAGGAAGGTCATTTCCTTGAGGGGGGCGCGGACGATCCGGGGTCCGGTGTCGCGGTACCGGGACGGGAGCCGGTCCTGCCAGACGTGCGGGGGCTCCACGGTGTGGTCGTCCACCGAGATGATCTTCGGGAAGGTCTCCATGGCTTTCACGGTAGCGTCGATCTGACGGTCCGTCAGCTAGTGGGAGGCAGAACGGCCCGGGTTGCGGCCGGGGAGACGGCGGGGCCGCGGGCCGGGAGACGGCCGGGTTGCGGCCGTACAACGGCTTCACAACGGCCGACCCCATGCTGACGGACCCCCTCCGGACAAGGCAGACTGTCCAGGGCGAAACCAGCGGTAGCGGTAGGAGCAGGGGGAGCGATGGACCGTGAGAACGGGCCGCGAGTTCCGGCGCAGCGGTCTCCGAGGATGAGCCCGACGACTCCGGTGGGCGAAGCGACGGACACCGGTACGGGCACGGAGGCCGACGTGCGCGCCGGAACCGGCACGGGCCCGGAGGCCGACGTACGTGCTGGAACCGGTTCGAACGCCTCCGGCGGCGGGCTCCGCTTCGGCGTGCTCGGCCCCGTCCGCGCCTGGCGCGACGGGGAGGCCGTCCCCACCGGCTCCCCGCAGCAGCGCGCCCTGCTCGCCGCGCTGCTCCTGCGCGGCGGCCGCACCGCCACGGCGCACGAACTGATCGACGCGCTCTGGGGCGAGGAACCGCCCTCGCAGGCGCTCGCCGCGGTCCGCACGTACGCCTCCCGGCTCCGCAAGGCCCTCGACCCGAACGTCCTGGTCAGCGAGTCCGGCGGCTACGCGATCCGCACCACCGCGCTCGACGTGACCGAGGCCCAGGAGCTGGCCGCCGAGGCGGACAAGCTCCGCGCCGCCGGGGACCGGACGGCCGCCCGGGAGCGGCTCGCCGAGGCGCTGGACCTGTGGGACGGCGAGGTGCTGGCGTCCGTACCCGGCCCGTACGCCGAGACGCAGCGGGCCCGCCTGGAGGAATGGCGCCTCACCCTCCTGGAGACCCGCCTCGACATCGACCTGGAGGTCGGCGCGCACGCGGAGGCCGTCTCCGAACTGACCGCGCTGACGGCGGCGCACCCCCTGCGGGAGCGCCTGCGCGAACTCCTCATGCTCGCCCTCTACCGCAGCGGCCGGCAGGCGGAGGCGCTCGCGGTCTACGCGGACACCCGCCGGCTCCTCGCGGACGAGCTCGGCGTCGACCCGACCCCCGAACTCTCCCGCCTCCAGCAGCGCATCCTCCAGGCCGACGCCGAACTCGCCCGCCCGGTCGAGGAACCGTCCCCCACGGCGGCGCCCATCGCACGCCCGGCCCAGCTCCCGGCGACGGTCCCCGACTTCACGGGCCGCATCTCCTTCGTACGCGAACTGGGCGCCCGGCTCGCCACCGCCGAGGGCCACGTCATGGCGGTCTCCGCGCTCGCGGGCATCGGCGGCGTCGGCAAGACGACGCTCGCCGTGCACGTCGCCCACGAGGCGCGGCCGCACTTCCCCGACGGCCAGCTGTACGTCGACCTCCAGGGCGCAGGCAACCGCGCCGCCGCCCCCGAGACCGTCCTCGGCTCCTTCCTCCGCGCCCTCGGCACCGCGGACTCCGCCATCCCGGACTCGCTCGACGAGCGCGCGGCCCTGTACCGCTCGACCCTCGACGGCCGCCGGGTCCTGGTCCTCCTGGACAACGCCCGCGACGCCGCCCAGATCCGCCCCCTCCTCCCCGGCACGGCGGGCTGCGCGGCCCTGGTCACGAGCCGCATCCGCATGGTCGACCTGGCGGGCGCGCACCTGGTCGACCTGGACGTCATGTCCCCCGAGGAGGCCCTCCAGCTCTTCACCCGCATCGTGGGCGAGGAGCGGGTGGGCGCCGAACGGGAAGCGGCCCTCGACGTGGTGGCCGCCTGCGGCTTCCTCCCCCTGGCGATCCGCATCGCGGCCTCCCGCCTGGCGGCCCGCCGCACCTGGACGGTCTCGGTCCTGGCGGCGAAGCTGGCGGACGAGCGGCGACGCCTGGACGAACTCCAGGCGGGCGACCTCGCGGTCAAGGCCACCTTCGAACTCGGCTACGGCCAGCTGGAACCGGCCCAGGCGCGCGCCTTCCGCCTCCTCGGCCTCGCCGACGGCCCGGACATCTCCCTCGTGGCGGCGGCCGCGCTCCTGGACCTCCCCCTCTGGGACACCGAGGACCTCCTGGAGGCCCTGGTCGACACGTCCCTCCTGGAGTCCGCCGCCCCCGGCCGCTACCGCTACCACGACCTCGTCCGCCTCTACGCGCGTGCATGCGCCGACCGCGACGAACAGCCCCCGTCCGAGAAGGAAGCCGCCCTCTCCCGCCTCCTGGACTTCTACCTCTCGACGGCCGCGCGCGTCTACGCGATCGAGCGCCCCGGCGACCGCCTCGTCGACCACCTGGAACCCACCTCCTACGACGGCCTCACCTTCACGGACCGCCACGAGGCCCAGGACTGGCTCTACGCGGAGGCCAACTGCCTCCTGGCCGCGGTCCGCCAGTCCGCCTCGACCCCGACGACCCTGCGACGGGGGGTGGACCTGCTGTGGGCGGCCCTCGACCTGGCGGAGTCGGGCGCGAACTCCCGCGAGTACGAGGCGGTGGCCACGGTGCTGCGGGAGGCGGCGCACGCGGCGGCCGACGTACGGGCGGAGGGGCGGGCGGCGCTGACGCTGGCGTACGTCCAGCACGTGGCGGGCCGCTTCGACGAGGCCGACGGCCACGCCCACAAGTCGATGGACCTCGCCTCCGCGACGGGCGATGACCTTCCGCTGTGCTGGGCGGCCAACGCCCTGGGCATCATGGCCCTCTACCAGGGGCGCAACACCGACGGAGAACGCTTCCTCGCCCAGGCGACGGCAGCCTTCCGCGCCTGCGACGACGCGGCCGGCGAGGCCAGCGCCCTGTGCAACCTCTCCCGGATCCACCTGGCCATGGGGCAGACCGACATCGCGGTCGAACTGGCCCAGCGGGGAACCGACATGTACGACGCCATGGGCCACGCCCTCAAGGGCGCCAACGGTCGCTACGCACTGGGACTCGCACTGACCCAGAGCGGCCGGCTGGACGAGGCCACGGCCCGGCTCACCGAGGCCCTCGAAGTGTTCCAGGACAGCAGGCAGCGCCTCTGGGAGGGCATGTCGCTCTTCAGGATCGCCGAGGTGGACATCGCCGCCTGCCGGTACGCCCAAGCCGCGTCGAACTCCGAAACGGCCCTGATCATCCTCCGGGGAGTGGGCGGCGAGTGGCGCCGCGGACAGGTCCTCGTCGTGCTGGGACGCGGGCTGTCCGGCATAGGGCAGCACGGGCGGGCACGGGTCTGCTGGCGGGAAGCCCTCGACATCTTCGTGGAACTGGGTTCACCGGAGGAATCCGAGGTCCGCACCCTGCTGCTGGAGACCGCCGCGGCCTGACCGCTGAACTGCGCGTTCATCGTTCGTTTATGGCAGTGCGGCAGTCTTCTCTCATCGATCCGCCGCGTCGGGGGGCAGACGGGTCGGTGGTACGGCCGTCACACCGTCGCACTAGGGTGAACGGCTCCGAGTGGGCCCCCCGGCTGTCCACGGGGGAACGGCCGGCAGGGCCCACTCGCCCCATCCGAAGTCATCACGGGAGTTGATCACCATGGCCGACCTGGACCCGACCACGCCCATCGCCAAGCCGACGAACATGCACGCCACCGGGGAAGAGATCGTCGGCATGAACATGCACGCGACGGACGCTCCGCTCACCGACGCGGTGGCCGAGAAGCTCGGCATCAGCGGCAACATGCACGCCACCACGGAGCCCATCGACGGCAGCGGCGGCACGGCCACCACGGACAACATGCACGCCACCACGGAGCCGGCCAAGTAGACCACTCCCGACGGGGAACGGCCGCGGCGGCGACTTCGGGGGAGCTGCCGGGGCCGACCAGGGAGGTCCGGTCGACGGGGGAGCACACGGACTCGGGGGACGCCCGACGGAACCAGGGGGGATCCGTCCGGGCAGGGCCCGTGCGCAACGCGATCGGACCACCGAGAGGAGGGCCGGGCAACTGCCCGGCCCTCCTCTGGTTGTGGCGCCGGCGCCGACCTGACGAAGTAACAGGCTCCATTTCGCACCGATATTCGACAACAGGGGAAGATCGAGCCCTTTCGGATCTCCACACCTCTACGGGAAGTCGAACATGACCCGCAGCAAGCGTTTCCTGGCCGGCGCCCTCCTCGCCGCCGCCGTCGCCGCCGGCACCGCGTCTCCCGCACTGGCCAATGCGCACGCCACGAGCGATCCGACCGGCAACATCCACGCCACCAGCGACTCGACCGGCAACATCCACGCCACCAGCGACTCGACAGGCAACATCCACGCCACGAGCGACTCGACCGACAACCTCCACGCCACCTGATCGGTGACCGGACGGGACGGCTCGCCCCCGGTCCGTACTCACGCGCCCTCCGTGCGGCCCTCCGCCGGTGGGGCGACCGCGCCGCGGGAGACGCAGGTGGTCCAGCGGGCCAGAGCCGAGTCGGACTCCTGTTCGGCATAGCGGGTGCAGCCGTCGCCGCAGGCGGTGTCACGGGTGCAGCCGACGGCCTCCTCGACGGTGACGCAGGCGAGGCGGCTCATGGCTGCCGGTACGTACTCGTCGCGCTGCGCGGGCTTCGTCGGCGGGTTGTCGGGGGGCCTTCGTCCCCATCACGGAGGCCCAGGTGTCCGGCTTGTGGCACATGCCGAGGGACCAGACTCGGTGGGCCCGGTTCAGCGGGTCGTCGTACTTGCCGTCGTCCTCCCCGCGCGGCTCCTTGCCGTCCACGCCGGAGTCCCCGCGGGTCTCGGAGCGTATCCGCAGGGCCGGGGGGTGAGGCGGTGGATTCGCCGTGCGTCATCCGGACGGACGGGCGTCCGCCGGGAAGCGCGCCACCAGGCGCGCGCCCCGCGCCGAGTCCTCCACCGTCAGCGTGCCCCCGTGGTGGGTGGCGATGTCGCGGGCGATGGGGAGGCCCAGGCCCGCCCCGCCCGAGGCGCGGGTGCGGGAGGCGTCGAGGCGGGTGAAGCGGTCGAAGACGCGGGCGCGGTCCTTCAGGGGAACGCCCGGGCCGTCGTCCGTCACCGTGAGCGTGACCGTGGAGCCGTCGGTCCCGACCTCGACCTCGACCTCGATCTTCGACTTCGCGTGGCGGCACGCGTTCGTCAGGAGGTTGCGCAACAGGCGTTCCAGGCGGGTCGCGTTGCCGTGGACGACGGCCGGGGCCGGGGCCTCGCAGCACAGGGCGAGGTGTGTCGCGTCCGGGAGGCGCTGGTGTTCGCGGACCAGGTCCTCCGCGAGGGCGGCCAGGTCGACCGGGTACCCGGCGGGGGCGGTGGCGCGGTGGCTGGCGAGGAGCAGGAGGTCGTCGGCGAGCGCCTGGAGGCGTACGACGTCGGCGGTGGCCTCCCGTACGGTGGACGGCCAGTCGGTGACGGTCTCCGGGTGGCGCAGGGACGTCTCCAGTTGGGCGCGCAACGCGGCGAGGGGGCTGCGGAGTTCGTGGGCCGCGTCCGCGACGAACTGCTGTTGACGGGCCGAGGACTGTTCCAGGCGGTCGAGGGTGTCGTTCGTGGTCTCGGCGAGACGGGCGATCACGTCGCCCGTCGGCCGGGACCGGGACCCGGCGGTCCAGTGACCGGCCCGTCAGCCCCTCCCCCGCAGCTCCCCCTTCACCACCTTCCCGCTCGCGTTCCTCGGCAGCTCGTTCACGAACTCGACCTCCCTCGGGACCTTGTAGTTCGCCATCTCCCGGCGCGACCAGGCGATCAGGTCGTCCGCCGTGACGCCCGACCCGGGCCGCCGTACGGCGAAGGCCTTGCCGACCTCGCCGAGGCGGGGGTCGGGGATGCCGATGACGGCGACGTCGGCGATGTCGGGGTGGAGGCCGAGGAGTTGTTCGATCTCGGCCGGGTAGGCGTTGAAGCCGCCGACGATGAACATGTCCTTCAGGCGGTCGGTGATCCGGAGGTTGCCGGCCTCGTCGAGGACGCCGATGTCGCCGGTGTGGAGCCAGCCGTCCGCGTCGATCGTCGCCGCCGTGGCCTCCTCGTCCTCGAAGTAGCCCTTCATGACGTTGTGGCCCCGGACCAGGACCTCGCCCGTCTCCGAGAGGCGCACCCGGGTGCCGGGGACCGGGCGGCCCGACGTCGTGGCGATCGTCTCGTCCGGGTCGTCGCGGCGGCACATGGTGACGATGCCGCTCGCCTCGGAGAGGCCGTACGCGGTGAGGACCGTGGTCACGCCCAGTTCGGTGCGGAGGCGTTCGACGAGCCGGAGGGGGACGACGGCGGCGCCCGTGACGACGAGGCGGAGGGTGGAGAGCCCGTGGGCGGGGCGGGCCGGGTGGTCGAGGAGGGACTGGTGGAGGGTGGGAGGGCCGGGGAGGACGGTGACGCGTTCGGCGGCGATGTTGGCGAGGACGGTGTCGACGGTGAAGACGGACTGCGGGATGATCACCGCGCCCCGCATGAGGCAGGCGAGGATGCCGGCCTTGTAGCCGAAGGTGTGGAAGAAGGGGTTGACCACGAGGTAGCGGTCGCCCTCCGCCAGGCCGGCGAGTGCGGACCAGATCGCGTAGCAGCGCAGGGTCTGGGCGTGGCTGATGACGGCGCCCTTGGGCCGGCCGGTGGTGCCGGAGGTGTAGATGATGTCGGAGGGGGCGTCGGGGTCGATGCCGTCGGCTCGGGCACGGACCCGGGCGGCCGAGACGCCGTCGCCCTCCGCGAGGAAGGCCTTGAAGGTCGTCCAGCCCTCGTCGTCGGGGGCGGTGTCGCCGAGGACCACCACCCTTTCCAGGTCGGGGAGTTCGATGCCCGAGCGGCGCAGGGAGGCCACGTACGAGGTGCCGAGGAAGGTGCCGGTGACGAAGAGCAGCCTGGCCCGGGAGCGCTTGACGACGTCGGCGGCCTCGGTGCCCTTGAAGCGGGTGTTGAGGGGGACGAGGACGGCGCCGGCGGTGACGGCGCCGAGGGCGGAGACGATCCAGTCGAGGGTGTTGGGGGCCCAGATCGCGACCCGGTCCCCCGTCCGTATCCCGGTGGCGAGGCAGGCGGCGGCGGCCCGTTCGACGCGTTCGCCGAGTTCGGCGTAGGTGACGCGGACGCGGCCGTCGACGACGGCCTCCCGCCGCCCGTGGCGCTCGGCGGCCGCCCGTACGAGTCCGGGGATCGTGCTCCACTCCAGGTCGCCGCGCAGGTCATCACCCGGGTCCATGCTCACGTCCATGCCTCGCCTCCCTGTAGCTGACTATCCGTCAGATTAGTTGTAGCCTGACGCGCTGTCAGCAGTGCTGCCCCATGAGGAGGTTCGGTGCTCAAGGACGCCACGGCCATCGTCGGCATTGGACAGACAGCCTTCGCGAAACAGCTCCCCGAGACCGAGAGGACCCTCGCCTGCCGGGCGATCCTCGCCGCCCTCGACGACGCGGGCATCGAGCCCTCCGAGGTCGACGCCTTCGCCTCGTACACGATGGAGGAGACCGACGAGGTCGAGGTCGCCAAGGCCATCGGTGCCGGTGACGTCACCTTCTTCAGCAAGGTGGGGTACGGAGGCGGAGGCTCCTGCGCCACCGTCGGGCACCTCGCCGCCGCGATCGCCACCGGACAGGCGAGCGTCGGCGTCGCCTGGCGGTCCCGGAAGCGGGGCTCCGGCCCCCGCCCGTGGAAGAACACCGCCGTCCAGCTGCCCACCCCCGGCCAGTGGACCCGCCCCTTCGGGCTGCTCCGCCCCGCCGACGAGATCGGCATGCTCGCCCGCCGCTACATGCACGAGTACGGCGCCACCCGCGACCACCTCTTCAACGTCGCCCTGGCCTGCCGCAACCGCGCCAACCAGAACCCCGCCGCGATCATGTACGAGCGGCCGCTGACCCGCGAGATGTACATGACCGCCCGCTGGATCAGCGAACCCCTCTGCCTCTTCGACAACTGCCTGGAGACGGACGGCGCGCTCGCCTGCGTCATCGTCTCCGCCGAGCGCGCCCGCGACTGCCGGCAGAAGCCGGTGTACGTGCACTCCGCCGCCCAGGGCCTGCCCGCCCAGCACCACGGCATGGTCAACTACTGGAACGACGACCCGCTCTCCGGCCCCGCCTGGACCGCCGCCCGCCACCTCTGGAAGCAGGCCGACTTCGGCCCCGCCGACGTGGACGTCGCCCAGATCTACGACGCCTTCACCCCGCTCGTCCCGCTCTCCCTGGAGGGCTACGGCTTCTGCGGACGAGGGGAAGGGGCCGCCTTCACCGAGGGCGGCGCCCTGGAGATCGGCGGGCGGCTGCCCCTCAACACCGGCGGCGGCGGACTCTCCGAGGCGTACGTGCACGGCTTCAACCTCATCAACGAGGGCGTGAAGCAGCTCCGCGGCACCTCCACCGCCCAGGTCCCCGACGCCGCCACCTGCCTGGTCACGGCGGGCGAGGGCGTCCCCACATCGGCCATCCTGCTGCGAGCCTGAGGAGTTGGTCCCGCCATGCTTTCACCGGTCATCGACGAGGACGGCGCCCCCTTCTGGGAGTACGCCGCCCGGGGCGAACTGCGGATCCAGGCCTGCGCCTCCTGCGGCGAGCTCCGTTTCCCGCCCCGCCCCTGCTGCCCGCACTGCCAGTCCTTCGACAGCGAGTGGCGGCTCATGTCCGGACGCGGCCGGATCTGGTCGTACGTCCTCCCCCATCCGCCGCTCCTGCCCGACTACGCCGCCCAGGCCCCGTACAACGCGGTGCTCGTCGAACTCGCCGAAGCCCCCCGCATCCGCCTCGCCGGCAACGTCGTCGCCACCCCCGACGCCCCCCTGAACTCGGTCGACCCCGCACGGCTGCGGATCGGCGCCGCCGTCCGCGTCGCCTTCACCGAGGTCGACGGCGTCATCGTCCCCCGCTGGCTCCTGGAGCGCGGATGAGCGTCCGGGTCGAGCGCGACAAGGAGACCGGGGTCGCGGTCGTCACCCTCGACCGGCCGGAGAAGCACAACGCGATCACCCTGGACATGGCCCGCGAACTGGGCTCCGTCTGGCGGGGGTTCCGGTACGAGGACGAGGTCCGCGCGATCGTCGTCACCGGGGCCGGCGGGCGGGCCTTCTGCACCGGCATCGACCGCTCCGCGGAGGTGCCGCAGCCCTCCTCCCCGTACACGATCGACGACCCCCTGATCGCCATCGGCCCCAAGGCGAACGACCTGTGGAAACCGGTCGTCGCCGCCGTCGAGGGCATGGCCTGCGGCGGGGCCTTCTACCTGCTCGGCGAGGCGGAGTTCCTGATCGCCGGCGAGAGCGCCACCTTCTTCGACCCGCACACCGCCTACGGAATGGTCAGCGCCTTCGAGACCGTCCACATGGCGCAGAGGATGCCGTACGGGGAAATCGCCCGGATGGCCCTCATGGGCACCGCCGAGCGGGTCTCCGCCCGGCGCGCGTACGAGACGGGACTCGTCAGCGAGGTGACCGAGCCGGGCCGGGCCCTCGAAGCCGCCCGCGAGGCCGCCGCCGTCATCGCCTCCTACCCGACGGAGGCCGTCCAGGGCACGGTCCGGGCCCTCTGGTCCACCAAGGAGGCCTCCCGCGCCCAGGCCCTCGCGCACGCCCCGCACCTGGTGGCCCTCGGGAACCTGCCGGCGGACCGGCAGGCGGAGCTGTTCACGAGCCGGAGGACGGGCTTCCGGACGCGCTAGGAGTGGCGGTGGCGTCCTTCCGGCGGACGTCGTACACGAAGCAGTTCTTCACGGACGAGACGGCCTTCGGGTGCTTCATCGCGACCTCGAAGGTCTTGTCCCCGTAGGCCCCGACCGTGACGAGCGCCGTGGCCGTGTCGACCGCCGAACCCGTGACGCCCTTGAACTCCAGGGTCACCTCGTACGTCCCCGGCAGCGCGTCGTGCGAGGTGATCCGCAGGGTCGAGGTGGTGTCCGCCCCGCGGGCGGGCCTGCCCTTGCGCTTCTTCCCGGCGGGCTTCACGCAGTCGACGACCACGACCTCGACCTGCGGTGACGTGGGGGAAGGGCTGGCCGTGGCCGTGGAACCGCCCGAGTGGTCCGAGCTGATGTAGTCGTCGTTGCCCTGCTCGTCGCTGGAGCAGCCGCCGCCCGAGTCGTCATCGTCGTCGTGGGAGCCCGAGTGGCTCCGGCTCTTGCTCTTGCCGCTCTTGCTCTTCCCGCTGCCGCCACTGCTGCCGTGACCCCCGTGGCCGGTGTGGAAACCGGTCAGCGCGAGGACCACCACGGTGAGCGTCGCCGCGAGCTTCAGACGCGTCCGTATCATCGCCGCCACCCCGTCCTGTCTGTCGTGTCCGCGCCACCCTAGCGCCGCCGCGCCACCTGGCAGGCCGCCCCCACCCGGCGTAGCGTCGGGAGCGAGAGCGGGGACCCGCGAGGAGGCCGCAACGATGATCCGCAACATCGTCGGCTCCGTCCTGGCTCTCGCCGGAGCGACGGCCGCCGTCTGGAGCCCCTTCCGTGCCTGGTACGACGGCCGTCACGGGCGCGACTACGCGATCGGCGAGCTCTTCACCGGCATCACCGACGCCAAGGCCGACGTCGTGGGCTCGATCCTGCTGCCCTTCGCCTTCGCCGCCCTCGTCACCCTCGTCGGCGTACTGCTCCGCTCCCGCCTGCTCGTCGCCCTCGCCGGGCTCGTCGTCCTCGGCTTCACGATCCTGTGGATGGTGCGGGTCGGCCAGGCGGAGGGCGGCCTGACGGTCGACGGCGCCGGTACGGGGCTCGGCGACGGGGTCGCGAACGCCCTCGGCGGCGGGATCCTGCTGCTCCTCGGCGCGCTCGTCATGTCGGGCCGGAGGCATCACGTCCACCGGGTGGACGGGCCGCCCCCGCCCACCCGTCCGACGCCGGCCGGCCCGCCGCCGGACGGCGGCCCGCAGGCCCCCGACCCCTACGCGGAGACCCGGACCTTCGACGTACCGGACCCGGACCGGGAAGACCCGCCGCCCCGGGGCTAGCCCGGGGACGGCGGGTCCGGGGAGGCGCTACGGGCGCGCGGGCGCGCCCCTGCCCGTCGCCGTGCCCTTGACCGCGTCGAGCGCGTACACGCAGCGGTCCTTGCTGCACGCGTACACGACCCCGCCCTTCGCCACCGGCGAGCCGGTGATCTCGCCGCCGGTCGCGAGCTTCCAGCGGAGCTGGCCGCCGGTCGCGTCCAGGGTGTACAGGACGTGGTCGGCCGAGCCGAAGTGGATCCGGCCGTCGGCGACGACCGGGGAGCCGACCAGCTCGCCGCCCGCCGCGAACCGCCAGCGGGGGGTGCCGGTGACCGCGTCGAGCGTGTAGAGCGCGCTGCCGCTGCCGACGTGGACGTTGCCGTCGGCGACGAGCACCGGCTCGGTGGACTGGCGCGGCTCGGTCGCGATCCGCCAGCGGTCCTGGCCGGTGGTGGCGTCGAGCGCGTACACCGTGCCGAGGTGGTCCGACAGGTACACCCCGCCGCCCGTGACGGCCGGTCCCGGCGCGAACGTGGGCGGGGAGAGGAAGACGGCCGGCGCCTCGAAGTGCCAGCGGACGTGACCCGCGGCGATGTCGATCGACAGGACCCGGGTCCCGGCGGAGACGTACACGCAGCCGTCCTCGGCGGGGGCCACCCGTACGGGGACGTTGGCGCAGGAGGCCGCGTCGCCGATCGGGTACGACCAGCGCTCCACGCCCGTGCGGGCGTCGAGGGCCTGGAGCCGGGCGTCCCGCCAGACGTACACGGTGTCGCCGTGCACGGCGGGCCCCGCCTCCGCGGTCTCGAAGTCGGTCTGCGCGCCGGTGACCTCCCACAGCTTGGCGCCGTTGGAGGCCTCCCAGCCCTGCACCCCGCCGCCGCGCGTGCCGGTGACGACCGTGCCCCGGTCGACCTTCAGCGAGTACACGTAGGCGTCCGTGTGCAGCCGCCAGCGCTCGCCGCCGTCGAGGGCGTCGAGGGCGTACAGGGTGGGGCCGTCGGAGGCGTGGATGCGGCCCGCGGCGACGGCCATCGACCAGGCCACGTCCCGGGTCTTGAACTGGCGGCGGCCGCTGCCCGTGTCCAGGGCGTGCACCTCGAAGGAGGTCACGTACAGCAGGTCGCCGTCGACGACCGGGGTGCCCCAGACGTCGTTCGACATCCGGAAGCGCCAGGGCCGCCAGTGGCCGGGCTCCGGCGGCGGCTGCGCGGCCGCCTGGTCGGCGCCCTGCGGGGGCACGGACACCGGCCGCGAGCCGGGCTGCGGGCCCGGCTCGGTGCCGCCGGGCGGGCGGATCCAGCCGGTCGCGGGGCCCGCGTCGGCGCCCCGGCCGACGGCGAGCGCCGCCCGGGTGTCGGCGACCCGGGGGCCGGGGCCGATCGGGACGGTCGCGCCGCCGAGGCGTACGGGACCGCCCGCGCTCTCGGAGGGACCGGCGTGCCGGCCGCCGACGGGCGCGGGGTCCGGCGCCCGGTCCGGCCGCTCCGGGAAGCGCGGGTCGGGGCGGGGGCCCGGCGGGGCCGCCGAGGGCCTCGGCGGCACGGCCGGGGCCGGCAGCTGGCGGCCGCCGCCGCGGCGCCGCTCGATCATGGCGGTGGCGCTCAGCGGCAGCCACGCGGACGCCGTGCCGCTGTCGTCGCTGCCGGGGCCGAACAGGTGCGGGGCCAGCTGCGCCTGGAGGTCGGCCGGGGTGGGCCGGCGGGTGACGTCCATCTGCATGCAGGACTCGATGAGGGGCCGCAGTTCGTCCGGGAGGCCCTCCAGGTCCGGGCCCTCCCGCAGCAGCATGAAGACGGTCTCGACCGGGTTGGCGCCGTGGAAGGGCGCGTGTCCGGTGGCGGCGAAGACCAGCATCGAGCCCAGCGAGAAGACGTCGCTGGCGCCGGTGACGCTGCGCGAGTCGCGGGCCTGCTCGGGCGACATGTAGGCCGGGGTGCCGACGGCGACGTTGGTCATGGTCAGGCGCGTGTTGGACACGCCCGACGCGATGCCGAAGTCGATCACCCGGGGGCCGTCCTCGACGACGAGGACGTTGGAGGGCTTGAGGTCCCGGTGGACCAGGCCCGCGCCGTGGATGGACTGCAGGGCCTCGGCGACGCCCGCCGCGAGCCAGCGGACGGCCTGGGCCGGGAGCGGCCCGCACTCGTTCACTATCTCTTCGAGGGAGGGCGCCGGGACGTAGGCGGTGGCCAGCCACGGCACGGCGGCGCGCGGGTCGGCGTCGACCACCGCGGCCGTGTAGAAGCCGGAGACCGCCCGGGCGGCCTCCACCTCCCGGGTGAAGCGGACCCGGAACAGCTGGTCCTCCGCGAGCTCCGTGCGCACGGTCTTGATCGCCACGCGCCGCCCGGAGGCCGAGCGCGCGAGATAGACCAGGCCCATTCCCCCCGCGCCGAGCCGGCCCAGCACCTCGAAGGGCCCGATACGTCTCGGGTCGTGCTGCGTCAGCTGTTCCACTTGCCTGCCACCTCCCCGTACGGGCCATGAGGGTACGGCCCCGTGACCCCTGATTCTTCCTGTCCGGGGGCCTGGTTGCGAACCCGGGGGCGGATCGGGGTGTCACATGTCATACCGACGGGTGTCCTGGCTCATGCCGGCGGCGGAAAGTCAGCTCGCGTCGGCGCGTTCCGCGAGGACGGCGAAGCGGGCGCCCTGGTTGTCGTGGAGGACGGCGACGCGGCCGTGGGAGGTGTCGAGGGCGGGGGTGGCGACGCGGCCGCCGAGGCGGACGGCGGTCTCGCAGGCCTCGTCGCAGTCGGCGACGGCGAAGTGGACGAGGACGTGGCCGGGCATCTCGGCGGGGAAGTCGTCGGTGATGACGGCCCGCCCGGCGAAGGCGGTGCCGTCGCCGGGACGGGAGCCGGGGGGCGACCAGACGCGGTAGTCGAAGCCGGCGCCCTTGCCCTCCTGCGCGGGGTCGGCCTGGCGGCCGAGGTAGCCGAAGACGGTGGCGTAGAAGGTGTCGACGGCGTCCGGGCGGCGGGTGTGGACCTCCATCCAGCAGAAGGAGCCCGGTTCGCCCGTGACCTCGAAGCCGTCGGGGTCGCCCGCCTGGCGGATGCCGAAGACCGCGCCGCCGGGGTCGGCGGCGAGCGCGTAGACGCCGAAGGGGCCGACGGGATAGGGCTCCATGACCATCTGGCCGCCGGCGGCCTTGATCCGGACGGCGAGGGTGCCCGCGTCCTCGGTGGCGAGGTAGAGGGTCCAGGTGGTGGGCATGCGCCCGTCGCGTTTGGGGACGAGCCCGGCGACCCGGCGTCCGTCGAGGAGGGCCTCGTCGCGGTCGGGGTCGAAGGTCCAGCCGAAGAGCTCGCCGTAGAAGCGCTTGCCCGCTTCCAGGTCGGGGAGCTGTGCGTCCACCCAGCAGGGGGTGCCCTCAGTGCGTACGGCCATGTCCACACGCTAGGACGGCGGAGGCGGTCCCGCACGCCCCGAGATGCGAACAAAGAGGCGATTCGGTGGGGTGGAAGCCTTGCGGGGACGGGGTTGTCCACCGAAGTTGTCCACAGGCTGTTCATAAGCCGATTCGGGTACGGGACAGACGCGCGAGTCCCCCGGCCGGCTCCGAAGTGGCTCGAACCCGTCCCCGGGCTCCCCCGCCCGGACCCGCGCCGACCTCGCAGAACGGGGCCGTGAGGGGTGTGCACCCCATTTGCACTCGGCCGAATCGCGCGCGGACCCCCCCTCGGTAAGCTGACGGCATGACAGGACAAGTACGCACCGTCGACGGCCGCGTGGCCGGACGACGCGGCCAGGCGACGCGGCAGAAGCTGCTCGACTGCCTCGGTGAGATGCTCAGCTCCTCGCCCTACCGGGACGTCAAGGTCATCGATGTGGCCCGGAAGGCGGGTACTTCACCCGCGACGTTCTATCAGTACTTCCCGGACGTCGAGGGAGCGGTCCTCGAGATCGCGGAGGAAATGGCCAAGGAGGGAGCCGCGTTGACCGAGCTGGTCTCCGGCCGCTCCTGGGTCGGCAAGGCCGGCTGGCAGACCTCGGAGGAACTCGTCGAGGGCTTCCTGGACTTCTGGCGGAAGCACGACGCGATCCTGCGGGTCGTGGACCTCGGTGCCGCCGAGGGCGACAAGCGGTTCTACAAGATCCGCATGAAGATCCTGAACTCGGTCACCAACTCCCTCACGGACGCGGTGAAGGAGCTCCAGGCCAAGGGCAAGGTCGACAAGGACGTCAGCCCCGCCGCGATGGCGGGCGCCCTGGTGGCGATGCTGGCCTCGGTCGCCGGCCACCAGAAGGGCTTCCAGACCTGGGGCGTGAAGCAGGCCGAACTCAAGCCGAACCTCGCCCTGTTGGTGCATCTGGGCATCACCGGCAAGAAGCCGACCCGATAGCCCCTCCCGGAGAACGAGGCTCCTCCCCCCGTCCTGTCGCCGACGCCGGCGGCGGCCCGCTCCCCCGAACCGGAGCGGAACCGCCGCCGGCGTCGCCGTCTCCCGGGACCGGTCCCACGGACCGCCACCGGCCGCCGCCTCCGGGCGCCGCCGCCCCGGGGACCCGGCCCACGGACCACCGCCCGGCACCACCACCGGCCACCACCACCGGCCACCGCCGCCACCGGGACCCGGCCCGCAGATCACCGCCCGGCACCACCGCCCCCGAGACCCGGCCCACGGACCACCGCCCGGCACCACCGCCCCCGGAACCCGGCCCACGGACCACCCCGGCGCCGCCGCTTCCCCGGGCGCCCGGCTTCACCTCTGCCCCCGGCGCCCGGCTTCACCTCCGCCCCGGCGCCCGGCTTCGCCTTCGCCCGGGCGCCCCGGCTTCATCTCCGGGTCAGGCGGAAGAGGCGGATCTCGCGCTCGATCCGCGCCTGGTAGGTGGCGTACGGGGGCCAGAAGTCCAGGGCCGCCTTCCAGGCGGCCGCCCGTTCCTCGCCCGTGAGGAGTTCCGCCCGTACGGGGATGTCCTCACCGCGCCAGTTGACCTCGACGTCCGGATGGGCGAGCAGGTTCGCCGTCCAGGCGGGGTGGCCCGGGCGGCCGAAGTTGGAGCCGATGAGGAGCCAGCGGCCGTCGCCCTCGGGCATGCAGGCCAGTGGGGTGACCCGTGGCTGCCCGCTCCTCGCACCCCGGGCGGTGAGGATCACCCCGGGCAGCATCCGGGCGCTGAGCAGGACCTTTCCCTTGGTCAGCCGGTGCACGGCCCGGTCCATGGCCGGGATGACGTGCGGGGCGAGCTTGGCGAAGGTCCGGGTCGAGGACACCTTCTGCACGAGTGCGCGTCCTGCGGGCATCTACGCCGCCTCCTCTCCGAAGAGTCCGGTCCGTTCGGCCGCCCGGTCGCGCAGCTTCCGGGCGGGGCCGAAGAGCAGTTCGTCGGAGGCGGCCCGCTTGAAGGAGAGGTCGTCCCAGGTGTCGCCCTCGTGGAGCTGGAGGGCCTCCAGGGCGGTGGCGCGCAGGGCCTCCAGGGCGTGGGCGAGGGCGAGCGGTCCGCCGTCGGGGCCCGGGCCCGGTTCGCGGGCCGCGCAGTGGGTCAGCGAGCGGGCCGCCTCGACCTGGACGTACAGGTCGGCGAGGCGGTGCCTGGCCGCGTGCTCGGGCGGGCCGAGGTGCCCGGCCGCGCGGTCGAGGGCGGCCCCGGCGGCGCCGACGGCCTCGGCGGCCAGCATCACGGCGGCGGCGCGGCCGGTGACGGCGAGGGCGCCGAGGACGTCGGCGGGTTCCTCGCCGAGGAGTTCGGCCGGGGCGTCCCGGAGCTGGACGGTGGCCTGCGTCCGGGTGAGGTCGAGGGCGGGCTGCCGGGTCCGTACGAGCCCTTCGGCGTCCGCGGGGACGAGGAAGAGGAGCGTCCGGCTGCGGGCGAAGCCGCCGGTGTGGGCGGCGACGAGGAGCAGTCCGGCGCTGTGCCCGTCGATGACCTGGGCGGCCTCGCCGTAGAGCCGCCAGCCGCCGTCCGGGGTGCGGGCGGCCTGGATGCCGCCGGCCCGTCCGTCGCCGGACCAGCCGCCGTCGGCGTTGTCGCCGGTGAGGCCGAGGGCGAGGGCGGGGGCGGTGGGGACGGCGAGGGCGCAGGTGAGGCTGCCGTCGGCGACGCGCGGGAGGTGTGCGGCGCGCTGGGCGGGGGTGCCGAGGGCGGTGAGGAGCGGGGCGGCGAGGACGGTGGTGGCGAGGAGCGGGGAGGGGGCGAGGGCGCGGCCGGTCTCCTCGCAGGCGAGGGCGAGTTCGGCGGGGCCGCGGCCGGCGCCTCCGTACTCCTCGGGGAGGGTGAGTCCGGCGAGGCCGAGGGTGCCGGACATGCGGGCCCAGAGGGCGGTGTCGTAGCCCTCGGGGGTGGCGGTGGCCGCGCGGTTCTCGTGCGGTCCGGCCCGTTCGGCGAGGAGGTCCCGCAGGGTGTGGCGGATCTCCTGCTGCTCCTCGGTGAGCGGGTCCGTCGGCGGGACGGGTGGCGAGGTGTCCATGGAGCTTCCTCCGTATCTGACGGTGCGTCATGCTAGGGCGGTGCAGGGCGGGTTGCCCAGAGCGACGCCGGTCCCGATTCAAAGAATCTGATGTACCGTCAGATTCATGCCCACCACCACACGCAGCGCCCGCCGCGTCGCCGTCGTCGGCGTCTCCCTCTCCGACTGCGGCCGGGTCGACGAGGCCACCCCCTACGCCCTGCACGCCCAGGCCGCCCGGCGCGCCCTCGCGGACAGCGGGCTGGACCGCTCACTGATCGACGGCCTCGCCTCGGCGGGCCTCGGCACGCTCGCCCCGGTCGAGGTCGCCGAGTACCTGGGCCTGCGCCCCCGCTGGGTGGACTCGACCGCCGTCGGCGGCGCCACCTGGGAGGTCATGGCCGCGCACGCCGCCGACGCGATCGCCGCGGGCCACGCGAACGCGGTCCTGCTCGTGTACGGCTCCACCGCCCGCGCCGACATCCGGGCCCGGCGCCGCACCGCGAACCTCTCGTTCGGCTCGCGCGGCCCGCTCCAGTTCGAGGTCCCGTACGGGCACACCCTGATCGCCAAGTACGCGATGGCCGCCCGCCGCCACATGCACGAGTACGGCACGACCCTGGAGCAGCTCGCGGAGGTCGCCGTGCGGGCGCGGGCGAACGCGGCGCTCAACCCGGAGGCGATGTTCCGCGAGCCGATCACCGTCGACGAGGTCCTGGACGGGCCGATGATCGCGGACCCCTTCACCAAGCTGCACTGCTGCATCCGCAGCGACGGCGGCTGCGCGGTGCTGCTCGTGGCCGAGGAGTACGTGAAGGACTGCCGCAAGGCCCCGGTCTGGGTGCTGGGCACGGGCGAGCACGTCTCGCACACCACGATGTCCGAGTGGGAGGACTTCACCGTCTCGCCGGCGGCCGTCAGCGGCCGGCTGGCCTTCGAGCGGGCGGGCGTGCGGCCCGCCGACATCGACGTCGCCGAGATCTACGACGCCTTCACCTACATGACCCTGGTGACCCTGGAGGACCTGGGCTTCTGCGCGAAGGGCGAGGGCGGGGCCTTCGTCCAGGAGAAGGACCGGCTGCCGGTGAACACGGACGGCGGCGGGCTCTCGGCCTGTCACCCGGGGATGCGGGGCCTGTTCCTGCTGGTGGAGGCGGTGCGCCAACTGCGCGGCGAGGCGCCGGGCCTGCAGGTGCGACGGCCGGACGGTTCACTGCCGGAGCTGGCGGTGGCGTCGGGGACGGGGGGCTGGTTCTGCTCCTCGGGGACGGTGGTGCTGGGCCGGAACTGAGGGCGGCCCAGGAATCTATACAAGCGTCATAGACAACTGTGTAGGACATCCGTATAGTCATGTCTGCGGGCAGGGGAACGGCCCGCAGACACCCGACAAGGAGTCCCGCCATGACGCACAACGCCACGACCGCCGCCACGAAGACCGCCAAGACCGTCCTGATCTCCGGCGCCTCCGTCGCCGGCCCCGCCCTCGCCCTCTGGCTGCACCGCTACGGCTTCGCCCCCACCGTCGTCGAGCGCGCCCCCGAACTGCGCACCGGCGGCTACAAGGTGGACATCCGCGGCACCGCGATCGAGGTCTGCCGCCGGATGGGCGTCCTGGACGAGATCCGCGCCAAGTCCACGGACATGCGCGGCGGTTCGTACGTCGACGACGCCGGCCGCACCATCGGCGAACTGCCCGCCGACATCTTCGGCGGCCGCGTCGAGGAGGACGACGAGATCATGCGCGGCGAGCTCGCCCGCATCCTGTACGACCGGACCCGCGAGGACGTCGAGTACGTCTTCGACGACTCGATCGCGGCCCTCGCCGAGGACGCCGACGGGGTCACCGTCACCTTCGAGTCCGGCACCGTCCGCCGCTTCGACCTGGTCGTCGGCGCCGACGGCCTCCACTCGAACACCCGGCGGCTCGTCTTCGGCCCGGAGGAGCGGTACAAGCGCCACCTCGACGCGTACATCTCCATCTTCACGGCCCCCAACCACCTGGGCCTGGACCGCTGGGAGACCTACCACGCGCTCCCCGGGAAGCTGACCTGCGTCTACAGCTCCGCCGGCGAGACCGACGCCAAGAACCTCTTCATCTTCTCCTCCACCCAGGAGCAGCCCGACCACCGCGACACCGCCGCCCAGAAGCGCTTCCTCGCCCGCACCTTCGAGGGCGACGGCTGGGAGATCCCGCGCCTGCTCGGCCACGCCGCCGACGCCGACGACTTCTACCTCGACTCCATCGCCCTCGTGGAGATGGACCGCTGGTCCGCCGGCCGGGTCGTCCTGCTCGGCGACGCCGCCCACTGCACCTCCCCCGCCTCCGGCCAGGGCACGGGCCTCGCCCTCACCGGCGCGTACGTCCTGGCGGGCGAACTCGCCCGGGCGGGCGGCGACCACACCGTCGCCTTCGCCCGCTACGAGGAGCGGATGCGGCCCGGCGTGGCACGCAACCAGAAGATGGCCGAGCGCTTCGTCAAGGAGATGGTCGTCGACCGGAAGTGGAAGATCGCCCTGCGCATGCTCATGGTCCGGACGCTGCCGAAGACCCCCTGGAAGAACCTCATCGCGAAGAAGATCCGCGACGAGATCCAGGCCACGGCGAACGCCGTCGCGATCGAGGACTACGACACCACCGCACGGCCTACGCTGGCCGCATGACCGACTTCCACCGCGCCCTGCACTCCCTCAGGGTCTGGGACACCGCCCTCCCGTCCTTCGACCCGGCGGGCGCCCCGCCCGAGCCGCTCCCCCTCTTCCACGACTGGTTCACGGCGGCGGTCGCGGCCGGCCAGACCGAGCCGCACACCCCCTCCCTGGCCACCGTGGACGAGGACGGCCGGCCCGACGTCCGTACGGTGATGCTGCACGACGCCGACGCCCGCGGCTGGCACTTCGCCTCGCACGCCGGCAGCGCCAAGGGCCGCCAGCTCGCCGCCCGCCCCGAGGCCGCGCTCGGCTTCTACTGGCCGGCCCAGGGCCGCCAGGTCCGCGTCCGGGGCCACGTCACCACCGGCACCCCCGAGGAGGCCCACGAGGACCTCCACGCCCGCACCACCGGCGCCCTCGCCGCGGCGCTCGTGGGCCGGCAGAGCGAGGTCCTCGACTCCCCCGCGACCCTCGCCGAGGCGAGCGAGGCGGCCTGGCTCCGGGCCGAGGCCGAACCGGACGCCCCCGCCCCCGGCTGGACCCTGTACATCGTCGAACCGGCCGAGGTCGAGTTCTTCCAGGGCGACGCCCGCCGCCGCCACGTCCGCCTCCGCTACCGCCGCACGCCGGACGGGACCTGGACCCGCGAACTCCTCTGGCCGTGAGCCGCCGGCAGAGCGTGCCGGACGTGTCCGAAAACGGACGCAACCCGAGGGCCGGGGCGCAAGTCGTAGGGGCGTCCCTCACACGGAAGGAAGCCCATGCGCATCCGGCACGAGCTCCGCGCCGTCGCCCTGGCGGCGGCGCTCCTGACGACCACCCTCGCGCTCTCCACCGCACCCGCGGGCGCCGAAGCCTCGGCCGCGACGGCGGCCGTCACCACCCAGGCCGTCTTCAACAACCCGATCGGCACCACGGCCCAGCAGCGGGCCATCGTCGACAAGCAGATCGAGCTGATCAACGGCGCCCCGGCCGGCTCCCGGATCCGGCTGTCGTACTACTACCTGAACGACTCCACCCTCACGAACGCCCTGACCGCGGCCTACGACCGGGGCGTCGGCGTCCAGGCGATCTTCGACGTCAAGGCCACCGGCTACGCGCTGTACAACACGCTCACCGCGAAGCTCGGCACCGACACCTCCAAGCCGTCCTGGGTCACCCACTGCGGCACCGCCCGCGGCTGCGTCGGCACCCTCTCCAAGGGCGGCGTCGACGCCATCAACCACAACAAGTTCATCCTCTTCACCGAGACGAACGGCACGCCCCGCGTCGTCATGCAGTCCTCGGCGAACCTGCACACCGGCCGCGACGGCTACCTCGGCTGGAACAACGCCCTCGTCCTGACCGGCAACGACGGCATCTACCACGCCTACAACGGCTACTTCGACGACCTCGCCGCCAAGGTCCCGAACAACAACTACTACGACACCGGCCGGGCGCCCGTCGCCTCCGGCAACGCGAAGATCCACTTCTATCCGCGCGCCGCGACCGGCGACTCGGTCTTCTACGACGACCCGAGCGAGGACACGGTCGCGACCGTCCTCGACCACGTGCAGTGCTTCGGCAACTCGGTCGTCGGCACCACCGACAACCACCGCACCCGCATCCGCGTCGCCATGACGATCTTCTCCCGCCCCTACCTCGCGGACAGGCTCGTCGAGCTCGACGCCCAGGGCTGCTACGTCGAGGTCGCCCTCACCCACGACGGCACCAACGGCCTCGGCAAGACGTCCCTGGAGAAGCTCCTCGCCAGGACGACGAACGCCTACAACGGCGTCATCACCAAGTACTACTGCGGCAAGGACTCCACCTGGATCCACGACAAGTACCTGCTGGTCGAGGGCAATTACTACGACACCCCCGACCGCAAGATCGTGTGGACCGGCAGCCACAACTGGTCCACCAACTCGCTGCGCCAGAGCGACGAGACGATGCTCCAGATCGAGGACTCCGCGGTCCACGACGCGTACGTCGCCAACTACAACACGCTGCGCGCCGCGACCACGCACCAGCCGGCCAACGGCGACGCCGTCGACGCCACCTGCTGAACCCCGCCCGCTGGGGGGCGCGCCGCTACGGGCGCGCCCCCCAGTCCCCCTCCGCCCCGTACATCTCCTCGATGTCCCGGGCGAAGTCCCGCAGCACCGCCCGCCGTTTGAGCTTCAGGGACGGGGTCAGGTGGCCGGAGGCCTCCGAGAAGTCGGTGGTCAGGACACGGAAGGCGCGGATCGACTCGGCCCGTGAGACGAGGCGGTTGGCGTCGTCCACCCCCCGCTGGAGCGCGGCGAGCAGCTCCGGGTCGCGGGCCAGTTCCCAGAGCGCCAGGTGTTCCTTGCGCCGCATCCGCCGCCAGTGGGTGAGGCCTTCGAGGTCCAGGGTGATCAGGGCCGTGACGTACGGGCGGTCGTCGCCGACCACCATGCACTGGGCGACCAGCGGGTGGGCGCGCAGCCAGTCCTCCAGGGGGGCGGGGGCGACGTTCTTGCCCGCCGAGGTGATGAGGATGTCCTTCTTGCGGCCGGTGATCCGCAGATAGCCGTCGTCGTCGAGCGAGCCGATGTCCCCGGTGGGGAACCAGCCCTCGTCGGTGTACGGCAGGGCCGTCCCGCGCTGCGCGTCCCAGTAGCCGGCGAAGACGTGGCCGCCCTTGAGCCAGACCTCGCCGTCGTCGGCGATCCGCACGGCGGTGCCCGGCAGCGGCCAGCCGACGGTTCCGGTGCGCGGCCGGCGCGGCGGGGTGACCGTCGAGGCGGCGGTGGTCTCCGTCAGGCCGTACCCCTCGAAGACCTCGACGCCGGCGCCCGCGAAGAACTCGGCGAGCCGGGCGCCGAGCGGGGAGCCGCCGCAGATCACGTGCTTGACGCGGCCGCCGAGCGCGCTCCGGATGCGGCGGTAGACGAGCGGGTCGTACAGCGCCCGGGCGGCCCGCAGGGGGAGCGAGGGCGTGGCCGTCCGCCCGTAGCGGCGGGCGATCTCCGCGGCCCGGTCGAAGGCGGCGGCCTTCCCGCCGCGTTCGGCGGTGGCGCGGGCCTTGTTGAAGACCTTCTCCAGGACGTACGGGATGGCGAGGAGGAAGGTGGGCCGGAAGCCGGCCAGGTCGGCGAGGAGCTCCTCGCCCTCGACGGAGGGCGCGTGCCCGACGCGGACGCGGGCGCGGACGCAGCCGACGGCGACCATCCGCCCGAAGACGTGGGAGAGCGGCAGGAAGAGGAGGGTGGCGGCGGGCTCCTCGCTCTCCGAGACGAAGACGGGGTGGAGGAGCCGGACGGCGTTGTCGACCTCGGCGAAGAAGTTGGCGTGGGTGAGGGCGCAGCCCTTGGGCCGGCCGGTGGTGCCGGAGGTGTAGATGAGGGTGGCGAGGGTCGCCGGGGTGAGCAGTCCCCGGCGGGCGGTGACGGCCTCGTCGGCGACCCGCGCGCCGGCCTTGCGGAGCTGGTCGACGGCGCCGGTGCCGAGGACCCAGAGGTGGGCGAGGCCGGGCAGCTGCCGCCGCTCGGCGGAGACGAGCCGGGCCTGCTCGGCGTCCTCGACGACGCAGGCGGCGGCGCCGGAGTCCTGGAGGATCCAGCGGGTCTGGAAGGCGGAGGAGGTGGGGTAGACGGGGACGGTGACGAGTCCGGCGGCCCAGGCGGCGAAGTCGATCAGGGTCCACTCGTAGGTGGTGCGGGCCATGAGGGCGAGGCGGTCGCCGGGGCGCAGGCCGTAGGCGATGAGTCCCTTGGCGACGGAGTGCACCTCGGCGGCGAAGCGGGCGGCGGTGACGTCCTGCCACTCCCCGTCCGCGCCCTTCCGGGAGAAGAGGACGGCGTCGGGTTCCTGCCGGGCGTTGTCGTACGGCAGGTCGGCGAGCGAGCCGCGGGCCACGCGGGGGACGAGCGCGGGAGAGGACACTTCCCGCACCCGCCCGTCCACCACGACCTTCTGCGGCTCGACCGGCTCGGTCCCGGATGCGGCGGTGACGACGGACACGTGCGGCTCCTCGGTCTGCGCGATGAACTGAGGTCGTGCGTCGGTGCGTTGAGCCCTGTGATCCTTTGACCAGTCGGTAACCTTACTGCGCGGTAAGGCTCAACGGGGAGACCAGCGCTCGCTTTTCATGAGGTTTCCGAGCCCGGCCCAGGCGAAGTTCATCAGCGTCGCGGCGGCCTCCTTCGCCGTCACCCCGGGCGTCTCGTTCGCCCAGCCGGCCAGCGACTCGGCCGACCCCACCAGCGCCTGCGCGAGCGCCTCCACGTCCCGCCCGCCCAGGGCCACGTCCGCCTCCCCGACGGCCTCCCCGATCAGCCCCGCCACGAAGCCCACGACCTCGTCCCGCATCCGCGCCGCCTCCCCGGCGAACGGCTCCCCGTGCGTCCGCGCCCGCCGGTTCAGCACCACCCACGAGTCCGGGTGCTCCGCCGCGTACGTGAAGAAGGCGAGCAGCCCCGCCCAGAGCCGCTCGTCGGGCGGCACCTCGGCCCCTCCGACCCCTCCGACCCCGGCGGCCACGGCCCCGAGCAGCGCCCCGGCCTCCCGCCGGATGACCGTGGTGAAGAGCTCCTCCTTCGACCCCAGATACAGATAGACCAGCGGCTTCGACGCCCCGGCCAGCTCCGCGATCTCGTCCATCGACGCCGCCTGGTACCCGCTGCGCGCGAAGCACCTCACGGCCGCGTCCAGCATCTGCCGCTCCCGCACCACCCGCGGCAACCGTCGCGCCTTCGCCCCGCCGGCCATGGCGTCCACCCCTTGCTTCCAAGATCCACTGGATGCCCCGCGAAAGCGTACGCGCCCCCCGCCCGGACGGGGGCGGGGGGCGCGCAGGCTTCACACGGGGGTCAGGCGGCGGCCGTGACCGCGACCTTCTGGTCCTTCTCGCCGAGCTCGACCAGGTCGTCGATCGGGGAGGAGGAGGCGTTCTCGTACGCGGTGAGGTCGAGGATCTTCTCGCGGGCGGAGACGATCACCGGGATCAGCGCCTGGCCCGCCACGTTGGTGGCCGTGCGCATCATGTCGAGGACCGGGTCGATCGCCATGAGGAGGCCGACGCCCTCCAGGGGGAGGCCCAGGGTGGAGAGGGTCAGGGTGAGCATGACCGTCGCGCCGGTGAGGCCGGCGGTGGCCGCCGAGCCGATGACGGAGACGAAGGCGATGAGGACGTAGTCGCCGATGCTCAGCTGCACGTCGAAGATCTGCGCGATGAAGATCGCGGCGAGCGCCGGGTAGATCGCGGCGCAGCCGTCCATCTTGGTCGTGGCGCCGAACGGGACGGCGAAGGAGGCGTACTCCTTCGGGACGCCGAGGCGCTCGGTGACCTTCTGGGTGACCGGCATGGTGCCGACCGAGGAGCGGGAGACGAAGGCCAGCTGGATCGCGGGCCAGGCGCCCTTGTAGAACCGGAGCGGGTTGACCTTGGCGACCGTGGCGAGCAGCGTCGGGTAGACGACGAAGAGGACCAGGGCGCAGCCGATGTAGATGTCGGCGGTGAAGGTCGCGTACTTGCCGATCAGGTCCCAGCCGTAGTCGGCGATGGCGAAGCCGATGAGGCCGACGGTGCCGAGCGGGGCGAGGCGGATGACCCACCACAGGGCCTTCTGGAGGAGCTCCAGGGCCGACTCGGAGAGGGTGAGGATCGGCTTGGCGCGGTCGCCGAGCTTGAGGGCGGCGATGCCGGCGACGGCGGCCATGAAGACGATCTGGAGGACGTTCAGCTCGGTGAAGGGCGTGATGACGTCCGTCGGGATGATGCCGGTGAGGAAGTCGATCCAGGAGCCCTCGTGCTTGGGCAGCTGGCCGTCCTTCGGCGTGAGGCCGGTGCCGGCGCCCGGGTTGGTGATCAGGCCGATGGCGAGGCCGATGCCGACCGCGATCAGCGAGGTGATCATGAACCAGAGGAGGGTGCGGCTGGCGAGCCTGGCGGCGTTGTTCACCTTCCGCAGGTTGGTGATCGAGACCAGGATCGCGAAGAAGACGAGCGGCGCGACGGCCAGCTTGAGCAGCTGGACGAAGATGTCGCCGATCTGGCCGAGGGTCTCCTTCAGCCAGGAGACGTCCTGGCTGCGGGCGATCCAGCCGAGCAGGGCACCGAGGGCCAGACCGGCGATGATCTGGACCCAGAAGGGGACCTTGGGTATGCGGGACGAGGGCTTGGACTCGTTCTCGGTCGTCGCGGTGGCGGACGCGGACACGGGCACACTCCACGGGTGCGTATCGGGGGAATACGGGAGGGGGGTGCGGCACACGCGCGCTCGGCGCGGGCCGCTGCATGATGCCGGATCAGGAGGCGCGGCAACAGACCGCGGACATACCGGGGGTACCCCCTGCACGAGCGAAGCGAAGCGCTTGGGGGAGGCAGAGATCGACGTGCAGGCGCGCCACGAGCGGGGTGCTCGCGGCGTCGTCGGGGCGCACCGCTGTCGTCATGTCCAACACGTTAACACTTGAACTTTGAGAACCTCAAAGCCATTCTTTGAGACCTCTTGGCGCCCGCAGACCTGCGAAACGCAGAACACCCCAGGCCGGAGCCTTGGAAGGCTCCGGCCTGGGGTGGATGTCTGTGAGGAAGCTTACGCAGCCCTTACATGACGGACGGCGGCTACAGCGCGTCCTCCTGGGACCGGTTCGAGTCCAGCCGGCCCTTCGCGCGCTCGACCTTCGCCACGACCTCGGCGCTCGCCTCGTCGCGCACCTTGCGCAGGAGGACGAAGCTCAGCGGGGCGGAGACGAGGATGGCGAGGAGGAGGACCCAGAGCAGGTTCGAGTCGCCCAGACCGCGCGGCAGCACGCCGACGTAGACGAGACCCCACAGGGCGAGGAAGCACCCGGCGAAGATCCCGAGCCGCATCAGCGTGTAGCGGAGCATGTCAGTCCACTCTTCCGTTCCGAATGATCCCAAAGTTCCCATGAGGGACGAGCGCCATCCAGTGAAGCATGCGGCGGCGGCCACCCCGGGACCGGGCCTCTTGAGCGCGGTAGACGTAATAGATAACCTGACGCCATGACCCTTACCTTCGAGGTGGACCCGGCAGTCGACCGAACCCTGCGCGACGGCGTGCTCTCCCTCTGGGCCGACGTCTCCAACGCGGGCGGCGCCGTCGGCTTCGTACCCCCCGTGACCCCCGACGCGATACGCCCCGCCCTGCTCAGGCACCTCGTCGCGATGACCGAGGGCGGCACCCGCCTCCTCGTCGGCCGCGACGAGGACGGCCGGGTCGCCGCCACCGCCTTCTTCACCTTCAACGGCCACCCGCTGATGTCCCACTGGGTGTGGCTCTACACCGTGATGGTCCACCCCCGGCACCAGGGCAAGGGATACGGCCGCGACCTCATGGCGGCGGTCGAGCACACCGCCCGCACGGCCGAGGGCTTCGAGGCGATCGAGGCGATCCGGCTGACCTGCCGCGGCGGCACCGGCGTCGACGGCTTCTACGCCAAGTCCGGCTACAAGGAGGTCGGCCGCGTCCCCGACGCGATCCGGGTCGCCCCCGGGGACGACCGCGACGACATCATCATGCTGCTGCCGCTGAGGTGAGCACGGGAAAGGGCCGGCGGGTGATCCCGCCGGCCCTTTCCGCACCTCGTGTCAGAACCGCATCGACTGCGGCGTCTCGCGCCGCTCCGCGTCCGGACCCGGGTACTCGCGGATGATCTCGTACCGCGTGTTCCGCTCGACCGGGCGGAAGCCCGCGTCGCGGATCAGTTCGAGCAGGTCCTCGCGGCCCAGCTTGTTCGGCGTGCCGTAGTTGTCGGCGTCGTGCGTGATCTTGTACTCGACGACCGAGCCGTCCATGTCGTCGGCACCGTGCTGGAGCGCCAGCTGCGCCGTCTGGACGCCGTGCATGACCCAGAAGACCTTGACGTGCGGCACGTTGTCGAAGAGGAGCCGGGAGACCGCGAAGGTCTTCAGGGCCTCGGCGCCGGTCGCCATCGTGGTGCGGGCCTGGAGCTTGTTGCGGACCTTGCCGTCCTGCATGTCCACGAAGTCGTGCTGGTAGCGCAGCGGGATGAAGACCTGGAAGCCGTTGGTCTCGTCCTGGAGCTCACGGAGCCGCAGCACGTGGTCCACGCGGTGGCGCGGCTCCTCGATGTGCCCGTAGAGCATGGTCGCCGGGGTCTTGAGACCCTTCTCGTGCGCGAGCCGGTGGATCCGGGACCAGTCCTCCCAGTGGGTCCTGTGGTCCACGATGTGCTGGCGGACCTCCCAGTCGAAGATCTCGGCGCCGCCGCCGGTCAGGGACTCCAGACCGGCGTCGATGAGCTCGTCGAGGATCTCGGAGGCGGAGAGGCCGGAGATCGTCTCGAAGTGGTGGATCTCGGTGGCCGTGAACGCCTTGAGGGAGACGTTCGGCAGGGCCTTCTTGAGCTCGGAGAGGGAGCGCGGGTAGTAGCGCCAGGGCAGGTTGGGGTGCAGCCCGTTGACGATGTGGAGCTCGGTGAGGTTCTCGTTCTCCATCGCCTTCGCGAGGCGCACGGCCTCCTCGATGCGCATGGTGTACGCGTCCTTCTCGCCCGGCTTGCGCTGGAAGGAGCAGTAGGCGCAGGAGGCGGTGCAGACGTTGGTCATGTTCAGATGCCGGTTGACATTGAAGTGGACCACGTCGCCGTTCTTGCGGGTCCGGACCTCGTGGGCCAGACCACCGAGCCAGGCCAGGTCGTCGGACTCGTACAGGGCGATGCCGTCCTCACGGCTCAGCCGCTCACCGTCCCGGACCTTCTGCTCAAGTTCGCGCTTGAGTCCCGCGTCCATGTACGGCCGCCTCCCTTATGTCTCCGAAATCAAGCTCTGCCCACCGTACTCTCAGCGCTCTTCGGGGAGCTCCCCGACCCGGTTCTCCCACTTGGTGGAGAGCACGATCGTCGTACGGGTGCGGGAGACGCCCTTGGTGCCGGAGAGCCGGCGGATCGTCTTCTCCAGTCCGTCGACGTCGTTGGCGCGCACCTTGAGCATGAAGGAGTCGTCGCCGGCGATGAACCAGCAGTCCTCGATCTCGGCGAGGTCCTTGAGGCGGCGGGCCACGTCCTCGTGGTCGGCGGCGTCGGAGAGCGAGATGCCGATGAGGGCGGTCACACCGAGGCCGAGCGAGGCGGCGTCGACGGTGGCGCGGTAGCCGGTGATGACTCCGGCGGCCTCGAGGCGGTTGATGCGGTCGGTGACGGACGGGCCGGAGAGCCCGACGAGCCGGCCGAGCTCGGCGTACGAGGCGCGGCCGTTCTCACGCAGGGCCTGGATGAGCTGCCTGTCCACGGCATCCATAGGAATTCACCTTCCATTGTCCAGCGGTACAGCGAGTTTAGGTATAGAATCTAAGGCATGCAGGGGTGACACCCTGTGAATCTTTCAGCGGATCAAAGACGATCTTTCAGGAGTGATCACCGTGTACACGATCGAGATGGCCTACGCCCGCATGCGCGAGCTGCAGGAGATGGCCAACCGCTCGCGTGCCCACCAGACGTCCGCCGCCTCGAAGCGCGCCGCCAAGAAGCACGCCAAGAAGCGCTAATCAGACGAGAGGGCTCCACCGAGCTCTCCCTCCCACCGGCGGTACAGCTGGTGCGGCACCCCCGCCGCGTCCAGCACCCGCCCGGCGACGAAGTCCACCAGATCCTGGATGTGCGTCGCCCCCGCGTAGAACGCCGGAGAGGCGGGCAGCACCACGGCGCCCGCCTCGTCCAGCGTCACCATGTGCTTGAGCGTCTGCCCGTTCAGCGGGGTCTCCCGCACGCAGACCACCAGCGGACGCCGCTCCTTCAGCGTCACGCTCGCGACCCGCTGCAGCAGGTCCTTCGAGAGCCCCAGCGCCACTCCCGCCACCGCGGCGGTCGAGGCCGGCACCACCAGCATCCCCTTCGCCGGGTACGAGCCGGAGGACGGTCCCGCCCCCAGGTCCCCGGCCGCCCAGTACCGCACATCGCCCAGCCGGTCCGACACGTCGAACGCGTCCGGCTTCCCGTCCGCGCCCCGCGCCAGCCAGACCGCCAGGTCCTCGCGCCAGTGCGCGTCCCGGAAGGAGATCCCCGTCTCGTCCAGCAGCGTCAGCCGCGAGGCCCGCGACACGACGAGGTCGACGCTCTCCCCCGCCGCGAGCAGCCCCCTCAGCACGGCGGCGGCGTACGGCGTACCCGACGCACCGGAAACCCCCACGATCCAGGGGGTGCGCTTGCCGTCGTTCATGCCGCCGAGCCTATCCGTCATCGCGCCGGGGCTACGGGGTGAGCCCGCGGACCAGCAGGTCGAGCAGCGCGCACACGAACAGGCTGATCCCGATGAAACCGTTCGTGGTGAAGAACGCCCTGTTCAGCCGGGACAGGTCGTGCGGCTTCACGATCGTGTGCTCGTAGCAGAAGGCGACCGCCACGATCACCAGGCCGACCCAGAAGAACAGGCCCGCGTCCGTCGCCAGGGCGTACCAGACGAGGAGCCCCGTCGTCACGACCGCCGAGGCGCGGGCGCCCCACAGCGCGGCCGGGACGCCGAAGCGGGCCGGGACGGACATGACGCCGTGCGCCCGGTCCGCCTGCACGTCCTGGCAGGCGAAGATCAGGTCGAAGCCGCCGATCCAGATGCCGACCGCGAGGCCCAGGATCACGGCGTCCCAGGACCACTCCCCGCTCACCGCCAGCCAGGCGCCGATCGGGCCGATGGACTGGGCGAGGCCCAGGATCGCGTGCGGGAAGTTCGTGAACCGCTTCCCGTACGGATAGACGACCATCGGGATGACGGCGAGCGGCGCGAGCGCCAGGCAGAGCGGGTTGAGCAGCGCCGCCGCGCCCAGGAACACGACGACGGCGATCCCCGCCCCGGTCCACGCCGAGCGCACGGACACCGCGCCCGTCACCAGCTCGCGGTTCGCGGTGCGCGGATTGCGCGCGTCGATCTCGCGGTCGATGATCCGGTTGCAGGCCATGGCGAAGGTCCGCAGACCCACCATGCAGACGGTGACGAGGAAGAGCGTCCACCAGTGGATGTTCCGGTCGAGCTGGAACATCGCGGTGAGGGAGGCGATGTAGGCGAAGGGCAGCGCGAAGACCGAGTGCTCGATCATCACGAGCCGCAGGAAGGCCTTCGCGCGCCCCGGCTGGGCGCCCGGTACGGCGGCCGTGGTCACAGCCCGTACTCCTTCCAGCGGCGGTCCACCAGAGCCGCCGTCGCCGGGTCCGACTCCACCATGTCCGGCCAGCCGCCGTCCCGGGTGTAGCCCTCCTCGGGCAGCTTCTTCGTGGCGTCGATACCGGCCTTGCCGCCCCAGAACTGCTGGTAGGAGGCGTGGTCGAGATGATCCACCGGCCCTTCCACCACCGTCAGGTCCCGGGCGTAGTCCGTGTTCCCCAGCGCCCGCCAGGACACCTCGTGCAGATCGTGGACGTCGCAGTCCTTGTCGACCACGATGATCAGCTTGGTCAGCGACATCATGTGCGCGCCCCAGATGGCGTGCATGACCTTCTGCGCGTGCTTCGGGTACTTCTTGTCGATCGAGACGATCGCGCAGTTGTGGAAGCCGCCCGACTCCGGCAGGTGGTAGTCGACGATGTCCGGGACGATGATCTTGAGGAGCGGCAGGAAGAAGCGCTCCGTCGCCCGCCCGAGCGGCCCGTCCTCGGTCGGCGGCCGGCCGACGACGATCGACTGGAGCAGCGGACGCTTCCGCATCGTGATGCAGTCGATCTTCAGGGCGGGGAAGGGCTCCTGCGGGGTGTAGAAGCCGGTGTGGTCGCCGAAGGGACCCTCCGGCAGCATCTCGCCCGGCTCCAGCCAGCCCTCGACGACGACCTCGGCGTTGGCCGGGACCTGGAGCGGGACGGTCTTGCAGTCGACCATCTCGATCCGCTTGCCCTGCACGAAGCCGGCGAAGAGGTACTCGTCGATGTCACCGGGCAGCGGCGCCGTCGAGGCGTACGTGACGGCCGGCGGGCAGCCGAAGGCGATCGCGACCGGCAGCCGCTCGCCGCGCTCGGCGGCCACCGCGTAGTGGTTGCGGCTGTCCTTGTGGATCTGCCAGTGCATGCCGATGGTGCGCTTGTCGTGCCGCTGGAGCCGGTAGAGCCCCAGGTTCCGCACACCGGTCTCGGGGTGCTTGGTGTGGGTGAGGCCCAGGTTGAAGAAGGAGCCGCCGTCCTTCGGCCAGGTGAACAGCGCCGGAAGGAGATCGAGGTCGACGTCGTCCCCGGTGAGGACGACCTCCTGCACGGGGGCCTCCTTCACCTTCTTCGGCGGCACGTGGACCATCGAGCCCAGCTTCCCGAAGGCCTCGCGGACCCCCACGAAACCGTGCGGCAGCTCCGGCTTGAGGAGCCCGCCGATCTTCTCGCTGATCTCGCCGTACGACTTGAGCCCGAGGGCCTTGAGCAGGCGCCGGTCGGTCCCGAAGACGTTCATCGCGAGCGGCATGGAGGAGCCCTTGACGTTCTCGAAGAGAAGCGCCGGCCCTCCCGCCTTGTTCACCCGGTCGACGATCTCCCCGACCTCCAGGTACGGGTCGACTTCGGCCTTGATGCGCTTGAGGTCGCCTTCGCGCTCCAGGGCCCTGAGCAGCGAGCGGAGATCGTCGTAAGCCATAGGGGCCAGTATCGGTCACCGGCTAGGCTGGGCTCGTCACCGGGGCCGCCACGACGGCTCCCGCCGCTGCTTCCAGGGGGCTCTCCCGCATGCTCAGGGCACTGATGTACATCCTGCCGCTGGCCCTGACGATCTACGCCTTCATCGACTGCCTGAACACCCCCGAGGACGAGGCCAAGCACCTCCCGAAGGTCGTCTGGGTCGTCATCATCCTGCTGTTCTGGATCGTGGGCCCGATCGTCTGGTTCGCCGCCGGCAAGATGCGCCACGCGCCCGCCGGGGGCCGTACTCCCTCCGAGTGGCACCGCAACCACCGCTCCGAATGGGTCGCCCCGGACGACAACCCCGAGTTCCTCAAGTCCCTCCGCGAGGAGAACAAGAAGGACGAGGCCCTCCTCAAGGACTGGGAGGCGGACCTCCGCCGCCGCGAGGAGGAGCTCAAGCGCCGCGAGCAGGGCAAGGCCGGCGAGGACACCGAGGGCTGATGGAGCTGCGGCTCCTGGCCACCTTCGAGAAGGTCGCCGACGTCCTCTCCTTCACCCGGGCCGCCGCCGAGCTGGGCTACGCCCAGTCGAGCGTCACCAGCCAGGTCCGCGCCCTGGAGTCCTCCCTCGGGGTCGACCTCTTCGAGCGCCTCGGCCCCCGCATCCGCCTCACCGAGGCCGGCGAACGCCTCCTGCCGTACGCCCGCCGGATGGCGGACCTGGCGGAGGAGGCCCGTACCGCCGTCGCGGCCACGGCGGAACCCTCGGGCCCGATCGCGATCGGCACCATGGAGTCGCTGACCTCCTACCGGCTGCCGCCGCTCCTGGAGTACTTCCACCACCGCCATCCGAAGGTCCGCCCGGCCCTCCGCCCCACCCTCGGCGACGAGACCCGCCGAGCCCTCCGCCAGGGCACGTACGACCTCGGCTTCCTGATGGAGCCGGAGACCGAGCACGAGGGCCTGGAATCGGAGGTCCTGGCCACCGAGCCGCTGACCCTCGTCGCCGCCCCGGACCACCCCCTCGCGGACCGTACGGAACTGAGCACGGCCGACCTGGCGAGCACCCCTCTGGTGGGCACCGAACCGGGATGCGCCTACCGCGACCTCTTCGAGGCCGAGCTGCGGGAGTGGGCACCGCCGTTCCTGGAGTTCGGCACGATCGAGGCGAGCAAGCGGGCGGTGGCCTCCGGGCTCGGGATCGCGCTCCTCCCCCGCGTCGCCGTCGCGGAGGAACTCGCGGCGGGAACCCTCGTCCCGCTCCCCTGGGAGGCCCCCTTCACCCTCTTCACCCAGCTCGCGTGGCGGCGGGGCAAGCGGCTTCCGGCGCACGTACGGCTGTTCGTGGAGCAGGCGCGGCGGCTGGTGTCCGAGCAGCGAGGGTGACCTTGAGGCTCGCGAGCACGATCAGTGGCACGCCGAGCGCCTGGACCAGCCCGATGTGATGCCCGTACACCGCCCAGTCGACGCCCATCGCGACGGCCGGGTAGGTGAAGGCGAGGACGGCGATCTTCGCGGTGGGCAGCTTGGCGTAGGCCGCGTACATCAGCACGTACATGAGCCCGGTGTGGATGAACCCGAGCCCGACGAGCCAGCCCCAGCCGCCCCCGCCGACTCCCCCGAAGTCGACGAAGGGCAGCAGCAGCGGCAGCCCCACCAGCACCTGGACGAGCGCGATCAGATGGGGCCGGACACCGGTGACCCGCTTGGTGACGAAGGTCGCGAGGGCGTAGAGCACGGCGGCGGCGAGCGCGAACCCGAGACCGGCGAGGGAGGCGGTGTCACCGGGCCGGACGCCCGAGACGAGCACGAGCCCGGCGAAGGCGAGGGCCAGCCACCCCAGCTTGCCGGCGGAGATCCGCTCCCTCATGAACACCGCCCCGAGCAGCACCAGGAAGAACGGCTGCGTGTGATAGACGACCGTGGCGAAGGAGATCGAGGTCGCCTCGTACGCCTCGAAGAGCAACACCCAGTTCGCCACGATGAACACCCCGCCGAGCGCGGCGAGCCCCAGCTTCCCCGCCGTGAACCCGTGCCCGGTGAAGAAGCCCCGCACCAGGCTGTACGCCCCGAGCGCGACGGCCCCGAACAGGCACCGGAAGAACACCACCTCGAAGGGCGAGGCCCCCGACTCCACGACGAAGACGCCGAGGGTGCCGGAGAGCACCATGGCGAGGGTGAGTTCGACGGTTCCCCTGGTCTCGTTTCTCATGCCGACGACGCTACGGACGACCTCCGGGCCGGGTCCACGGGCCGGTGGGGCGTCCTGCCGATGGGGCCGATCGGCAGGACCGATGGGGGTCTACGGGGGGCCGGTCACTGGCCGCCGGGGCGGATCAGGCCCGTCTCGTACGCGTGGATGGCGGCCTGGGTCCGGTCGCGCAGGGACAGCTTGGTGAGGATGCGGCTCACATAGGTCTTCACGGTCTGTTCGGCGACGACGAGCCGGGTGGCGATCTCGGCGTTGGACAGGCCCTGGGCGATGTGGGTCAGGACCTCGGTCTCGCGTTCCGACAGGCCGCCGAGGCGGTCGGTCAGCGGGGCGCGGGGAGCGGGGCTGAGGCGGGCGAACTCGGCGATGACCCGCTTGGTCAGCTGGGGGGCGAGCAGGGCCTCGCCGCGTGCCACGACCCGTACCGCCTCGGCGAGTTCCTCGGCGGAGGCGTCCTTGAGGAGGAAGCCGGACGCGCCGGCGCGCAGCGCCTCGTACACGTACTCGTCGAGGTCGAAGGTGGTCAGGATCAGCACCTTGACGGTGGCTCCGGCGGGGGAGGTGAGCTGCCGGGTGGCCTCGATGCCGCCGGTGCCGGGCATCCGGATGTCCATGAGGATGACGTCGGGGGCGAGTGCGGCGGCCCGGGCGACGGCGTCCGCGCCGTCGACGGCCTGGCCGACGACCTCGATGCCGGGTTCGGCGTTCAGCAGGACGGTGAAGCCCTGGCGGACCATCATCTGGTCGTCCGCGACGAGCACCCTGATGGGGTCGTTCATGAACCGTCCTTCCTGGAGGGGGGCACGTCCCCCGGGGCGGGGGCGGGCAGGGTGGCGGTGATCTCCCAGCCGCCGTCGGGGGTCGGGCCCGCGGCGAGTTCGCCGCCCAGCATGGCGGCGCGCTCGCGCATGCCGAGCAGCCCGTGGCCCGGTTCCCCGCCGGGCCCGGCGGGCGCGCGGTCGGCCGGGCGGGTGGCGGCGGCGTTGGTGATCCGTACGGTCAGTCCGGCGGGGTGGTAGTGGGTCGACACGGTGGCCGGGGCGCCGGGGGCGTGCCGCATGACGTTGCTCAGCGCCTCCTGGACGATGCGGTACGCGGAGAGTCCGGTGCCCGGGGAGAGCAGCCGGGGGGTGCCCCGGGTCTCGGTGGTGACGTCGAGTCCGGCGGCCCTGAGGTTGGCCAGGAGGTCGTCGAGCCGGTCGAGCGTGGGCTGCGGGGCGTGCCGTGCGGCGTCCGCCGGGCCGCCGGGTCCGGTGTCGCTGCGCAGCACGCCGAGGACGCGGCGGAGTTCGGTGAGGGCGTCGACGGCGTTCTGCCGGATGCCGGCCAGGTTCTCGCGGAGCTCCGGGGACGGGTCGGGCACGAGGTGCGGGGCGACCTGGGCCTGGATGGAGATGACGGACATGTGGTGGGCGACGACGTCGTGGAGTTCGCGGGCGATCCGGCCGCGCTCCTCCAGGAGGGCGCGCCGGGCGCGTTCCCCGGCGGTGAGCACCTCCTGCTCGACGAGGCGGCTGCGGGAGACCCGGGTGGCGCGCAGGGCGCAGCCGAGGACGACGGCGAGGGTGAAGGCGACGGCGCCCGACGGGAAGGTGCCGGTTCCCGGGACGCCGTGCGGAAGCCCGGCGCCGATGCCGGTGAGCAGGGAGATCCCGAGGGCGGCGACGGAGGCGGCGGGGCGCGCCCGCAGGGAGAGCAGGAACAGCAGGAGGGTGTGCAGGGCGATGGCGGGAATGCTCCAGGGCCACATGGCGGAGAAGACCGCGGAGGTCAGTGCGGCGAGGAGGGTGAGGGTCGCCGTGGAGAGCCACAGGGCGGCGGCGGGGCGGCTGAGGGCCAGGACGGGCGCGGCGCTCTGGAGGATGACGAGCAGGGTGACGGCGCCCCTGGAGGGCTGCATGAAGCCCTCGTAGAGGTTCTTCTCCCAGACGCCCATGAGCACGCAGAACAGCACGATGTGGCCGTGGGCGAGCCTGCCGAGGTGGCGGTGGCGGGGCAGCGGGTCGCGGCGCCCCGGCCGCAGGTCGGCGCGCAGGACGCCCGGGACGGCGCGCAGGATGCCGGGGGTGGCGCGCAAGAACCCCGGGGCGGCGCGCAGCCCGCCCGACCACCGTGCCGTGTCCCCCACCGTCGCGTTCCCCCCGCGCCCCTCGTCGTTCCGCTCCTCCAGCCTAGGCAAGACGTGACTCCTTCGTACGGGCGGTCCGCGGCTTCGGGGCGGGCCGGGTGCGGGTGGTGCGTTCGTACACGTGGAAGACCGCGACGCAGACCGCCAGCGCGACGGCGAACAGGGGGAGCCAGCCGAGGCGGGCGAGGACCCAGGCGTAGGTGTCGGGGACGGTGTGCAGCCCGGTGAGCGGGCCGTGGCCGCGCAGGTCCGCGGTGAACAGCCCGCCGGCGGTGACGGCGATCATCGCGGTCTGGTGCCAGAGGAAGACGGTCATGGCGCCCAGGTTGAGCAGGGCCACCGCCGTCCACGCGACGGGCCGGCGCAGGGCGCGCCGCAGCGGCCCGAGGAGCAGGATCGCCGCGCCGGACTGGGCGAGGCCGAGGGTGACGGCGGCGAGGGTCGGCGGGTTGAGGTTGGAGACCGGGGCGCCGGGGACGCCGACCATGGAGGCCGGGTAGCCGGCGAGGCCGACGAGGAGGCCGGTCGCGGCGGCGCCGCCGAGGAGCAGCGCCCAGGCGGCGGACGGGGCGAGCGGGCCGCGGCGCGCGAGGAGGGCGCCGAGGCAGTACGGGACGAGCCAGCCCGCGGGCAGGTTCAGCCAGCCGATCACGTCGGGCCCGTCGAGGCCGAAGCGGATCACGTCGACGTGGAGGACGACGGCGAGCGGCCACAGCGGATGGACGCGCGCGACGAGCGGGGTGGCGGCGGTGAGGGCGGCCAGGACGAGCAGGAACCACAGCGGGGACAGCACCAGCTTGCCGAGCGTGTGGACCGTCTGCCAGGGGACGCCGCAGGCGAGCATGCCGGCCGTCGCGACGGCCCAGACCGCGAGCAGCGGGCCGACCGGCCGGAACAGCCGGCCGAGACGGGCGGCGACCCACCGGCCGTGGCTCTCGCCCCGGGCCCGGGCCGCGGCATGGCCGCGGGCGGCGACGTACCCGCCGACCAGGAAGAACACGGCGAGGGTCTGCAGCAGCCAGGACACCGCGGTGAACTCCGGCAGATGCCCGAGGGGGCTCTCGACGTGCAGGGTGCCGCTGTCGGCGACGAGGGCCGTGACGAGCCAGTGGCCGAGGACCACGCCGAGGATGGCGAAGGCCCGCAGGGCGTCGAGGGCCCGGTCGCGACCGGGCGGGGTGGCGGCGACTACGCGTCGGACGAGCTCACGCACGGGCCGGCTCCTGTCCGTCGACGATCAGCGCGAGATTGCGCAGGGACACGGAGCCGGGAGCGAGGTAGTCGCTGTGCCCGCCGTCGCCGGCGGCGAAGCGGCGGGCCCCGAACGCCGGGTCCATCGGGTCGGTCCCGAAGCCGAGTTCACTGCCGGCGAGGAGGGGGAGACGGACGTGGGGTATCCCCCCGACCCAGTCGTCGGCGCCGCGACCGGCCCAGACGGTCGCGCCCGTACGGAGGTCGGCGACGCGGTCGGCGCCGGTGCCGGGGCTCCCGTAGAGGACGACGGCGGCGGCGGGCAGCCCTGCGGCGGCCCGGGCGCACACCACGGAGCCGTACGAGTGCCCGAGCAGCGTGATCCGGGCACCGGGCCGGAGCCGCGCCAACTCCTCGACGAACGCCCTGAGCCGGGGCGCCGCCTGGTCGGCGCGGCCCGGGGTGAGGGAGGCGGCGCTGCCGGTGGCGGGAGTGCGGTAGCCGAGCCAGGCCACGACGGCGGCCCTGGCGCCGAGCTCCTTCGTGAGCGTGCGCTGAAGCGCGACGGCACCGGCGCGGAAGCGGCCGTAGCTGTCGAGCCCGGTGTCTGCGCCGGGCACGAGCACCGCGATCCGCTCGGCCCGCGCGAGGTCCCCCACCACCTCCACGCTCCGCCCCCCGTCCCTCCCGTCGAACTCCAGGAACCGCCGCCCCTCCCCCGCCATCCCCCGCAAGGACACGGCCCTGCGCCGCGCCCCGTACTCCTCCGCCGTCCGCCCCGCCTCCCCCAACGCCACCCGCTCCGCCGCGTACCGCGCTTCCAGCTCCGCCCGCAGCCGCCCGGGCTCCGCCGCCCTCAACGGCGCGACGGCGGCGGGCACGGGAGCGGGCACCTCCGCCGGCCGCGAGGCCCCCACGATCGGCAGCGCGACGGCGGTGGTCACGGCCGCGGCGAGCAGGGTCCGGCGCAGACGGCCGGGAGCGGCGACGGGTCCGCGGCGGCGGACGCGGGAAAAGGTGCGGGGGAGGGACGCCATGAGGGGCCTTCCGTAAGGGAGTTCGTTCCGCCACGGACAGTAGGAAGCGCCGGTCGTGGTCGGCGTCCCTCCCGGGAGCCAACCTGGCTTGTAGCTCTCAGGTATGACGGGGTGCGGGTGATGCGGGACGGGGCCCGGTCGACCCGGAACGCCTTCGGGAGAAGCGGAGCCGGCGAGGAGGCGGCGCCGTCGCGCCACGGCCGGCCTGCGACGGCCGCATGGCCCACGCCCCGCGGTTCCACGGAGACGCACCGCGCGCCGCCGCCCGCCTCGGTGTCCGCTCGCCCGTGCCGCTCGCCGTCGTACGGGCCTGATCGCGTGATGCCGGCCTCCCGCCGGGGAAGGCTTCCCCCATGGACCTGGAACTGGCACACCGGTGGCTGGCCACCGCCCTGGCCGAGGCGCGGGCCGGGCTCGCCGAGGGCGGGATCCCGATCGGGGCCGCGTTGTACGGGGCCGACGGGGCGCTGCTCGGGCGGGGGCGCAATCGGCGGGTGCAGGACGGGGATCCGTCGACGCACGCCGAGACCGCGGCCTTCCGGGCGGCCGGGCGGCAGCGCTCGTACCGGGGGACGACGATGGTGACGACGCTGTCGCCGTGCTGGTACTGCTCCGGCCTGGTGCGGCAGTTCGGGATCTCGCGGGTGGTCGTCGGGGAGGCGGAGACCTTCCGGGGCGGGCACGGGTGGCTGGCGGAGCACGGGGTGGAGGTCGTGGTGCTCGACGATCCCGAATGCGCCGCGCTGATGCGGGAGTTCGTCGAGAGGAATCCGGCGCTGTGGAACGAGGACATCGGGGAGGAGTGAGGGCGGGCCGCCCACCGTCGGGCCCGGACCCGCTCGAAGATCAGGGTCGAAAACAGAGTCGAAAAGACCGACGCCTTACCAACACACCGTCGATATCCTTGAGTTGACGGTGATACGGGGGTGGCGGGGGATTGGACAGAGAGCTGTACGGCCGCGAGGCGGTCCTCGACGACGGCGGGCTCGCGGCCCGGCTCGTCGGGCTCGGCAGGCAGGGTGCCGCGCGCGGCGCGTACGAGCACGGGGACGACCCGCCGGTGACGGTCTTCACCGGCGGGCGCGGCATGGGGAAGACCGCCCTGCTCAAGGAGGTCCGCAACCGCTACAAGGGCTACACCCCGCTCGCCCTCCTCGACTGCGCCCACGTCGAACCGCCCGCCGACCACGGCCCCGGATGGACCCCGGTCACCGGCGCGCTCGCCGAGCTGGCCGTGCAGCTGTCGCCGAAGGTGCTCGCCGCCCGGCCCGTGCGGTTCCCCCGGCTCTCGCTCGGTCTCGTCGCGGTCGCCTCGCTCGCCTGGTCCCAGGAGGACGACGAGCGGGCACGGCGCGACCTCCAGCGGCTCAGCCCGCTCCTCGCGACCGTCGACGCGACCCGGGGCGCCGCCGGCAACTGGGTCGGGAAGGTCCTCACCAAGCTCGCCGCCACCTTCGCCGACGCCGCAGCCCCGCTCGCCGGACTGCTCGCCGAGGCGACCGTGGAGACCGTCCTCGAAGAGGTCTTCGGCCGCCTCCAGCGCTCCTCCGAGAGCTGGTACGGCAGCTATCGCAACGCCGGCGGGCGCGGCAAGGCCGGACTCCAGCAGCTCGCCATCGACTTCGAGCACGAAGGCCGGCGCCGCCGCGAGGCCGAGGACTTCCTCGTCGGCGCCCTCACCGAGGACCTGCTGACCGCCTACACCGGGCTCCGCCGCGGCAGCCGCGTCGGCAGGCCCCTGCTCCTCCTCGACAACGCCCACGAACCGCTCGGCCGGCAGCTCGTCGAACCGATCCTGCGCGCCCGCGCCGAGGGCCGCCGCGACAAGGTCGTCGTCCTCGCCGCCTCCCGGGTCCGCGACCACGAGGGACTCCGCCAGGCCACCCGCACCCGGCTGCCGGAGACCGCGCACCGGGCACCCTGCCCGCGCGGGACGAGCGTCGGCTCCGGCATCCTCGCCGTCGAACTGACCCCGCTCTCCCCCGCCCAGACCCGGTCCGCCTTCGACCACCACGACCCGGCGGGCCGCACCCCCTCCGAACTCGCCCGCGCCGTCCACCGGCTGACCGGCGGCCGCCCCCTCGGCGTCGCCCTCCTCGGCCGGGCCGCCGGCGAGGCCCCCGCCGGGCTGCGGGCCGGCCTCACCCCCGGCGGGCTCCTCGACCTCACCGTGGAACTGCGCGAGGACGCCCCGCCGGTGCCCGTCGCCCCCACGCTCCTCGCCGAACTCCTGCCGGTCCGCAGACCCGGGCCGTACGCCGTCCTCGCCGCGACCCACGACGAGGAGTCCGCCCGGATGCTCGCCCACGCCCGGCTCCAGGCGGAGTCCCTCGACGGGGACGTGGCGCTGCGGGTCCGCGACCAGTTACGGGCCGAGAACTGGGGCGAGGGCCCCGGCCACTTCGTCGCCGACCCGCTGCTGCGCGCCCTGCTCCTGTACCGGCTCCGCTTCGAGGACGGCGACCACCCGCGGTACGCCGCCTGGCACGCCGTCCACGAGACGCTGTACCGGTACTACGGGCCGACCCCGGACCCGGACCGCCCCCAGGGCGAGGCCGTGGTGAACCCGTACCGCCTCCACCACGGCCTCGCCCTCGGCCGCACCGAGGAGGCCGTCACGCACCTGCGGGAGACCTTCCCCGGGCAGGACGTCCTCGGCTGGCTCGGCCGGCTCCGCTTCATCGCCGCCGCCCCCTACCCGCGCGAGCGGGGCCGCCCGGGACCCGACCCGCGCCGGGCGGTCGCCCTCGGCGAGGGACCCGCCGGCCCCCTGCCCGACGGCCTCGACCCCGACACCACCGCACTCCACCTGTCCGTACGGCGACTGCTGCACGCCGTGTGGCTGCTCACCGACCCGCTCGCGCTGCCCGACGACGAGGTCACCGAGCTGCTCGCGCACGAACTGCGCCGGCTCTCCGGCCGCCATCTGACCGGCAGCGGTTCACTCTGGGACGCGGCGGGCCAGTGGCCGCGCGACATCCGTGCCTGGCAGGAGCTCTCGCTGCCGCCGGGCCGTGAGAACGGAGTCTGACGCCATGCCCAACGTCATCAGCGGTCGTATCCGCACCCCCCGCCAGAAGCTCATCGCCTCGCTCGTCACGGCCGCCGTCGTCCTCGGCCTCGGCTGGTACGGCTTCGCCCGGCTCACCCGCCCGGAGGACCGTTCCTGCGCCCCGGGCGTGGCCCGCCCCGTCGGCAGCGACGAGTGCATCGGCGTCAACGGCACCGGCCACGACTTCGGCTTCGCCGACCTCAAGGACGTCGCCGAGGCCATCCGCGGCGAGAACGCCGCGCTCAAGGACGGCGAGTACGTCACCGTCGCCGTCCTCCTCCCCCTGTCCTCCCCCGACGCCGGCATGCGGATCAAGGTCCTGCACGAGGTGCAGGGCGCGTACGCCTACCAGCGCCGGGCCAACCAGGAGTCCAACGGGCAGCGGCCCACCATCCGCCTCGTCCTCGCCAACACCGGCCGGGGCAACGCCCACTGGCGCACCACCGTCGACCAGCTCATCGGCATGGCCGACGGCCCCGAGCGGCTGCGGGCCGTCTCCGGCATCGCCACCTCCTCCGGCGAGATGCGGGAGGCCGTCGGCGTCCTCACCAAGGCCAAGGTCGCCGTCGTCGGCACCACCATCACCGCCGACGACATCGCCAACGGCCCCGGCCGCAGGCCCTTCCCCGGCCTCGCCCGCGTCTCCCCCACCAACAGCGACGAGGCCAGGGCGCTCGCCCACTTCGGCCGGGTCGACGCCGCCAAGGCGCTCCTCGTCCAGGACACCCGCAGCGGCGACCACTACGTCGACACCCTGAAGGCCGCCTTCGCCTCCTCCCTCAAGAACGCTCCCCTGGAGCCGCAGGAGTTCACCTCCGCCCCCGACTCCACCCAGGAGGGCACGACGGCGAACACCTTCACCAACATCACCCATCTGATCTGCGACACCCGCGCCGAGACCGTCTTCTTCGCCGGCCGCCACACCCAGCTGCGCCAGTTCATCAACGCGCTCGGCGACCGCGGCTGCGTCGACCGCTCCTTCACCGTCCTGACCGGCGACGAGGGCTCGTACCTGGGCGCCGACGAGAAGCTCGACCGCAAGGCCCTCAAGAACCGGGTGACCGTGCGGTACGCGGCGCTCGCCCACCCCGACGCCTGGAAACCGGCCCCGGGACGGCAGCTCCCCCGCACGGGCGGCTCCGAGCAGGCGTACGCGGACTTCGCGGCGGACATCGCCAAGGCCGCCCCGAAGGACAGGCCGGTGGCGCTCGCGGACGGCCAGGCGATCATCGCGTACGACGCGATGGCGACGGCGGTCCACGCGATCCGCCAGGCCACCCCGGAGGGCGCGGCCTACCCCTCGAAGGAGGACGTCGGCACGCAGTGGCCGCAGGTCAAGGGCTCCCTGCGGGTCGAGGGCGCGAGCGGCTGGATCTGCCTGGACAACTACGGCAACCCGTACAACAAGGCGGTCCCGATCGTGGAGCTCGCCCAGGACGGCACCCAGCGCTTCGTCCAGATGGCCTGGCCGGAGGGCAGGCCCCCGACGGAGACGTGCCTGCCGCCGAAGAAGGGCTGAGTCCTACGGTCCCGCGGGCCTACGGCTCCCACTTGGGCCAGGGTTCCTCGTCCCGGGCGTACAGGTCGCGCAGGTGCTGCCACCGCTCGGGCGACCAGTCCCGCCAGTCCGTGGGGTGCCCGTCCAGCGCGGCGGCGAGCCGTTCGAGGTGCTCGTGCCACCCGGCCAGGAGGTCCAGCCGGTACTCCCGCGTCCCGCGGAACTCGTTCGTGAAACGCAGAACGGTCGACCCGCCGCCGTCGGACCCCGGTTCCAGATGGAACCGGATCCGGCCGTGCGTCGGGCCGACCGTGTACTCGGCGACGTAGTCGGGATCCCAGGCGGTCACCTGCCCCGAGACCTCGGTGTCGCTGTTGAACCAGCGGAGGGTGACCCGCCCGCCGAGCCGCGGCTCCAGCGGGTCCGCCTCGCAGAGCCAGCCCGGCAGGCCCTCGGGCGAGGCGACGGCCGCCCAGACCATCGGCACGGGATGCGGAAGGTCCACCACGAACCGCAGCAGGTGCGCGTCGCCGTCGTGGGTCTCGCTCCTGCCCCGGGTGATCTCGCTCATACCTCCAGCGTCACCCCGGGACAGGCCCGGTGCCAGCGCAGGGGGCTCAGACGCCCGCGTACGAGTGCTTGCTGCTGACGAAGATGTTGACGCCGTAGTAGTTGAAGAGGAAGCAGCCGAAGGCGATGAGCGCGATGTACGCGGCCTTCCGCCCCTTCCAGCCGGCCGTCGCGCGCGCGTGCAGGTACGCCGCGTAACCGACCCAGGTGATGAAGGACCAGACCTCCTTGGCGTCCCAGCCCCAGTAGCGGCCCCACGCGTCACCGGCCCAGATCGCGCCGGCGATGATCGTGAAGGTCCAGAGCGGGAAGACGGCCGCGTTGACCCGGTAGGCGAACTTGTCGAGCGAGGCCGCTGCGGGCAGCCGCTCCAGGACGGAGCGGGCGAAGGAGCCGGGGTTCCCGCCGGTCGCGAGCTTGTTCTCGTACGAGTCGCGGAAGAGGTACAGCAGGGTCGCGACCGCGCCGAGGTAGAAGACCGCGCCACAGAAGATCGCGGTGGAGACGTGGATCCACAGCCAGTACGAGTCGAGCGCCGGCACCAGCTGGTCGCTGGGGGTCTTCAGCCAGGTGACGGCCATGCCCAGGTCGAGCAGGACGGTGGTGACCAGGGGAAGGCCGATCCAGCGGACGTTCTTCTTCGCGAGGAGGAAGCCGAGGTACGCGCCGACCGCCACCGTGGAGAAGGTGGTGGAGAACTCGTACATGTTGCCCCAGGGGGCCCGCTGCACGGACAGCGCCCGGCTGACCACGCCCGCCGCCTCGATCAGGAAGGCGAGGACGGTGAGCGAGACGGCGATGCGGCCGTACAGGTCGCCCTGGACGGTGCCGCCGGCCGCGCCGGGACCGTCCGGCACGTCACGGGCGCCGGCCGCGGAGCGGGTGACGACCTTCGGCTTGTCGAGGACGGCGGTGCCCCCGGCCTTCTTGACCTGCACGGTCACGGCCGGGGCGGCGGCGCCCGAGGCCTGCGGCGTGAGCGCGGCGGCCGTGCGGCCGACCTTGCTGCGGCTGCCGAACACCCACTCGGCGATGTGGGCGAAGAAAGCCAGGGTGTAGACGGCCATCGAGGAGTAGATGAGCAGGTCGCTCAGCTGCGCCAGGCCCTCGTTGGTTTCGGCGGCGAGGATCACTTCTCAGCCCCTTCGGACTTCTCGGCAGGATCTTCTGCGGGTTCCGGCGCGGTCGGCGCCTCGGTGTTGAGCGTGACCGCGAGCTCGGCCAGCTCCTCGGGCAGCTTGGCGGACTCGCTCCGGCCAAGGCCCGCCATCTCGACGACGGTGACGCCGTCCTCGCCCCGTACGGCCCGGACCCAGACCCGGCGGCGCTGGATGAACAGCGAGCCGCTGAGTCCGGCGATCGCGGCGATCGCCCCGGTGAGGGCGAGGCCGCTGCCGGGCTGCTGGGTGATGGAGAAGCTCGCCCACTCCTTGATGTCCTTCTCGAAGGTGATCGAGCCGGCGCCGTCGGGCAGCGTCATGGTCTCGCCGGGCAGGAGGCGGTTGGCCTTGCCGGTGCCGCCCGTGACGGCGAACTGCTTCATCTTGGTGGTGTCGAGCTGGTACACGTTCTGCGGCAGACCGGAGTCCACGCGCAGGTCGCCGTGGTAGCCGGTGAGCGCCATGGCGGGGAAGCCGAGGCCGGGGAACTGCGAGAACATCGTGCCCTTGCCGGCGCCCGCGAAGGTCGGCACGAAGAAGGCGTTGAAGCCCAGCTGCTCCTTCTTGCCGTTCTTGTCGCGGTAGCCGTCCATCACCTTGATGGCGCCCCTCGACGTGACGTTGGCGTCGATCGGCAGCAGCGGCACGGCGCCGTGGAAGACGGTCTTGCCGCGGCCGTCCCTGACGGTGACGACGGGCGCGTATCCGTGCTGGAGCAGATAGACCTTGGAGTCGCCCACGACGAGCGGCTCGTTGACCCGGATGACCGCCTTCTTGTCGGCGCCGCCCTGCGAGTAGGTGACGTCCGCCTCGAAGGTGCGCGGGGTGCCGCGCTGGGGGCCGCTCTTCTCGTACGTGCCGGTGAAGGAGTTCAGGGTGAAGTTGAACGGCTCCAGGTCCTCGGTGCCGAACTGGGAGCCGGACTTGAAGTCGTCGTACTGGGTGAGCGTGTTGGAGAAGCCGTCGCCCTCGACGATCAGCTTGCCGCCCTCGGACTTGAAGAGCTGGCCCCAGGCGAAGGCGACGAGCATCACGATCAGCGCGACGTGGAAGACCAGGTTGCCGGCCTCGCGGAGGTAGCCCTTCTCGGCGGCGACCGCGTTCCCCGCCGTGTGGGCGCGGAAGCGGCGCCCCTTGAGGAGGGCGAGCGCGGCCTCGCGGACCTGCTCGGGCTCGGCCTCGGTGCGCCAGGTGGTGTACGCGGGGAGCCGGTCGAGGCGCCGGGGGGCACCCGGCGGGCGGCTGCGGAGCTGGCCGACGAACTGCCAGGTGCGGGGCAGGATGCAGCCGATGAGGGAGACGAACAGCAGGATGTAGATCGCGGAGAACCACACCGAGCTGTAGACGTCGAAGAACTGCAGCTTCTCGTACAGCGGGGTGAGGGTCTTGTGGGCTTCCTTGAAGGTCCGCACCTTCAGCTCGTCCGCGCTGTTCTGCGGGATGAGGGAGCCGGGGACGGCGCCCAGGGAGAGCATGAAGAGGAGGATCAGCGCGACCCGCATGGAGGTCAGCTGCCGCCAGAACCAGCGGACCCAGCCGATGACCCCGAGGGTGGGGCCGCCGATGGAGGTGTCGGTGTCCTCCTGGGGAGCGGTCGACAGCTGGGCCCCGGCGTTGCCGAGGCTCTCCTGCTGCTCCGTCGTTTCGGTCTTGCTCATGGAACTCAGATCCCCACCGTGAAACCGCTGGACCAGCTCTGCATCGTGGCCACCATGCTGTCCCACGCACCTGTGAGGAGCAGGACTCCGGTGACGATCATCATGCCGCCGCCGATCCGCATGACCCACACATAGTGCTTCTTCACCCAGCCGAACGCGCCGAGCGCCTTGCGGAAGGCGATGGCGGCGAGCACGAACGGGACGCCGAGGCCGAGGCAGTACGCGAAGGCGAGCACCGCCCCGCGGCCGGCGCTGGCCTGGTCGAAGGCGAGGGCCTGGACCGAGGCGAGCGTCGGGCCGATGCACGGGGTCCAGCCGATGCCGAAGAGCGCGCCGAGCAGCGGGGCGCCGATGAGTCCGGCGACGGGCTTCTTGTGGAAGCGGAACTCCCGCTGGGTGAACCAGGGCATCAGGCCGAGGAAGAACACGCCCATGAGGATCATGAGCACGCCGAGGACCTTGGTGAGCGTCTCGCGGTAGTCCTGGAGCGTGGACCCGAAGTAGCCGAAGAGCGCGCCGCCGGAGACGAACACGGCGGTGAAGCCGAGGACGAACAGGACGGCGCCGGCGGTCATCCGGCCGCGGCGGCTCTCGGCGAGGTCGGTGCCGGTGACCCCGGTCACGTAGCTCAGATAGCCGGGGACGAGCGGCAGGACGCAGGGGGAGAAGAAGGAGACGAGGCCGCCGAGCACCGCGAGGGGCAGGGCGAGCAGCAGGGCTCCGCTGGTGACCGTCTCGTTCACGGGCTCACTTCTCCTTGAGGAGAGGCTCGATCATCGACCGGAGCTTCTTCTCGTCGAGCGCCATGAGGGAGCGGGCGGCGATCTTGCCCTCCTTGTCGAGGACGACGGTGGAGGGGATGGCCTGCGGGTTGAGCGTGCCCTTGGGGAAACCGAAGAGGATCAGCTTGCCCTGCGGGTCGTAGAGGCTGGGGTAGGGAATCCCGTAGTCCGCCTCGAACGCGAGCGCGGGCTGCTGGTTGGGGTCGCGGGTGTTGAGTCCGACGAACTCGACGTCCTGGCCCTTGAGGTCCTTGGCGACCTTCGCGAAGTGCGGGGCCTCGGCGCGGCACGGTGCGCACCAGGAGCCCCAGACGTTGAGGACGACGACCTTGCCCTTGAGGTCGGCGACGTCCAGCTGCTTGCCTTCGAGCGTCTCGCCGGCGAGCTTGCCTGGGGCCTCGCGCTCGCCCTTGGCGACGGTGGAGATGCCACCCGTGTTGGTCACGAAGTTGGTGTTGCCACCGCCGCCGGACTTGCCGTTGTTGTCGCCGCCGCAGGCCGAGAGCGTGAGGGCGGCGGCGGACAGCATTCCGACGGCGACCAGGGTGCGCCGGGTGCGGCGGGGGGCACGGCTAAGGCTCATGTGAAAAGTTTCGCATGGGCGTTTGGGGGATCTTGGGCACCCCCCTACGTGCCCGTAAAGCCCCTTGTCAAGATCGCCTAAGCGGTCGGGGTGGAAGAGGCCGTGGGGGAATCGGGCCTGAGGAAGGCGTTCCATCCGCCGGCGGGCTTCTGGCCGACCTCCAGACTGCGCAGTTTCTCCAGGATCTTCGGGTCCTGGACGTCGAGCCAGTCCACGAACTGCTTGAAGGAGACGAGCCGCACGTCCTTCTTTCCGGCCATTCCCTTGAGCGCCTCTTCGACGGCGTCCATGTAGATGCCGCCGTTCCACTGCTCGAAGTGGTTGCCGATGAAGAAAGGCGCGCGATTCGACTCGTACGCGCGCGTGAAGCCGGAAAGGTACGCCTCGGCGGCCTGCGTGCGCCAGCCCGGATAGCGCGAGGGCATGCCCTTGGTCGTGTTCTTCGACTGGTTGGCGAGCATGTTGTAGTCCATGGAGAGGACTTCGAAGGAGTGCCCGGGGAAGGGCACGGCCTGGAGCGGCAGGTCCCAGATCCCCTGGCGCTTGACGGGCCAGGTCTGGCGGCCGCCGGGCGAGCTGGCGTCGTAGCGCCAGCCCAGGCGCTTGGCGGTGGGGAGCAGGTTGTCCTGGCCGAGGAGGCAGGGGGTGCGGCCGCCGACGAGCTCCTTGGAGTAGTCGAAGGGCAGCGGGTCGAGGTCGGTCCAGCCGCTGTTGGTCTTCCACTCGGTGACGAACTTCGTCGCCTGGTCGATCTCGTTCTGCCACTGGCCGGGGGTCCAGTTGCCGACGGAGCCGGAGCCGCCGCAGAAGTGCCCGTTGAAGTGGGTGCCGATCTCGTGGCCGTCGAGCCAGGCCTGCCGGACGTACTTCAGGGTCTCCTTGATGTGCCCGTCGGTGAGGTAGCCGATGTCGGAGGCGCCGACGGGGTTGTTCGGCGGGCGGTAGAGGTGCTTCTTCGACTCGGGGAGGAGGTAGATCCCGGAGAGGAAGAAGGTCATGGCCGCGTCGTTGTTCTTCGCGAGTTCGAGGAAGCGCGGGAAGAGGCCGTTGCCGACCTCGCCGGCGCCGTCCCAGGAGAAGATCACGAACTGGGGCGGGGTCTGGCCGGGTTCGAGCGGGACGGGGGCGTCGGGCTGGTGCGGCTGCTTGCCGGTGTCGGCGGTGGAACCGTCGCCGATGAGCCGGGCGTCGTCCTTGGTCGGGGCGGCCGTGTCCGGGGCCGTCGAGACGTCACCACCCTTGCCGGGTCCGGAACGTCCCGGTTTGTCCTGGCCGCCGGTATTGCATGCGGCGAGCCCCATCGCCGCGGCCGCCCCAACGCCCGCCCCGAGCAGCCCCCTTCGACTGATCCCGCTGATCCCGCGCATGACATCCCCATTCGCGCTGACGTATGACTGAAAAGTCATCCAAACCGACAATGAGTGAGATGCCGGGAGGAACACGGAGGTTCCGGAAAATCGCACAAAAATTTTAGGCGGCCGGATGACATGAACATCATCCGACCGCCTGAACTGTGGCGCTCCGGCACCCCCCTGTCCAGGGGATGTGGGGGGCTTCGCGATCAGGCCCCGAAGGCCTTCGACTTCCCCTTGACCGGCTTCGCGCCCGCCAGGAGGTGCGCCGGGACGAGGTCCCGGGCCGGCTCGCTGTACCCGACCGAGACGATCTTGTCCCCGCGGTACGTGAACGAGGTCAGCGAGGCCAGCGTGCACTGCCGGCGCCGCGGGTCGTGCCACAGCCGCCGCTTCTCCACGAAGCTGCGGACGATCCAGATCGGCAGCTGGTGGCTGACGCAGACCGCCTCGTGCCCGCGGGCCGCGTCCTTCGCCGCGTCGAGCGCGCCCATCATGCGGACGACCTGCTCGACGTACGGCTCGCCCCAGGACGGCCTGAACGGGTTGGTGAGGTGCTTCCAGTTCGCCGGCTTCTTCAGCGCCCCGTCGCCGACGCCGAAGGTCTTGCCCTCGAAGACGTTCGCCGCCTCGATCAGCCGCTCGTCGCTGGCCAGGTCCAGACCGTGCGCCTTGGCGATCGGCGTCGCCGTCTCCTGCGCCCGCTCCAGCGGGGAGGCGACGACGTGCGTGATGTCCCGGTCGGCCAGGTGCTCGGCGACCCGGTCCGCCATCTTCCGGCCGAGTTCGGAGAGGTGGTAGCCCGGGCGCCGCCCGTACAGCACGCCGTCGGGGTTGTGGACCTCGCCGTGCCGCATCAGGTGGACGACGGTGATGTCCTGGTCACGGGTGTTCTCGCTCATGCCGTGGCCTCCGCGGCGGCACGGGCCGCGGCCGGCAGCGCGGCGGCGATCCGCTCGATCGCCCGCTCGTCGTGCGCGGTCGACACGAACCAGGACTCGAACGCGGACGGCGGCAGGTACACGCCGTCGGCCAGCATCGAGTGGAAGAAGGCGTTGAAGCGGAACGCCTCCTGCTTCTTCGCGTCGTCGTAGTTCCGCACCTCGTCCTCGGTGAAGAACACCGAGAACATGTTGGAGGCGGTCTGCAGCCGGTGCGCCACGCCCTCCTTGGCCAGCGCGTCCGTGACCAGGCCCTGGATCTCCTTCGAGACCGCGTTCACCTTGTCGTACGCGGCCTCGTCGAGCAGCCGCAGCTGCGCGAGCCCGGCGGCGGTCGCGACCGGGTTACCGGAGAGGGTGCCCGCCTGGTAGACCGGGCCCGCCGGGGCCAGGTGCCCCATGACGTCCGCGCGGCCGCCGAACGCGGCCGCGGGGAAGCCGCCGCCCATGACCTTGCCGAAGGTCATCAGGTCGGGCTTCACGCCGTCGACGCCGTACCAGCCGGCCCGGCTCGTACGGAAACCGGTCATGACCTCGTCGGAGATGTACAGCGCGCCGTTCTCCCGGCACAGGTCCGCGAGGCCCTGGTTGAAGCCCGCCACCGGCGGGACGACGCCCATGTTGCCCGGCGAGGCCTCGGTGATCACACAGGCGATCTCGCCCGGGTGCGCGGCGAACGCCGCCCGCACCGCGTCCAGGTCGTTGTACGGCAGCACGATCGTGTCGCCGGCCTGGGCACCGGTCACACCGGGCGTGTCCGGCAGGCCGAAGGTGGCCAGACCGGAGCCGGCCGCGGCCAGCAGCGCGTCCACGTGACCGTGGTAGCAGCCCGCGAACTTGACGACCTTCGCGCGCCCGGTGAACCCGCGGGCGAGGCGGATCGCGGACATCGTGGCCTCCGTACCGGAGGAGACCAGACGCACCTGCTCGACCGGCTCGATCCGCGCGACGATCTCCTCGCCGAGCGCGACCTCGCCCTCGCCGGGCGTGCCGAAGGAGGTGCCGCGGGCCACGGCGGCCTGCACGGCGGCGGTGACCTCGGGGTGCGCGTGGCCGAGAATCATCGGTCCCCACGAGCAGACGAGGTCGACGTACTCACGACCGTCGGCGTCGGTGAGGTACGGACCGGAACCGGACACCATGAACCGGGGCGTTCCGCCCACGGCCCGGAAGGCACGCACCGGTGAGTTCACGCCGCCGGGCGTCACGAGGGAAGCGCGGTCGAAAAGCGTCTGTGAGACTGGGGCTTCGTATGAATACGGCACTGTGATCCTGACCTGCGAGAACGACTTCGGGCACGACATCGGGAACGGAGGGACGGTGATGAGCATCCTCTGTATTACGCCGGGACGCTCGCCCTCCGCGTCTGCGAAACTGGGGCGACATGGGGATGACTCACGGAATCCATGGTGTCAGAGGCCACGGCGTTCTTGCGGACAGGTGTTTCACCGTACGAACGCGGGGGAGGTCACTGACACGATGATCGGGTTGCGCGGCGGGGTCGTGTTGCCGAGAAAAAGCAGTCGGGTGGAGATATGCATCGCGGTGGCGGACCGGGCGAGGGGACGGGTGACCCGGGTCCGGAGTCTGCCCGGCGGGGAAGGCACCGGCGCGGGCGATCAGAGGAGCCGACCGCTTCCGAGCACCGGCCGAAGCCGGAGCCCGCGGCGGAATCGGCCCCGACGATCGGGGGCCGGAGCTTGGGGGTGACGTACAAGTACTTCGGCGCGCCCAACAGCGCGACCGCCGCCCAGGTCCCGATCTCGATGCGCCCCGAGGAGCTCGGCGGGGACGAGCTCGGCATGGGCGGAATGTTCACCAAGATCAAGCCCGAGACCATAGCGGCCATGGTCCTCACCGGCATCCAGGGCATGCCCCTGCACAAGGTGCCGCCGCTCGAGCTGGTGGTGCTGCACCCCGACTACGCGGTGGTGAAGCTGCCCATGACCGTGGTCGACCCGCTGCGCGGGATCGGCGAGGAGTCGGTCGGCGCCGCCGCCTTCATCTGGTCGACCGTCCCGGACCGCGGCGGCCCGCGCGACGCCTTCGACGTCTACCAGCTCCTCCACGAATGGCAGGACTTCTCGGTCCGCCTCCACGAGGCGGGACACCAGCCGTACTGCCTGGTCTGGCCGTGAGGCCCTGGGCCCTGGGTCGGGTGTGAGCCCTCAGATCGGACGTGAGGCCCTGGGTCGGGTGTGAGCCCTCAGGTCGAGGGGGTCCCCGCCCGCTCGGCGGCCAGCTCGCGCGCGGAGGCGAGCCGGTACGGCACGTCGATGATCACGACGTTCTTCATGAAGAGCAGACGGGTCTTGAGGCGCAGCGCGATCTGGTTGTGCAGCGGCTGCTCCCACCAGTGCCCGACCACGTACTCGGGGATGACCACCGAGATCATCGACTCCCCCCTCCGCTCGGGCGCGTCCCTGACGTGCCGCATGAGGGGCTGGACGATCGAGCGGTACGGGGAGCTGAGCACCCGCAGCGGCACGTCGATGCCGTGCGCCTCCCAGGCCTCACGGAGCACCTCCGCCTCCGCCGGGTCCTCGGCGACGGTGACGGCCGTGAGCGAGTCGGGCCGCAGGGTCTTCGCGTACGACAGCGCGCGCAGGCTCGGCGCGCTGACGGAGGACACGAGGACGAGGACGTGGTTCTCGGCGAGGGTGTGGGGCGACTCCCCGGGGGCGACGGAGACCTCGGCGGCGACGGTGTCGTAGTGCTGCCGCACGGCCTTCATCCCGGCGTAGAGCACCGGCATCGCGATGACGACGAGCCAGGCGCCGTGGGTGAACTTGGTGATGAGGACGATCACGAGGACGACCGCCGTCATGCAGGCGCCGAGGGCGTTGATGGCGAGGCGGCGGTGGATGTTGTGCCGGTTCGCGGCCCCGGCGGGGGTGGCGAGTTCTCGCCTCCAATGCTTGACCATGCCCGCCTGGGAAAGGGTGAAGGAGACGAAGACGCCGATGATGTACAGCTGGATGAGGCGGGTCAGCTGCGCGTCGAAGGCCACGATCAGGGTGATGGCGGCGAGCGCGAGGAGGACGATGCCGTTGGAGTAGACGAGCCGGTCGCCGCGGTGGACGAGCTGGCGGGGCGCGTACCGGTCGCGGCCGAGGACCGAGGCGAGCATCGGGAAGCCGTTGAAGGCGGTGTTGGCCGCCAGGACCAGGACGCCCGCGGTGACGGCCTGGAGCGCGTAGAACAGGACGTGCCAGTCGCCGAAGGTGGCCCGGCCGATCTGGGCGAGCGCGGTGGACATCGGGGTGCCGGGGGCGAGCCCGAGCTCCGTGGGGTCCTCCGCGACGTGGACCTCGTAGACCATGGCGAGCACGGTGATCCCGAAGAACATGGTCGCCGAGAGCCCGCCCATGATCGCGAGCGTCATGGCCGCGTTGCGGCTCTTCGGCTTCTCGAAGGCCGGCACGCCGTTGCTGACGGCCTCGACACCGGTCAGCGCGGTGCAGCCGGAGGCGAAGGCGCGCAGCGCGAGGAGCACGAGCGCGAGCCCCGAGTAGGTGGAGACCTTGTCCACGGGCAGGCCCGCGGACTCGGCGCGGATCGTCGCACCGGTCGCCATCCGGATGCCGGCCACGGCGAACATCAGGTAGATCACGGTGATGAAGGCGTACGTGGGGACGGCGAACCAGCGCCCCGACTCGCGCACCCCGCGCAGGTTCATCCAGGCGAGGACCACGACGAAGAACACCGACAGGGCCACGGCGTGCCCGTCGAGCGCGGGCGCGGCGGAGGTGATGGCGGCGACCCCGGAGACGACGGAGACGGCGACGGTCATCACGTAGTCGATGAGCAGCGCGGAGGCGGCGGTGAGCGCCGCCCGCTGCCCGAGGTTCTCGGCGGAGACGACATAGGCCCCGCCGCCGCCCGGGTAGGCGTAGCAGGTCTGCCGGTAGGAGGCGACGACGACCAGGAGCAGCACGACGATGCCGACCGCCGCGTACCAGGCCAGATGGAGCACGGCCAGGCCGCCGAGGGCGAGGACGATCAGGATCTCCTCGGTGGCGTAGGCGACCGAGGAGAGCGGGTCGCTGCAGAAGACCGGCAGGGCGACCCGCTTGGGCAGCAGGGTCTCCCCGAGCCGCCCGCTGTCCAACGGACGGCCGACGAGCAGGCGTTTCGCCGCATGTCCAGCTCTCATAAGTGCTGAAGTTAGGACGAATGGTATGTAATGCCCGGGAGCCGCGCCCTGAGGGGGCCCGTACGCCCCGGGGAGCCCCCGTACGAGGAAGGACCAGACGCGTGAGCGCAGTACGCATGACCGGTCGGCCCATGCAGATCGGCGAGGTCGCCGCACGCACCGAACTGCCCCTGCGGACCATCCGCCAGTACGAGGACAACGGCCTGGTCGTCCCCTCCGCGGCCTCGCCCGGCGGCTTCCCCCTCTACACGGACGCGGACGTGTCCCGGCTGATGGTGGTCCGCCGCATGAAGCCCCTCGGCTTCACCCTCGACGAGACCCGCGAACTCCTCACCGCCGTCGACCGGCTGTCCGCCGACCGCCCGGACACGGACACCGCCCTCGACCCCGACGAGCGCGCCGCCCTCGTCGCCCGCGTCCGCCGCTACGAGACCGCCGCGGCGGAGCGGGTCGCCGAACTCCGGGCCCAGCTGGCCCGCGCGGAGGAGTTCGCGGATTCCCTCCGCACCTGCCTGAACTAGGACCTATGCGGCCAGGGCCTCGGCCAGCACACGGAAGAAGCGGGCGTACGCGGCGGCACTGGGCGGGGTCTCCGGGTTCCAGGGGGTCAGCCGGACACCGGAGGGCAGCTCGTACGGCAGGGTCGCGTGCTCCCGCTCGTCGAACAGGACGAGCCCGGGACGGAGCCCGACCGCCCCGGCCCAGTCCCCCGTGAGCCAATTGGCCCCGGGCCCCGGCCCCGGATCGATCAACCGGACCCCCAGCCCGGCCAGATGCGCCAACTCGGGCCAGGCCTGCGGCCGCGCCAGATGCACCTGCCCGGGCCCCGCCCCGGAAAGCGCGAGCACAGCGAGCCCGGACCGCCCGGCGACGTCCCGGAGCGCGGCCTCGGCGGCGGCCAGGTCGTCGCGGGCGAAGTCGGCGCCCGAAGGCATACGCGCCGGCGTGACGGCGGCCGGCTCGGCGACGGAGTCCGGGCGCGCCGGCTCGGCGACGGAAGGCTCGGCGACGGAGTCCGGGCGCACAGGCCCCGCGTCGGCCGGCTCGGCGGCGGAGTCCGGGCGCACAGGCCCCGCGTCGGAGGCCGCCCGCGCCGGCTCCGCGCCGAGGCTCGCGGCCAAGGCGGCGAAGCGGCCGAGGATGGCGGGAAGCGTGAGTTCGTTCCCCACGGAGAGCGCGACGAGCGGGACGCCGAGCCGCTCGGCGACCGCCTCGTCCAGCGCGTACGGGCTCTTGCCGTCGTAGGTCACGTCGACGATCACGTCCGGGCGCAGCTCCCGCAGGGCCGCCTCGTCCAGGGCCCGGCCCGGCCCCAGGTACGGCACCCCGGCCGCCCCGAGACCGCCCGCCTTGGCGGGGTCGAGCGCCTGGCCGTCGTGCCCGGAGCCGTAGACGCCGGCCGGTGTCACCCCCAGGTCGAGCAGCGCCGCGCCCGCCCGCACGTACGCGACCACCCGCAGCGGCACGTGGGCCGCCCCCAGCTCCGTACCCCTGTCGTCCGTGAATCCCCATGCCTGCGTTCCGGACATAAGGCTGCTCCCTCCCCGGCCGGAATCTCCCTCGTCCGTCACCTTGGAACGCTTCCCCGCCCCGCACAAGAGGGCCTCCCGGGCGGCACCCGGGCCAGGACTTCGGCCCAGATCCCCCCTGCCGAAATCCCCCCGGGGTGGTGTTAACTGAACGAATCGGGAGGAAGCAGCAGAAAGCGGCCCTTGCCGTCGCGCACGCGCGCACCACCTGCCCGGGCGCGCCGGGGACGGGCGGCCCTCGCGCCCTGGAGTGAGCCATGTCCTTGCCCGGCCAGTTCTCGGACCCCCGCGTGATCACGCTCTTCGGCCTGCTCGCCGTCTCGACGGTGGCGTGGCTGACGCTGAGCCTCCGCACCCGTGCCCGCGCCCGCGGCGCGCCGGAGGACCCCCCGCTCGAGCGGGTCTGGCACCCGCAGGAGTCGGTGCCCCTGACGCCCGCCGAGGAGCACGCCTTCGGCCAGGTCGTCTCCCGGCTCACCCAGGACCCGACGGGCCGCCTGCGCTGACCGCACCGCCTAACATCCGGGCCATGCCCGCATCCACGCCCCTGCCCCGCCGGGACACCCGGGGCATCGTCGACCCCGCCGAACTGCTCGCCCGCGTCCGTTTCCGCCGGCACAGCCCGGCGCCGGAACTGCGGCCGTACCTGGAGCACTACTGGCTGATGGACTGGGAGCTGCCGGAGCCGTACGCGAGCCGTGTCGTCCCGCACCCGTCGGTGAACGTCGTCTTCCAGCGGTACGGAGCACAGGGCGCCCCGTGGGCCGAGGTGGCAGGGGTCGGGCTCGGCCTGTTCACGCAGAGGCTGACGGACACGGGCCGGGTCTGCGGGGTGCAGTTCCGCCCCGGCGGCTTCCGCCCCTTCGCGCCCGCGTGGCCGGTGTCGGACTGGACGGGCCGCCGGGTGCCGCTGGGCGAGGTGTTCCCGGAATCCGGCGGCGAGAGCGCCCTGACCGCCGTCCTGTCCCCCGACGGCGACCACGCGCGCGTGGCGGCGCTCGACGCCTTCCTCCTGGCCCACGGCCCGGCCGTCGACCCGGCCGCCGAGCAGGCCATGGAGCTGGTGGAGCTGATCCGCTCGGACCGCACGGTCCGCAAGGTGTCCCGGCTCGCCGCCGCGAGCGGCCTGTCGCCGCGCTCGCTCCAGCGCCTGTTCGCCGGCCATGTCGGCGTCGGCCCGAAGTGGGTGATCCTGCGCTACCGGATCCACGAGGCCCTGGAACGCGCCGAGGCGGCGGGCGCCCCCGACTGGTCCGTACTCGCCGCCGAGCTGGGCTACAGCGACCAGGCCCATCTCGTACGGGACTTCACGGCGACGATCGGACTCCCGCCGACCGCGTACGCCCGCGCGGTGTCAGCGCCCTGACCTACCGTACGAACATGACCGACACCACGCCACAGGTCCTCCTCGAACCCTGGTCCGAGGAGGACGCGGGCCTGCTCCACGCCCTGAACGCGCCGGAGTTGATGGGCCACCTCGGCGGCCCGGAGACCGAGGAGCAGCTCGTCCGGCGCCACCGACGGTACGTGGACCTGAGCTCCGACGACACGGGCGCGGGGCGCATGTTCCGCATCGTGCTGCCGCCGGAGAAGGCCGTCGTGGGCAGCATCGGCTTCTGGGCCCAGACCTGGGACGGCGAGCCGGTGTACGAGACGGGCTGGTCGATCCTGCCCGCCTTCCAGGGCCGCGGCCTCGCCACCTCCGCCACACGCGCGGTGATCACCGAGGCCCGGGCCGCAGGACCGCACCGCCACCTGCACGCCTTCCCCTCCACGGACAACGCCGCGTCGAACGCGGTCTGCCGCAAAGCCGGCTTCGAGCTCCTCGGCGAGCGCGACTTCGAGTACCCGCCGGGCCGCCCCATGCGCTGCAACGACTGGAGGATCGCCCTCCGCTAGTCGCCGAGCACCCGCGTGAAGTGAAACGCCGTGATGTCGAACCGCTCCCTCAGATAGAACCGGTGCGCACCGGTCCGGTGGGTCCCGGAATCGAGATCGAGCTCCCGGCAGCCCGCCGCGCGAGCGTGCCCCTCCAGGTGGGCGATGAGCGCGTGCCCGACGCCGGTCGAGCGGTCGGCGTCGGCGGTCACCAGGTCGTCGATGTAGAGCTCGCGCAGGGAACTGGTGTTGACGACGACCCGCCACCCGGCGACACCGACACAGCGTCCACCATCCGCATAAGCAGCACTGAACCGCAGCCCCTGCGCGTGCCCGGCCTCGTACACCTCACGGAAGAGCTCCGGGGTGAGATGCGGCCGAAGCTCACAGAGCACGGGCAGGAGGTCACTCTCCAGCCGGGGGTCACCGGGCTCAAGGTCGATGATCTTCATGCTGGGACGGTACCTCCCCCGCCGTTGTGGGCAATCGTTCCGCCCGTTGTGGGCAATCGTTCCGCCGGGGCGGGACGGGTGGGCACAACGGAACGGCGCCCTTGCCGGCGCCAGAGACTTCCGGGCCCTGACCCGCACCCGTGGCAGCGGCGCACTCGTGGTGCGGGCCCTGACCCGCACCCGTGGCGGCGGCGCACTCGTGGTGCGGGCCCAGGCGCCGAAACCAAAGGCCCCGCCCCGCCCAGGGCCGAATTCTCTGGCCCCGCACCAGACCCCGATGCCATCCTGTCCCCGTGAACGGACCGGAGATCCACATCAGCTTCGCCCCCGGCCTGCACCTCTTCGTCTCACCGGAGCGCCGCGCAGCCCGCACCCCCCTCACCACCGACGGCACCTCGTCCCTCGGCCACGTCGTGGAGTCACTGGGCGTGCCCCTCACGGAGGCCGGACGGCTCCTGGTCGACGGACGGCAGGTGGACGCCTCGCACGTCCCGGGCGCGGGCGAGACCGTCGAGGTGGAGGACGTCGTCCGCCCGCAGCGGGTCCCGGGCGGCGCGCCGCTCCGTTTCCTGCTCGACGTGCACCTCGGCACGCTGGCCCGGCGCCTGCGGCTGCTGGGCGTGGACGCGGCGTACGAGAGCGAGGACATCGGCGACCCCGCCCTCGCCGCGCTCTCCGCGCGCGAGCGGCGCGTGATGCTCTCGCGGGACCGCGGCCTGCTGCGCCGCCGTGAGCTGTGGGCGGGCGCCTACGTCTACAGCGACCGGCCGGACGACCAGCTCCGCGACGTGCTGGAGAGGTTCGCGCCGCCGCTCGCGCCCTGGACCCGCTGCACGGCGTGCAACGGGGAGCTGAGCGAGGCCGACAAGGACGCGGTGCGCGAGCAGCTGGAGCAGGGCACGGAGAAGACGTACGACGTGTTCGCGCAGTGCGTGGAGTGCGGCCGGGTCTACTGGCGCGGCGCCCACCATTCCCGCCTGGAGGCGATCGTGTCGGACGCGGTACGGGAGTTCGGCGGGGCGACGGCGCGCTGAGATCCCCTGGCCCGCGCGCGGTCAGCCGAGGTCGCCGCCCCGCAGCCGCTCGACCTGCACCGCACTGACCTCGACGGTCCGCCGCATGTGGGCGATGAGCAGGGAGACCTCGGCGTCGCTGTAGGCGTCGAACATCGTGCCCCAGGTGTCGTTCAGCTTCCGCCAGAGCTCGCCGAGCTCGGCCATCCGCGCGGGGACGGGCGCCACGAGGACCCGGCGCCGGTCCTCGGTGGAGCGCTCGCGGGTCACGTAGCCGGCGCGTTCGAGCCGGTCGACGAGCCGGGTCGCGGAGCCGGTGGTGAGCCCGGTCAGCTCGGCGACCCGCCCGGTGGTCACCGGGCCCTCCTCCAGGCTGAGCAGGTTCAGGCACTGGACGTCGGTCGGGTGGAGTCCCAGGTGGTCGGCGACGGCCTGGTTGAACAGGGCGTAGGCGGCCATGTAGCGGCGGGCCTCCCCGTACAGCTCGGCCATGAGCGCCTCGCGCCGACCGGAACTCTTCTGCGTCATGCAGAGATTGTACGACCCAGACACCGCGGGGTCACGGGCCACGAGGCCACGGGGGAGCGCGGGGACACGCGGGGGCACGGGCGGACGGCCCCGCGCCCTCAGGGCGCCTCGGCGGTCAGATAGCGCTGCACGGTGGGCCCCAGCCAGGCCACGACCTCCTCGGCGGACATCGCGATGGCCGGCGGCAGGCGCAGCACGTAGCGGGCGAGCGCCATGCCGAGGATCTGGGACGCGACGAGCGCCGCCCGGCGCGGGGCGTCCTCGGGGTCGGGGCAGACGCCCCGGGCGACCGGCCCGAGCTGCTGGGCGAAGACCTCCTGCATGCGCGCGGCCCCGGCCTCGTTGGTGACGCCCACCCGCAGCATCGCGGTGAGGACCTCGTCGCGCTCCCAGCGCTCCAGGAAGTGCGTGACCAGGACGGCCCCGATGTGGCGGGCGGGCAGGGCCCCCAGCTCGGGCAGGCCGATCTCGATGTCGGAGGCGGCGGCGAACAGTCCCTCCTTGTTGCCGTAGTAGCGCATCACCATCGACGGGTCGATCCCGGCGTCGCGGGCGATGGCGCGGATGGTGGCGCGCTCGTACCCGTCGGAGGCGAAGCGCTCGCGGGCGGCCTCCAGGATGGCGGCTCTGGTGGCGTCGGAACGGCGGACGGTCGTCATACCAACAACTGTAGGCCAACAAGCGTTGACACACCATCCGAAGCGCCCTAACGTTGCCAACAAGCGTTGACCAACACCTGTTGGCAAACGATCGTGGGCACCCAGGAGGCAGCCATGAGCACCACGAACACGAACGTGGAAAGCACGAACACCACACACACGCACACCGACGTGCTCGTCATCGGCGCGGGCCCCACCGGCCTCCTCCTCGCCGGCGACCTCGCCGCCGCCGGCATCGACGTCACCCTCGTCGAGCGCCGCCCCCAGGGCCTCTCCAACATGACCCGGGCCTTCGGCGTCCACGCCCGCACCCTGGAGCAGCTCGACGCCCGCGGCCTCGCGGACGAGCTCCTCACCACCGGCACCACCCTGACCACGGCACGCCTCTTCGGCCGCCTCGACCTCGACCTGACCCGCCTGCCCACCCGCTTCAACCACCTGCTCGTCACCCCGCAGTACGAGGTCGAGCGCCTCCTGGAGCACCGCGCGGCCACCGCCGGCGTCACCTTCCGGTACGGCACGGAGCTGCGCGGACTGCGCCAGGACGCCGACACCGTCACCGCGGAGCTCACCGACCCCGACGGCACCCCGCTCACCCTCCGCGCCCGCCACCTGGTCGGCACGGACGGCCACCGCAGCTCCGTGCGCACCGCCCTCGGCCTCCCCTTCCCCGGCCGCTCCGTGATCCGCTCCATCGTCCTCGCCGACGTACGCCTCACCGAGGAACCCGCCGACGTCTTCAGCGTCAACGGCTCCGGGGACACCTTCGCCTTCCTCGCCCCCTTCGGCGACGGCTGGTACCGGGTCATGGGCTGGACCCGCACCCGCCAGGTCCCCGACAGCGCACCCGTCGACCTCGACGAGGTCCGCGAGATCACCCGCAAGGCCCTCGGCACCGACCACGGCATGCACGACGCCCGCTGGATCTCCCGCTTCCACAGCGACGAGCGCCAAGCCCCCGCCTACCGCGTCGGCCGCGTCTTCCTCGCCGGAGACGCCGCCCACGTCCACTCCCCCGCCGGCGGCCAGGGCATGAACACCGGCCTCCAGGACGCCGCCAACCTCTCCTGGAAGCTCACCGCCGCACTCCGCGGCGAGGCACCCGACCCCGAGGCCCTCCTCGACAGCTACCAGTCCGAGCGCCACCCCGTCGGCACCATGGTGCTCCGCAGCAGCGGAGCCCTCGTCCGCCTCGCGATGGCCCACACCCCGCTCACCCGCGCCGCCCGCACCCTCGCCGCCCGCTTCCTGAACGCGGTCCCGCCCGCCTCGGCCCGCGCCATGGGCATGCTCAGCGGCATCGGCATCGCCTACGCCCCCGCACCGGGCGCCGGCCGCCTCTCGGGCCGCCGCGCACCCGACGTCCACCTGCGCGAAGGCCGGCTCCACGAACTGCTCCGCCAGGGCGAGTTCGTCCTGATCGCCCCGCGAGGAGCGACCCCCGCACCACCGGCGACCGCCCCCGTCACCCCGAGACACCTGGTCCGGGCCACCTGGCAGGACCCCGCGAAGAGCACGACGGTCCTGGTCCGCCCCGACGGCTACGTCCACTGGACGAGCCGCTGACGACCGGACGGCCGACGGACTCAGAAGACGTAAGGATCCCCGGTGGCGAGCACCAGCACACGGTGCCGGTCGTTCCCCGGATTCCGGTCGGCGACCCCGTCCCGCCAGGCCGTGGTGACCTCGACCGTCATCTCGTCCGGAAAGCCCGCGGTCCGCAGATCGAGCGCCAGCTCACCGGCACCCCCCGCGGCCCGGAGCGCGCCCGTCCGGCAGGACACCACCCGGTCACTGCTCCACAAGCAGGCCGGCGGCAGCTCCTGGCCGCCCGCCATCGGCTCGGAGAAGGCGAGCCGGACCGTCGCCTGGGGGATGTCGGCGGGCCCGCGGTTCTGACTGACCAACCAGACACCGACCCTCCCGTCCCAGAGGGAGACCTGCCCGTGATGGGACAGATCCGCCTCACCCACGGCCCCCGACCCCGCAGCCCCGGCACTCCCGCCGGACCCCATCACCACCGCGGCCGCGAGAACGGCCCCCAGCACACCCATCCACAATCGACGCATAGACCAAAAATACCCACGAATAATCACACATCATGACAAGCCATCAACCCAGCGTGTCCCATGGCACCCTGCCCCCATGCTGATCGCCCGCTCCACCGCCCTGTTCGCCCTCGCCGCCCTCTTCGAGATCGGCGGCGCCTGGCTCGTCTGGCAAGGCGTCCGGGAACACCGGGGCTGGATCTGGATCGGCGCGGGAGTCATCGCCCTCGGCGTCTACGGCTTCGTCGCCACCCTCCAGCCCGACGCCGAATTCGGCCGCGTCCTCGCCGCCTACGGCGGAGTCTTCGTCGCCGGCTCCCTCGCCTGGGGCATGGCCGCCGACGGCTACCGCCCCGACCGCTGGGACGTCACCGGCGCCCTCATCTGCCTCGCCGGCATGGCCGTGATCATGTACGCCCCCCGAGGCCGCTGACCCCGCCCGCCTATCCTGACCGGGCGATCGACCCGCAATCGACCACACGCGCGAGGAGCACGTCATGACTGCCGCCGGCACCCCCATCGCCGTCATCACCGGAGCGAGCAGCGGAATCGGCGCCGCCACCGCCCGGCAACTGGCCGCCGCCGGCTACCGCGTCGTCCTCACCGCCCGCCGCAAGGACCGCATCGAAGCCCTCGCCGCCGAGATCAACGACGCCGGCCACCAGGCCACCGCCTACGCCCTCGACGTCACCGACCGCGCCGCCGTCGACGAGTTCGCCACCGCCTTCCGCACCCTCGCCGTCCTCGTCAACAACGCCGGCGGCGCCCTCGGCGCCGACCCCGTCGCCACCGGCGACCCCGAGGACTGGCGCCGCATGTACGAGGTCAACGTCCTCGGCACCCTCCACATGACCCAGGCCCTGCTCCCCGCCCTCACCGCCAGCGGCGACGGCACCGTGGTCGTCCTCTCCTCCACCGCCGGCCACTCCACCTACGAAGGCGGCGCCGGCTACGTCGCCGCCAAGAACGGCGCCCGCGTCCTCGCCGAAACCCTCCGCCTGGAGATCGTCGGCACCCCCGTCCGCGTCATCGAGATCGCCCCCGGCATGGTCAAGACCGACGAATTCGCCACCACCCGCTTCCGCGGCGACACCACCAAGGCCGCCAAGGTCTACGCCGGCGTCGCCGAACCCCTCACCGCCGACGACGTCGCCGACACCATCACCTGGGCCTGCACCCGCCCCCCGCACGTCAACATCGACCTCCTCGTCGTCCGCCCCCGCGCCCAGGCCTCCAACACCAAGGTCCACCGCGAGCTCTGACACGTCCGGGTGAATCCCCTCGATCACCCACACCACACTCGAAGACCCGCTCTACCGTCGAAAACAACTCCATACAGAAACGGCCCTCGGCAGGGATTGCAGTCCCAGCCGAGGGCCTCACCAGCAGGAAGGTGCAACTTCCCATGGCTGAACAGGACCCTAGCGCGCCCGCACTGTTCGACATCAGCGCCCTCACGCCCGCCGCGCCGTCCTTCATGGACCTCAAGAGCCCCGAATACGCCTACATGTTCGGCTTCCTGCAGGCCGACGGGCACCTCAGCGAACAGACGCGTAACCGCGGGCGGCTGACCGTCGAACTCAACGTGCGGGACATCGGCATCCTCCGCGAGTTCCAGCGACTGACCCCGTACAACAGCAGCATCAGGGAACGCACCCGGGCCACGAACTTCTCGACGAGCCACCACTCGGCCACCTGGTCCCTGTCCGCGCTGGAGGCACGCACCATCCTGAACCAGCTCGGCCTGCCGTACGGCAAGAAGTCCAAGAAGATCACGCCACCCCGGGTGCCCTTCTCGCGCCGTGACTACCTGCGTGGCGTGATCGACGCGGACGGCTCGGTCGGCTACACCGGCCAAGGTCTCCCGTTCGTCTCCCTCACCACCGCCAGCACCGCGATCGGCGCGTACCTGTGCCACTACACGAAGAAGGTCACCGGCGCCGAGCGCCGGATCAAGCGGAACGCTCGTGACGGGATCTACAACGTCCTGTACACGAAGGAGGCGGCCGTGCAGTTGGCCGCGCACCTTTACTACCCGGGCTGCCTCGCCCTGGAGCGCAAGAAGAGCGCCGCCGCCTCACTCGCCGATTGGGTGCGTCCGGCCGGAATGAAGATCCGCCCCCCGCGGAAACCCTGGACCGCCGAGGAAGACCGCACCCTGCTCGCGGCGCCCACGCCAGCTCAGGCGGCCGCAGAACTGGGCCGGTCCCAGAGCAGCTGCCAGGTGCGGCGTTGGCGCTTGATCAACGGCATCGGGCCGAATCCACGCGGCTACTAGGGCACGCCGAATGGCTCCCGGCACGTCGTGCCGGGAGCCATTCTCGGGCGTCAGCCCTTCACGTTCACGACCTGCTTGAGCTTGGCGACCACCTCGACCAGGTCCCGCTGCTGCTCCATGACCTGCTCGATCGGCTTGTAGGCGCCAGGGATCTCGTCCAGCACGCCGGCGTCCTTCCGGCACTCCACGCCCCGCGTCTGCTCCTCCAAGTCCCGAATCGTGAATCGCCGCTTCGCCGCGCTCCGGCTCATCCGCCGGCCTGCGCCGTGCGAGGCCGAATTGAACGCGGCCTCGCTGCCGAGCCCCTTCACGATGTACGAGCTGGTGCCCATCGAACCCGGAATGATCCCGAACTCCCCGGATCCAGCGCGGATCGCGCCCTTGCGGGTGACCAGGAGGTCCATGCCCTCGTACCGCTCCTCCGCCACGTAGTTGTGGTGGCAGGAGATCACCGGCTCGAAGGTCACCTTCGCTTTCCGGAACTCCCGGCGGATCACCTCCTGGAAGAGCGCCATCATGATCGCCCGGTTGTACTTCGCGTACTCCTGCGCCCAGAACAGGTCGTTCCGGTACGCCGCCATCTGCGGAGTGTCCGCAACGAACACAGCTAGGTCTCGGTCGACCAGACCTTGGTTGTGGGGCAACTTCTGCGCCTCGCCGATGTGGTACTCGGCGAGCTCCTTGCCGATGTTCCGGGACCCGGAGTGCAGCATCAGCCAGACCGACCCTTGGCCATCGATGCAAACTTCGCAGTAGTGATTACCCGACCCGAGCGTTCCCATCTGCTTCTCGGCCCGCTCCCGGCGGAACTTCACCGGATCAGCAACCGTGTCGAACCGCGACCACAGGTCCCCGAACCCCGCCGTCGGGAACTGATACAGCCGCCCCGCGTCCACCATCTCCCTATGCATCCCCCGGCCCACCGGGATCGCCTGCTCGATCTTCGAGCGGAGGCGGGAGAGGTCGCCCGGAAGGTCGTTCGCGGTGAGGGAGGTCTTGACGGCGGACATCCCGCAGCCGATGTCGACACCGACCGCCGCCGGACAGACCGCACCCTGCATCGCGATCACCGAACCGACGGTCGCGCCCTTGCCGTAGTGCACGTCCGGCATCACGGCGAGGCCCTTGATCCACGGCAGCGTCGCCACGTTCTGCAGCTGCTGCATGGCGCCGCCCTCGACCGAGGCGGGGTCGGCCCACATCCTGATCGGTACTTTCGCGCCCGGTACCTCTACGTACGACATACTTCCTCGATTCCCCCGAAAAGACTGATAACGCAAAAACCGGAGCCAAAGCCCGTACAGGTGACAGGGGACCGGCATCAACGGCTGCGTGTGCGATAGACATTGTGTCCATCGGCCGGGTTCACGCGGCAAACAGTTTTCGGGAATGACTTCGGGCGAAGGGAGTCTGGGACCGTGCAGCGAAAGAGGTACGCACCCGGCCGCGCCGGGTCCACGGCGCGCACCGCCGTCGCCCTCGCACTCGGCCTGGGCCTGGGGGCCGGCCTCACCGCCTGCTCCGCCGGCGCGCCGGCCGGCGACGTCGCCGTCGACGCCAAGGTCGGCCAGGCCGCCGACCCCGTCGCGCGCCCCGGCCGCTACCGCACCCTCTTCGAGCCCTGCGGCGCCGTCCCGCAGGCCACGCTCAAGGACCTGCTCCCGGGCGCCGCCGCGCTGCCCGACGCCGAGCGCGACAAGGCGTACCGGGGCGTCGCGGCCGTCACGTACGACACCGACCGGCGTGTCGGCTGCACGTGGAAGGCCGACACGCCGGACACCTCGCACCGGCTGTCCCTCGACATCGAGCGGGTGGTGTCGTACGACGCGGCGGTCAGTGACGACGACCGGGCGCAGGAGGTGTACGCCCGCAAGCAGCTCGCGGCGGGCATCCCGCTGCCTCCCACCGCCTCGCCCACTCCGACGGGAACACCCGGGGGAACGCCCGCGGGAACGCCCGCGGGCACCGCCTCCGCCTCCGCCTCGGGCAAGCCGGCCGCGGCCACCACCCCGCCGGGCAAGCCCGCGACGACCGGCGCCGCCCCCACCTCCTCCGCCTCTTCCTCCGTCGCCCCCCTCTCCCCCACCTCCTCCGCCTCCTCGGGCGCTCCCGGTGCCGACCCGTCCGGTCTGGAGCCCCGTGTCCTCGACGGCCTCGGGGACGTCGCGTACGTCGACGACGTGCTCAGCACGGTCGGCGCGAACAGCCATCAGCGTGCCGTGAGCGTGGTGTTCCGCACATCGAACGTGATCGTGACGGTGTCCTACCGGGAGCAGACCTCGGGTTCCGTCGAGGTGCCGGACAGCGCGGAACTGCAGGAAAAGGCCCGGAATCTGGCCCGGCAGCTCGCCGAGCGGCTGGAGGAGTAGCGGTTCGCATCCGCTCCGTGAGCGGGCAGCGACCACGTAACGTGTCGCCGTACCTGTGGCCGACAAGCGACTGAAGGAACCATGCAGCGATCAGCTCCGCGAACGCGACTCACCCGCATACTCGCCTGCGCCGCCGTCCCGGTGATGCTCGTCGCCGCGGGCTGCTCCTCGGATTCCGGTGATTCCGGGAAGGCGGAGGGGCAGGGGCAGGGGCAGGGGCAGGGCAACGCGTCCGCGTCGGCGTCCGTGACGCCTTCGCCGTCGCAGTCGACGAAGACGGTCGAGCCGGCGAAGTTCGCGAAGCTGCCGGAGGTCTGCAAGGCGATCTCGACGAAGACGACGGCGTCGCTGGTGCCGAAGGCGAAGACGAAGAACGGCACGCCGGCCGCGTCCAGTGATCTGGCGAGCCGTGGCGGCTGCTCGTGGAACGGCCTTGAGGACAAGGGCGTGAAGGGTTCGCAGTACCGCTGGCTGGATGTGTCCTTCTACCGGTACGAGTCGGACGCGTCGCTCGGCAGCGGCCAGGAGCGTGCGCAGGAGAACCTGGCGAAGGAGCTGGCGAAGGTCCAGGAGACGCCGGGCGCGAAGAAGCTGCGGACGGTGCCGGCGCCGGGCATCGGTGACGAGGCGAGCGCGGTCACGTACCAGCTGCGCAAGACGGACGAGGATTTCGTGTACACGTCGATCGTGGCGCGTACGGGGAACGTGCTGGTCCTGCTGTCGTACAACGGTGCCGGTTACGCGGGTGCCGAGACTCCGTCGGAGAAGACGGTGACGGCCGGTGCGGTGACGGCGGCCAAGGAGGCTGTCGCGGCGGTCGCGGCGGCCAACAAGTAGTCACGAACCAGCACAGAGTGGCATATTCATGCGGAGCCCGTCCCTCCCCCGAGGGCCGGGCTTCGCGCACATGTGCCACTCTGTGCGCGCCGGATGTCGAATGACGGGAGGGGATCGCGGGTGGCCGCGATGGAGCTGAATCGCACGCACCGAATACTCATCGGCCTCGTCATCGGCGGTGCGCTGATCATCGCGGGGATCGGTTTCGCGGGTTCGTACGCCGCCGTGCGCGAGCTCGCTCTGACGAAGGGCTTCGGCACCTTCTCGTACTTCTTCCCGATCGGCATCGACGCGGGCATCTGTGTGCTGCTCGCGCTGGATCTGCTGCTGACGTGGCTGCGGATCCCGTTCCCGCTGCTGCGTCAGACGGCCTGGGTGCTGACGGCCGCGACGATCGCCTTCAACGGTGCGGCGGCCTGGCCGGATCCGCTGGGTGTGGGGATGCACGCGGTGATCCCGGTGCTGTTCGTGGTGGCGGTGGAGGCCGCGCGGCACGCGGTGGGCCGGATCGCGGACATCACGGCCGACAAGCACATGGAGGGTGTCCGGCTGACCCGCTGGCTGCTGTCGCCGGTGCCGACGTTCCGGTTGTGGCGTCGGATGAAGCTGTGGGAGCTGCGCTCGTACGAGCAGGTGATCAAGCTGGAGCAGGAGCGGCTGGTCTATCAGGCGCGGCTCCAGGCCCGTTATGGGCGCATGTGGCGGCGGAAGGCTCCGGTGGAGGCGCTGATGCCGCTGCGGCTCGCGCGGTACGGGGTGCCGCTGGCGGAGACGGCGTCGGCGGGTCTGGCGGCGGCGGGCATCGATCCGGCGGTCCTGCCTGCGGAGTCCGCGCTTCCGGTCCAGCCGTCGTCCCCGTCTCAGCCGGCCGCGCTCCCGCAGGGCCAGCCGGCGGCGCTCCCGGCGCAGGCGCAGGTTCCGGCGCAGGCGCAGGTTCCGGCGCAGGTTCCGGCGCAGGAGCAGGCGCAGGTTCCGGACCAGGCGCAGGTCCCCGCTCCGGTCGCGGTCCCGGTGGGGCCGGCGGGGCCGGTGAACCATGAGAGCCACTGGTTCGATGCCTCGCAGGTCTCCCCGGAGTCGTACGAGGGCAACTACAACCCGCAGATCGTGGAGGGCCTGGAGCCCATGCCGGTCCCGGTGCCGCAGGGGCCGGAGGACGTTCCTCCGGCGGGTCCGGAGGAGTTCGTGGAGTACCCGGAGTACGTGGAGCAGCCGGAGCCCCAGGCGAACGAGTTCGAGGACGTCGTCTACAAGGTCATGGGTTCGTACGTGCTTGAGCACGAGCGGTTCCCGGCCGAGGCCGAGCTGGCGCGGCTGGTGGCCGAGCAGTACGGCCTTCCGGAGTTCCCGGCGTCCGACATCGATCTGCTGCGGCAGGCGGTGCCGGCCGCGCAGGAGCGGGTCCAGCAGGCGAGGGCCGACGTGGACACCCCGTAACGAGGTGCGTGAAAAGGGCCGCCGCCCCGGTCTCCCGGGGCGGCGGCCCTTTCCCGTGCTCAGCTCACCGGCTCAGACGGCGAGCAGCTTGCGCACGCGGTCCGCGCCCACCGCGAGCAGCAGCGTGGGCAGGCGGGGGCCGGACCCCTCCCCCCACGCCGCTCTCGCACCGCTCGGCCCCAGGGGGGCCTCCCGGGCTTCGGTCGGCTGCGCCGGACTCCGTCCGTCGGCGTGTGGCCCGGCCTGGAGCCTCCGGTTGCTACGCGGCGAGCAGCTTGCGCACCCGGTCCGCGCCCACCGCGAGCAGCAGCGTGGGCAGGCGGGGGCCGGTCTCGCGGCTGACGAGGAGCTTGTAGAGCAGGGCGAAGAAGGCGCGCTGGGCGAGCTTCAGTTCGGGGGTCGGCTTGGCCTCGGGGTCGAGGCCGGCCATGATCTTCGGGACGCCGTAGACGAGGGTGGTGAGCCCGTCGAGCGACCAGTGGGTGTCGAGGCCGTCGAGGAGGAGGCGGAGCGACTCGCGGCCTTCGTCGTCGAGGGAGCCGAGGAGTTCGGTGTCGGGCTCGTCGCGGACGATGGTGCGCTGGTCGGCCGGGACCTGGTTGGTGATCCAGTTCTCGGCGCGGTCGAGGCGGGGCCGGACCTCGTCCAGCGAGGTCACCGGGTTCTCGGGGTCGAGTTCGGTGAGGATCCGCAGGGTCTGCTCGTCGTGGCCGGCGGTGATGTCCATGACCGAGGCGAGGGTGCGGTACGGGAGCGGGCGCGGGGTGCGCGGCAGCTCGCCGGCGGCGGTGCGGGCGGCGCGGGAGTGCGCGGCGGCGTCGGCGGGCAGGACGGTGCCGTCGGCGACCTTGGCCTCCAGCTTGTCCCACTCGTCGTAGAGCCGCTGGATCTCCTGGTCGAAGGCGATCTTGAAGGACTGGTTGGGCCGGCGGCGGGCGTAGAGCCAGCGCAGGAGCTGCGGCTCCATGATCTTCAGGGCGTCGGCCGCGGTGGGCACGCCGCCGCGGGAGGAGGACATCTTGGCCATGCCGCTGATGCCGACGAAGGCGTACATGGGGCCGATGGGCTGGACGCCGTCGAAGATGCCGACGATCTGGCCGCCGACCTGGAAGGACGAGCCGGGCGAGGAGTGGTCGACGCCGGAGGGCTCGAAGATGACGCCCTCGTAGGCCCAGCGCATGGGCCAGTCGACCTTCCAGACCAGCTTGCCGCGGTTGAACTCGCTGAGCTTGACGGTCTCGGCGAAGCCGCAGTTCGTGCAGGTGTAGGCGAGCTCGGTGGTGTCGTCGTCGTACGAGGTGACGGTGGTGAGGTCCTTCTCGCACTGGCCGCAGTAGGGCTTGTACGGGAAGTAGCCGGAGGTGCCGCTGGAGCCGTCGTCCTCGGCGGCGGCGCCGGAGCCCTCCTCGGCCTCCAGCTCGGCCTCGTCGACGGGCTTCTGGGACTGCTTCTTCGGGGCCTTCTTCGTCCGGTACTGGTCGAGGATGGCGTCGATGTCCCCGCGGTGCTTCATGGCGTGCAGGATCTGCTCGCGGTAGGTGCCGGCGGTGTACTGCTCGGTCTGGCTGATGGGGTCGTACTCGACGCCCAGCTCGGCGAGCGACTCGACCATGGCGGCCTTGAAGTGCTCGGCCCAGTTGGGGTGGGGCGAGCCGGCGGGGGCCGGGACGGAGGTCAGCGGCTTGCCGATGTGCTCGGCCCAGGACGCGTCGATGCCCTCGATGCCGTTCGGCACCTTGCGGTAGCGGTCGTAGTCGTCCCAGGAGATGAGGTGCCGGACCTCGTATCCGCGGCGGCGGATCTCGTCGGCGACCAGGTGCGGGGTCATGACCTCGCGGAGGTTGCCGAGGTGGATCGGGCCCGACGGGGAGAGGCCGGAGGCGACGACGACCGGTTTGCCAGGCGCACGTCGCTCCGACTCGGCGATGACCTCGTCCGCGAAACGGGAGACCCAGTCGGTCTCGGTGCTGCTCTGAGCCACGGTCGGTACGTCCTTCTTCCTGAGGGGTGCTGCCTGACAGCCCTACGCAAGCCATTCTCCCAGACGGAACGAGACTCCCGGAGGTTGTCCACAGGCGGGGAAATCACGTTGCGGTCCCGTGGGACACTTGACAAGCGAATTAGACCTGACGAACTCAACAGGAACGGAAGCTCATGGCCTCGGTCCCTTCCCTCGCTTCGACCGTGCAGCAGCGCCTCGCGGACGGCCTCTCGGCAGCTGTGCCGGACGCCGCGTCCGCCGACCCGCTGCTGCGACGAAGCGACCGGGCCGACTTCCAGGCCAACGGCATCCTGGCGCTGGCCAAGCGGCTCAAGGGCAATCCGCGTGAGCTGGCGACGAAGGTCGTCGAGGCGATCCCGGCCAATGACGTGCTGAAGGAGATCGAGGTCTCGGGCCCCGGCTTCCTGAACATCACGGTGACGGACGCGGCGATCGTCGACACCCTCGCGGCCCGTGCGGCGGACGCGCGTCTCGGCGTGCCGTTCAGCGAGTCGGCGGGCACGACGGTCATCGACTACGCGCAGCCGAACGTGGCGAAGGAGATGCACGTCGGCCACCTGCGGTCGGCCGTGATCGGCGCGGCGATGGTCGAGATCCTGGAGTTCACGGGCGAGACGGTGGTGCGTCGCCACCACATCGGCGACTGGGGCACCCAGTTCGGCATGCTCATCCAGTACCTGATCGAGCACCCGCACGAGCTGGACCACTCCTCGGAGACGGAGGTCTCCGGCGAGGAGGCCATGTCGAGCCTGAACCGGCTGTACAAGGCCTCGCGTGCCCTGTTCGACTCCGACGAGGAGTTCAAGACGCGGGCGCGTGCCCGGGTCGTGGACCTCCAGGCGGGCGACGAGGAGACGCTGGCGCTCTGGCAGCGGTTCGTCGACGAGTCGAAGATCTACTTCTACTCGGTCTTCGACAAGCTGGACATGGACATCCGGGACGGCGACGTCGTCGGCGAGTCCGGCTACAACGACATGCTGCAGGAGACCTGCCGGATCCTGGAGGAGTCGGGCGTCGCCGTCCGCTCCGAGGGCGCCCTGTGCGTGTTCTTCGACGACGTGAAGGGCCCGGACGGCAACCCGGTCCCGCTGATCGTGCAGAAGTCCGACGGCGGCTTCGGCTACGCGGCGACGGACCTGTCCGCGATCCGTGACCGCGTGCAGAACCTCAAGGCGACGTCCCTGCTGTACGTGGTGGACGCCCGCCAGTCGCTGCACTTCAAGATGGTCTTCGAGACGGCCCGCCGCGCGGGCTGGCTGAACGACGAGGTGAAGGCGCACCAGCTGGCCTTCGGCACGGTCCTCGGCAAGGACGGCAAGCCGTTCAAGACCCGTGAGGGCGAGACGGTGCGGCTGGTGGACCTGCTGGACGAGGCGATCGACCGTGCGACCGAGGTCGTGCGCGAGAAGAACAACGAGAAGATCGCCCTCACCGAGGAGGAGATCGTCGAGAACGGCGCGCAGATCGGCATCGGCGCGGTGAAGTACGCCGACCTGTCGACCTCCGCCGTGCGCGACTACAAGTTCGACCTGGACCAGATGGTGTCGTTGAACGGCGACACGTCGGTGTACATCCAGTACGCGTACGCGCGTATCCAGTCGATCAAGCGGAACGCCGGCGACGCCGTTCCGACGGCCCACCGGAAGCTGGAGCTGGCCCCGGCCGAGCGCGCGCTCGGTCTACACCTGGACCAGTTCGGTGCCGCGGTCGCCGAGGTGGCGGAGGAGTACGCGCCGCACAAGCTGGCCGCGTACCTCTACCAGCTGGCGTCGCACCTGACCGCGTTCTACGACCAGTGCCCGGTCCTGAAGGCGGACACGCAGGAGCAGAAGGAAAACCGGCTGTTCCTGATCGACCTCACGGCCCGCACGCTGCACCAGGGCATGGCGCTGCTGGGCATCCGGACGCCCGAGCGCCTCTGAGTCTCGTAGCGGCCTCGTAGCGTTCGAAGCCCCCGGTACGGATCGCCGTGCCGGGGGCTTCGTCGTCACCAGGCGTCAGCGGATGGCGTGCGAGGTCCGGCCGGAGACCTCGTCGATCTCCTTGTGGGCCTTCTGCAGCAGCTGCGAGGCGAGGTCCATCAGGGCGCGTGCGCCCGCGATCTCCTCGCCCACGCGCAGCTGGTCCGGGTCGGAGGGGTGCCGGTTCGCGGTGCCGTGGGCCCGGAACTCGGTGCCGTCGGTGAGCCGGACCATGGCCGCGGCCTTCGTCCGGTCGCCCTCCTCCTGGAACTCCATCTCCACATGCCATCCGACAAGCGTGTGCATCATGAGGACCACCTCCACCGAGGACCTGTCGGCTACTCCTCCAGAGTGCGCCGCCCTCTGTCGCCCCACCACTCGTTGTCAGTGGCTCCCCCTACGTTCTGATCATGGCGATGATCCCGAACCAGCTGCCCAAGCTCGTGTCCGATCCGACCGGCCGTTCCCTCGGTCTCGACCTGCCGCCCGGCGCCCTCACGGGCCCGGCGGACTCCCCGTACCTCTGGTCGGGGCACGGCCCGGCGGGTCCTGCCGCGTGGGCGGCGCTGCGCCCGGCGGCGCGGACGGCGGGGCTGCTGCCGGTGCTGCTGGGGGGTGAGTGGGGGCTGGACCGGTGGGACCTGATGCCGGAGCGGATGAGCGATCCGGCGGACCACGACGCCGAAGAGGTCCTGGCCGAGTTCTGGGAGTACTACGCGGCCTCGGAGACACCGGAGGAGGAGCGGGGCCCCGCCGTGACGGACCTGTCCGGCGAGCAGCCGGGGTACCTGGGCATCGTCGCCCCCTTCACCACGGGCTGGCCGGGGCTGGCTCCGGAGCAGCCCCTGACCACGGACCCGGACCGGGCGGCGGCCACGGTCGCGGAGATGCTGACGGAGCCGGGTTTCTGGCTGGACGACGCCCGCCCGGCGCTGGTGCCGGCGCGGCGGAGCGCGGACATACCGGCGGTCATCGGCTGGGGAGGGCCGCTGAACCACGAGAACGACGTGGCGCGGCTGTGTGCGGTGCTGCGCTCGTGGGAGGACCGTTTCGGTGCCCGTGTCGTCGCGCTGACCTTCGACCGGCTGGTGGTGTCGGTGGAGGCACCGCCCCGGACTCCGGAGGAGGCCGAGGCGGTGGCGGCGGAGCACTTCGCGTTCTGCCCGGACACCATCACGCAGGGGCACTACGGCAGCCTGCGCGAGTACGCCCGGAAGGCCCTCCTGGACACCCCGGTGTGGACCTTCTGGTGGGACTGACTAGCCGCGCAGGTTCTGGGCGACCTCGGTGGCCCAGTAGGTGAGGATCATCTGCGCGCCGGCGCGGCGGATGCCGGTGAGGGTCTCCAGGATGGCCTTGTCGCGGTCGATCCAGCCCTTCTCGGCGGCGGCCTCGACCATCGCGTACTCGCCGCTGATCTGGTAGGCGGCGACGGGGACGTCGACGGATTCGGCGACCTTGGCGAGCACGTCGAGGTACGGGCCCGCGGGCTTCACCATGACCATGTCGGCGCCCTCCTCCAGGTCGAGCGCGAGCTCGCGCATCGACTCGCGGAGGTTGGCGGGGTCCTGCTGGTAGGTCTTGCGGTCGCCCTGGAGGGAGGAGCCGACGGCCTCGCGGAAGGGGCCGTAGAAGGCGGAGGAGTACTTCGCGGTGTACGCGAGGATCGACACGTCCTCCTTGCCGATGGTGTCCAGGGCGTCGCGGACGACCCCGACCTGCCCGTCCATCATTCCGGAGGGGCCCACGACGTGGACGCCGGCGTCGGCCTGGACCTGGGCCATCTCGGCGTACCGCTCCAGCGTGGCGTCGTTGTCGACGCGGCCGTCGGCGTCGAGGACGCCGCAGTGGCCGTGGTCGGTGAACTCGTCGAGGCACAGGTCGGACATGATGATGAGGTCGTCGCCGACCTCGGCCTTCACGTCCCGGATGGCGACCTGGAGGATCCCGTCCGGGTCCGTGCCGGCCGTGCCGGCGGCGTCCTTCTTCGCGTCCTCGGGCACGCCGAACAGCATGATCCCGGAGACTCCGGCCTCCAGTGCCTCCACCGCGGCCTTCCGCAGGGTGTCCCGCGTGTGCTGCACGACCCCCGGCATGGCCTGGATCGGCACGGGCTCGGTGATCCCCTCGCGCACGAACGCGGGCAGGATCAGGTCGGCGGGATGCAGCCGGGTCTCGGCCACCATCCGGCGCATGGCAGGCGTCGTCCGCAGCCGCCGCGGCCGCGCCCCGGGAAAGGATCCGTACGAGTTCATGAATCCGAGGCTACGCCCGCGCCTGCCGTGCCTTTGCCGACGAGGTGTGGGCAAGGGCCCCGCCCCGCGCCGGTGGGGGCAATCGTCCCGCTGGGCGGAACGATTGCCCCCACCGGCGAACCGCTACGTCGTCCGACGCCTCCGCGCCCCCGGCCGTCGCTCGCTCGGCCTGGTCACCGGGTCCCCCGCCTCCAGCGCGGACTCCCGGCGCCGCAGACCGAAGTCGGCCAGCGCCTCGGCGAGCTTGTGGACGGAGGGCTCGGGCGAGAGCACGTCGACGCGGAGCCCGTGCTCCTCCGCGGTCTTCGCGGTGGCGGGCCCGATGCAGGCGATGACGGTGACGTTGTGCGGCTTGCCGGCGATGCCGACCAGGTTCCGCACGGTCGAGGACGACGTGAACAGAACGGCGTCGAAGCCGCCGCCCTTGATCGCCTCGCGCGTGTCCGCCGGCGGCGGCGAGGCGCGTACGGTCCGGTAGGCGGTGACGTCGTCGACCTCCCAGCCGAGCTCGATGAGCCCGGCGACGAGGGTCTCGGTCGCGATGTCGGCGCGCGGCAGGAAGACGCGGTCGATCGGGTCGAAGACCGGGTCGTACGGCGGCCAGTCCTCCAGCAGCCCCGCCGCGGACTGCTCGCCCGACGGCACGAGGTCCGGCTTGACGCCGAAGTCCACCAGAGCGGCGGCGGTCTGCTCGCCCACCGCCGCGACCTTGATCCCGGCGAAGGCGCGGGCGTCGAGCCCGTACTCCTCGAACTTCTCGCGCACGGCCTTGACGGCGTTGACCGAGGTGAAGGCGATCCACTCGTAGCGGCCGGTGACGAGGCCCTTGACCGCCCGCTCCATCTGCTGCGGGGTGCGCGGCGGCTCGACGGCGATGGTCGGGACCTCGTGCGGCACGGCGCCGTACGAGCGCAGCTGGTCGGAGAGCGACGCGGCCTGTTCCTTGGTGCGCGGCACGAGGACCCGCCACCCGAAGAGGGGCTTGGACTCGAACCACGACAGCTGGTCCCGCTGCGCCGGGGCGCTGCGCTCGCCGACCACGGCTATGACCGGCCGGTGGCCCTCGGGCGAGGGGAGGACCTTGCCCTGCTTGAAGACCTGGGCGATCGTCCCGAGGGTCGCGTTCCAGGTGCGCTGGCGGGTGGTCGTGCCGGCGATGGTCACGGTGAGGGGGGTGTCCGGCTTACGGCCAGCCGCCACCAGTTCACCGGCCGCCGCCGCGACCGCGTCCAGGGACGTGGAGACGACCACGGTCCCGTCGGAGGCGCCGACCTCGGCCCAGCACCGCTCGTCGGCGGTGCGGGCGTCGACGAAGCGCACGTCGGTGCCGTGCGCGTCGCGCAGCGGTACGCCGGCGTACGCGGGCACGCCGACGGCGGTGGCGACGCCGGGGACGACCTCGAAGGGGATGCCCTCGGCGGCGCAGGCGAGCATCTCGGCTCCGGCGTTCCCGTCGAGGCCGGGGTCGCCGGTCACCGCACGGACGACCCGCCTGCCGCCGCGCGCGGCCTCCATGACAAGATTGGCCGCATCCCTCAACACGGGGACACCGGCGGTTGTTGACGCCTCGTCAACAACCGTCAGTTCAGGCGTGCTCACCCCCGCGCGCGCGTGGCAGCGAACGACGTCGAGGACCTCCGGCTCGGCGATCAGGACGTCCGCTCCCGACAGGGCTTCGACGGCCCTGAGGGTCAGCAGTCCGGGGTCGCCGGGGCCTGCGCCGAGGAAGGTGACGTGCCCGTGGCCGGTGAAGGCCGGGGACACAGGGCTTGTGGTCGGGCGGGTGGGGTTCAAAGTGCTCGCTCCCCCATAAGACCAGCCGCACCCTTGGCGAGCATCTCGTCCGCGAGTTCGCGTCCGAGCGCCATCGCCTCGTCGTGCGAGGTGGGTACGGGACCGGTGGTGGACAGCTGCACCAGCGTGGAACCGTCGGTGGTGCCGACGACGCCGCGCAGGCGCATTTCGGTGACAACCTGCCCGTGACCGGGGTCGTCGGCCAGCAGGTCGGCCAGCGCACCCACGGGTGCGGAGCAGCCGGCCTCCAGGGCGGCGAGCAGGGATCGCTCGGCGGTCACGGCGGCCCGCGTGTGCGGGTCGTCGAGCTGCGCGAGCGCGGCGACGAGTTCGGTGTTCGACGCCAGGCATTCGACGGCCAGGGCCCCCTGGCCGGGGGCGGGCAGGACGGTGTCGACGGCCAGCGGCTCGGCGGACAGGCCGCCGAGGAGCTCGTCGGTTCCGCCGATGCGGTTGAGTCCGGCCGCGGCCAGGACGACGGCGTCCAGCTCGCCCTTGCGGACGTAGCCGACGCGGGTGTCGACGTTGCCGCGGATGGGGACGCAGGTGATGTCGAGGCCGTGGTTGCGTGCGTACGCGTGGAGCTGGGCCATGCGTCGCGGGGAGCCGGTGCCGACGCGCGCGCCCTGGGGCAGCGTGTCCAGCGTGAGGCCCTCGCCCGTGATCAGTACGTCGCGCGGGTCCTCGCGCGGCGGGATCGCGGCCAGCACCAGGTCGGGGTGCCGGGTGGTCGGCAGGTCCTTCAGGGAGTGCACGGCGAAGTCGACCTCGCCGGCGAGCAGCGCGTCGCGCAGGGCGGCGACGAAGACGCCGGTGCCGCCGATCTGCGCGAGGTGCTCCCGGGAGGTGTCCCCGTACGTCGTGATCTCCACGAGCTCGACGGGCCGGCCGGTCAGCTGCCGGACCGCGTCGGCCACGTGCCCGGACTGGGCCATGGCGAGCTTGCTGCGCCTGGTCCCGAGCCTCAGTGCCCTCTCGGTCATACTCGCCCTCGGTTCTTGACGTCGGCGTCATTCAGGTCGGCCCGGCTGACGGAAGCCACCGTCTCCGGGTCGAGGTCGAAGAGTGTCCGCAGCGCGTCCGCGTACCCGGCGCCGCCGGGCTCGCTGGCCAGCTGCTTGACCCGCACGGTCGGCGCGTGCAGGAGCTTGTCGACCACGCGGCGCACGGTCTGGGTGATCTCGGCGCGCTGCTTGTCGTCGAGGTCGGGGAGGCGGCCCTCGAGGCGGGCGACCTCGCCCGCGACCACTTCGGCGGCCATGGTGCGCAGGGCGACGACGGTCGGGGTGATGTGGGCGGCGCGCTGGGCGGCGCCGAAGGCGGCGACCTCGTCGGAGACGATGCCCCGGACCCGGTCGACGTCGGCGGCCATGGGCGCGTCGGCGGAGGCCTCGGCGAGCGATTCGATGTCGACGAGCCGGACACCGGGGATGCGGTGGGCGGCGGCGTCGATGTCGCGGGGCATGGCGAGGTCGAGGAGGAAGAGCGGGTTCCTGCGGCCGCGTGCGGCGTCCTCGACGGCCTCGCCGGTGAGGACGAGTCCGGTGGCGCCGGTGCAGGAGACGACGACGTCGGCACGTGTCAGTTCGTCGCCGACGGCAACCATCTCGGCCGCGCGTGCGACGACTCCCGTGCCGCCGGGCTCGCCCAGGATCTGCGCGAGCCGCTCGGCGCGGGCCAGGGTGCGGTTGGCGATGACGATCTCGGAGACGCCGGAGCGCGCGAGGGTGGCGGCGGCGAGCGAGGACATCGAGCCGGCGCCGATGACGAGGGCCTTCTTGCCCTTGGCCCAGGTCTCGACGTCGGTGTCCTGCGCGAGCTGCTCCAGGCCGAAGGTGACGAGCGACTGCCCGGCCCGGTCGATCCCGGTCTCGCTGTGGGCGCGCTTGCCGACCCTCAGGGCCTGCTGGAACAGGTCGTTGAGGAGGCGTCCCGCGGTGTGGAGGTCCTGGCCGAGGGCGAGGGTGTCCTTGATCTGGCCGAGGATCTGGCCCTCGCCGACGACCATGGAGTCGAGTCCGCAGGCCACCGAGAAGAGGTGGTGGACGGCCCGGTCCTCGTAGTGCACATAGAGATAAGGAGTGAGCTCGTCCAGGCCGACGCCGCTGTGCTGGGCGAGGAGCGTGGACAGCTCGGCGACCCCGGCGTGGAACTTGTCCACGTCGGCGTAGAGCTCGATGCGGTTGCAGGTGGCGAGGACGGTGGCCTCGGCGGCCGGTTCGGCGGCGAGGGTGTCCTGGAGGAGCTTGGCCTGGGTGTCCGCCGGCAGCGAGGCCCGCTCCAGGATGGAGACCGGGGCGCTGCGGTGGCTCAGTCCGACGACGAGGAGGCTCATGCCGGCATCACCGCGGGGACGTCCCCGTCGGGTCCCTTGCGACCGGTGGTGTCCGTGATGCCACGGGGGGCCGGCGGCACGACGGCCGCGGCGGGCTCGGGCTCGTGGCCCGTGCCGTGTCCCTCGTCGGTGCTCGTCTCCTCGCCGGCCTTGCGCTGCTCGTGGAAGGCGAGGATCTGGAGCTCGATGGAGAGGTCCACCTTGCGCACGTCCACGCCGTCGGGCACGGAGAGCACGGTCGGGGCGAAGTTCAGGATGGAGGTGACTCCGGCGGCCACGAGCCGGTCGCAGACCTGCTGGGCGACGCCGGCCGGGGTCGCGATGACGCCGATGGAGACGCCGTCCTCGCTGACGATCTTCTCCAGGTCGTCGCTGTGCTGGACGGGGATCCCGGCGACCGGCTTGCCGGTCATGGCGGGGTCGGCGTCGATGAGCGCGGCGACGCGGAAGCCCCGGGAGGCGAAGCCGCCGTAGCCGGCGAGGGCCGCGCCGAGGTTTCCGATGCCGACGATGACGACGGGCCAGTCCTGGGTGAGCCCCAGCTCACGGGAGATCTGGTAGACGAGGTACTCGACGTCGTAGCCGACACCGCGGGTGCCGTACGAGCCGAGGTAGCTGAAGTCCTTGCGCAGCTTCGCGGAGTTGACCCCCGCCGCGGCCGCGAGCTCCTCGGAGGAGACCGTGGGTACGGAGCGCTCCGAGAGCGCGGTGAGTGCGCGCAGATACAGCGGAAGCCGGGCGACGGTGGCCTCGGGAATTCCTCGGCTACGGGTCGCCGGTCGGTGAGTTCGGCCAGTTGCCACGGTGCTCCTGCGGGATGAGCGGGGCTGCAGGCGGCCATACGTCACACGACCGCCCCGTCGAATGCAGGCTATGTCTTTGTGAACGCGTGCACAAAGATGGTGTCCGTTTTGTCTGCCCAAAGTGACCGGGGTCACGCGGCCGGTTCGTATCGTCCCGGAACCGCGGAGCGTGTCAGCGCGTTGAGAACCCGAAGGGGGCAAAGCCGCACACTCTCCTCACGAAACCGCCCCCGAAGCCCAACAAAACGTCCATGATGGTAGCCGTCTTTCGGTCACGCACCCAGTTCGCGCCGGAGCCGGCCGGCGTCCACGCGCCAGAAGGTGTGCTGCTCGCCGTCGACGAGGACGACGGGGATCTGCTCCCAGTACGCCCGGTGGAGCTCCTCGTCCCGGGTGATGTCCTTCTCCTCCCAGGATGCCCCGGTCTCCGCGCACACGGCCTCGATCACCGCGCGGGCGTCGTCGCAGAGGTGACATCCCGGCTTGCCGATCAGCGTGACGGTCCGCGAGGCGGCGTCCTTCTTCTTCACACGTCCGAACATGGCGTCCATTCTGGCGCCGGGTAACAGTGGAGTACCCCACTGTTCACACGACGGCATCCTCACAAGTCGGGAAGTACCGAACAGACTGGCTATGCTCAACGGCATGGCCGCTCTGGGATGGCTCACCCCCCGTAGGCGCTCCGCCACCGCGCGCAGCGTCCTGGCAGGCGAGGCCGCCGCCGAGGCGGCGCGCAAGTCCTCGCTCCAGCTGGAACAGGAGCGCGAGGAGGCCGCCGCCGAGGAAGTCGCGCCCGCGGAACCGGAATTCCCGGTGCCCGGCGACGCGAAGGCCGCCGCCTTCTTCGATCTCGACAACACCGTGATGCAGGGCGCCGCGATCTTCCACTTCGGTCGCGGCCTGTACAAGCGGAAGTTCTTCCAGCGCCGTGAACTCGCGCGCTTCGCCTGGCAGCAGGCCTGGTTCCGGCTCGCCGGCGTCGAGGACCCCGAGCACATGCAGGACGCCCGCGACAGCGCCCTGTCCATCGTCAAGGGCCACCGCGTCTCCGAACTGATGTCGATCGGCGAGGAGATCTACGACGAGTACATGGCCGACCGCATCTGGCCGGGGACCCGCGGCCTCGCCCAGGCCCACCTGGACGCCGGCCAGAAGGTCTGGCTGGTCACGGCCGCCCCGGTCGAGACGGCCACGATCATCGCCCGCCGGCTCGGCCTGACCGGTGCGCTCGGCACGGTCGCCGAGTCGATCGACGGGATCTACACGGGCAAGCTGGTCGGCGAGCCCCTGCACGGGCCGGCCAAGGCCGAGGCGGTACGGGCCCTCGCCGCCGCCGAGGGCCTCGACCTGGGGCGCTGCGCCGCGTACAGCGACTCGCACAACGACATCCCGATGCTGTCGCTGGTGGGGCACCCGTACGCGATCAACCCGGACGCCAAGCTCCGCAAGCACGCGAAGGACCGGGACTGGCGGCTGCGCGACTACCGGACCGGCCGCAAGGCCGCCAAGGTCGGCATCCCCGCCGCCGCGGGTCTGGGGGCGCTGGCCGGCGGCACCGCCGCGGCGGTCGCCCTGCACCGCCGCCGCCGCTGACACCGCCCCGACACCGCCGGCGGCACCGGCGTTCCCGGGAGGATCCTGCCGATACGTTTCGGCTGCGATCATCTGCGACAACCCCGGACCAGGCGCACTCACCCGTCCGTGGTCGAACAGCCCCGCACAGGTCGACTCCCGGGCATTCCGCACTCCTTACCCCGCAGCGGCCCGGATCACTCACCCGTCCCGCACTTGAGCACAACGCATCGCCCGCGCAATCACACTCGGAAGCAAACCGATCAACAACCGGCCCCAAACCGCGCCTTGATGCGACTACAAGCAGTAACAGATACGACGGAACCGGCGATTTGAGCAACTGGGTGTAGTGCCGCCTGTACGAAGCGTTATTCTCCTCAGACGCACAAAGGACCCCTCACGTCGCCACGACGGGTGAACGGTCCCGCACTGCACGTGATGGAAGCTCTGCCTCTGGGAGTCCCGTGTACCCACACGTCGGGGTTGACACCTCGGGCCTGGCTACGCTGCGCGCAACGGTCCTCGACCACTTGCGCGGCTTCGTCCCCACCGCGTACGCCGGCCCTGTCCCCGCCTTCGCCTTCGCCGCACCGGCACCCGTCGGCCCTTGCTACGCCCTGGCCGAGGGCGGCGCCGCCGTGAGCAGACGCGGCGCCCGCTCCGGCTCCGGAACCTCGACCACCACCCGCCGCCCCACCGCGGACAGCGACAGCGCCCGCATGATGGACCTCGTCGAGCGCGCCCAGGCGGGCGAGGCCGAGGCCTTCGGCCGCCTGTACGACCAGTACAGCGACACGGTCTACCGCTACATCTACTACCGGGTCGGCGGGAAGGCGACGGCGGAGGACCTCACCAGCGAGACCTTCCTGCGCGCCCTGCGCCGGATCTCCACCTTCACCTGGCAGGGCCGCGACTTCGGCGCCTGGCTCGTCACCATCGCGCGGAACCTGGTCGCCGACCACTTCAAGTCCAGCCGCTTCCGCCTGGAAGTCACCACGGGCGAGATGCTCGACGCCAACGAGGTCGAGCGCAGCCCGGAGGACTCCGTCCTGGAGTCGCTCTCCAACGCCGCACTCCTCGACGCGGTCCGCCGCCTCAACCCCCAGCAGCAGGAGTGCGTGACCCTGCGCTTCCTCCAGGGCCTCTCGGTCGCCGAGACCGCCCGGGTCATGGGCAAGAACGAGGGCGCGATCAAGACCCTCCAGTACCGGGCCGTCCGCACCCTGGCCCGCCTCCTCCCGGACGACGCCCGCTGACCGCTCCGCGCCCCCCACACGCACCCCCCTGTCCCGGGCCGCGCCCCCACGCCCCCGGTTCCCCCACACCCCCTACCCCAGCCCAACTCACAGTCGGTGACGACTCGATGACGCACTGGTCCGATCATCTTTCGCGCGTAACCCAAGTGCCGCGCCGCTCGTTGTGCGGGATGCAGGCTCCCTGTGGTCACGCCATGTCCACAGCCACTCACTCTTTCGTGTGGATGTGCTCAAGGCGTGCAACCTTCCGGACACCCCGGGGAGTCGACCGTCATGACGAGAGGAGGTGCCGCCAGTGATCGCGAACGTATCGGCACACCGGCGGGCGAACGCCTTCGCCCAGGCCCTGGAGGACCGGGCGTCCGAGGACGCGGCGGCCGAACAGCCCGAGGCCCCGGCGGAACCGGCCGAACCCGCCGAGCAGGGGCGGCTGTTGGCCTTGGCGAACGGCCTCGGCGAGCTACCGAAGCCACAGCTCGACCCCGAGGTCAAGGTGGTGCAGCGAGCCCAGCTCGTCGCCGCCATGGAAGCGATGCTCATGGAGGGGAGCGCTGCCGGGGGCCCTACGGTGCCGGAGCAGCGGACGTCCGTGGGCAAGGGAGCCCACCGGGCGTCCCCGCTCCGGAAACTGCGCCCCCGCTCCCGCTGGACCAAGGGCCTGGCCGCCGGCGGCCTCACGGTCGGTGTGGCGGCGGGCGCCTTCGGCGGAGTGGCCGCTGCCAGCTCCGACGCCCTCCCCGGTGACTCGCTCTACGGGCTCAAGCGGGGCATGGAGGACATCAAGCTGGGCATGGCGGACGACGACGCGGACCGCGGCGGCATCTACCTCGACCAGGCCTCCACCCGCCTCAGCGAGGCCCGCCGCCTCATGGAGCGCGGCCGCGCCGGGGACCTCGACCACGAGTCCCTCGCCGAGATCCGCCGCGTCCTGGGCGGGATGAAGCACGACGCCGCCGAGGGCCACCGGCTGCTCCACGAGGCGTACGAGCGGGACGGCGAGCTCGGGGCCATGGCCCGGCTCAACTCCTTCGCCCAGGCCCACCGGGACACCTGGAACGGCCTCCGCGACCGGCTCCCCGTCCAGCTCGCGGACGTCGGCAGCGAGGTCACGGACGTCTTCGACGCCATAGACGAAGAGGTCGAGCCGCTCCAGTCGGTGCTCCCCCGCACCCCCGAGAGGGGCGTGGTCGGCTCCGAGGGTCCGCGCAGCAGGCCCGGCGCCCCACAGGGCACCCAGGGCGCGGACACCCAGAGTCCGCCGACCGGCCCGCAGTCCTCCCCCTCGGGCAGCCACTCCGCCCCGCCGCGCCCGTCCGGGCCCAGCACCGGAGCGAGCCCGAGCGCGACCGGCGGCACCGGCTCGCCCGAGGAGGACGGCCTCCTCGGCGGCACCGGCGGCCTGCTCAAGCCCTCCCCGACGGGCACACCGACGGCCCCCGCCGAGGGCCAGTCGCCCCCGGACATGCCGGACGTGACCCTTCCGCCACTCCTGCCGGGCCTCCTTCCAGGCCTCGGCATCGACAGCGAGGACGCTCGCTAGCAAGAAGAAGGGGCGCCCCCACGGACGGGGGGCGCCCCTTCTTCACGCCATGACGCAAAAGCACAGGGCCCAGAAGAACACGACTCAGAAGAACACCGACCGCCTCTGCACCAACAACTTGTACAGCGTGTGCTGGATCTGCTCCCGGACCTGGTCCGTCAGGTTGAACATCAGCATCGGGTCCTCCGCCGCCTCCGGCGCGTACGAGTCCGTCGGGATCGGCTCGCCGAACTGGATCGTCCACTTCGTCGGCAGCGGCAGCGCGCCGAGCGGCCCCAGCCAGGGGAAGGTCGGGGTGAGCGGGAAGTACGGGAAACCGAGCACCCGCGCCAGCGTCTTGGCGTTCCCGAGCATCGGGTATATCTCCTCCGCGCCCACGATCGAGCAGGGCACGATCGGCACCCCGGCCCGCAGCGCCGTCGAGACGAAGCCGCCCCGCCCGAACCGCTGGAGCTTGTACCGCTCCCCGAAGGGCTTCCCGATGCCCTTGAAGCCCTCCGGCATCACCCCGACGATCTCGCCGGCGCGCAGCAGCCGCTCCGCGTCCTCCGCGCAGGCCAGCGTGTGCCCCGCCTTGCGGGCCAGCTCGTTGACGACGGGCAGGACGAAGACGAGGTCGGCGGCGAGCAGCCGCAGGTGCCGCCCGGCCGGATGGTTGTCGTGGACGGCGACCTGCATCATCAGCCCGTCCAGCGGCACGGTCCCGGAGTGGTTGGCGACGATCAGGGCCCCGCCCTCGGCCGGGATGTTCTCGATGCCCTTCACCTCCACCCGGAAGTACTTCTCGTACAGCGGGCGCAGCAGGGACATCAGGACCTGGTCGGTGAGCTCCTCGTCGTAGCCGAACTCGTCGACCTCGTACTCGCCGGTGATCCGCCGCCGCAGGAACGCGAGCCCGCCCGCGAGCCGCCGCTCCCAGCCGCTGCCGCCGGCCGGTGTCCCGGGCTCCTCCGCCTGCTCGGGCTCCTGGGCCGCCGGGCCGGGCTCCGGCGTCTCCTTGGGCCCCGGCAGGGCCCGTACGGCCGCCGCCTCGCCGTCGGCCCTGGCGGGCCTTCGGCGGGCCCGTGAGCGGTCGTCGTCGAACGGAATGACCTTGGCGTCCGCCATCGCAGTCGGGTCTCCTCAGGCGCCGTGGTGAAGGGTGGAAGCGTCAGTGGGGGCGAGGTGCCCGGCGAGCCGGTCCACCGCCCCGGCGAGCAGCTCGGGCGGCAGCAGCCCCGGCCCCCGGCCCCGCGCGAAGTCCGCGAGCGCCTCCGCCGTCGAGTAGCGCGGCGAGAAGCCGAACACCTCGCGCGTCTGGACGGTCGAGACGACCCGGCCGTGCGTGAGCAGCCGGATCTGCTCGGGCGCGAAGTCGGTGATCCCGACCGTGCGCAGCGCGGTGCCCACCCAGGTGACGGCGGGCAGCAGCACCGGGACCGTCGGGCGCCCGAGGCGCCGCGCGCACTGGGAGAGCAGCAGCACCCCGTCCCCGGCCACGTTGAACGTGCCGCTGTTCTGGGTCGCCCTGCGGGGCTCGTGGGCCGCCAGGCGCAGGACGTCGATGACGTCGTCCTCGTGGACGAACTGCAGCCGCGGGTCGTAGCCGAGGACGGTCGGCAGCACGGGCAGCGCCAGGTACTCGGCGAGCGGGGAGTCGATCCGGGGCCCGAGGATGTTCGCGAACCGCAGGACGCACACCGCCACGTCCGGCCGGCGCCGGGCGAAGCCCCGGACGTATCCCTCGACCTCGACGGCGTCCTTCGCGAAGCCGCCGCTCGGCAGGGACTTCGCGGGCGTCGTCTCGGTGAAGACGGCCGGGTCCCGGGGCGCGGAGCCGTAGACGCTCGTACTGGACTTGATCACCAGGCGTGCGATCCGCGGCGACTTCTGGCAGGCGCCGAGGAGCTGCATGGTGCCGATGACGTTGGTCTCCTTGACCGACGTCCGTCCGCCGCCGCCGAGGGCCGTACCGGTGACGTCCAGGTGGACGACCGTGTCGACGTCGTGTTCGGCGAGGACCTTGGCGATCTCGGGCCGGCGGATGTCCGCCCGTACGAACTCGGCGGCGCCGAGCTGGTGCGCGGGGGCGACCGCGTCCACGGCGATCACCCGCTCCACTTCCGGGTCCCGCTGGATCCGCCGCACGAAGCGACCGCCCAGATGCCGGGCGGCACCGGTGACGAGCACGACCTTGCCCACAGCAGCGCCTTCCGTCCGTCACTCCCGTTGGTCGACACCGTAGCGCCTCGACATTTCCACGGGATAAAAGCGTGGCCCTCCACCGCGAACGGTGGAGGGCCACGCTGACGCACAAACGCTGCGAAGCAGCGGTCGCCTTACTTCTTGTTGCGACGCTGAACGCGCGTGCGCTTGAGCAGCTTGCGGTGCTTCTTCTTCGCCATCCGCTTGCGCCGCTTCTTGATAACAGAGCCCACGACTACCCTCGCTCACTTCTCGGAACATCCCCGCCTCCCGGCGGGGATCGGTGCGGGGCGTCTGGGCCCACACGACCTACGTCGGCCTAGCCTACCGGCATGAGCGCCGACGTTGTAATCCGAGGGCCGCACGGAGCTCTCCCTGTGTTCAGCCCGCGCGCTCGCTACGCGGTCCCCACCCCCACGAAGGACTCCCGCAGGTACTCGTGAACCGCCTGCTCCGGCACCCGGAAGGACCTGCCCACCCGGATCGCCGGCAGATGACCGCTGTGCACCAAGCGGTACACGGTCATCTTCGACACGCGCATCACCGAGGCGACTTCCGCCACGGTCAGAAACTTGACCTCGTTGAGAGGTCGATCTCCAGCAGCCATGACCCACCACCTGTACCTTCCGCCGCGACGCCCACCGGCTTCCCCTCCGGTGACTCTTCGTCGCCGAGCGCTCACTCTCCAGACTAGGGGCGGGTGGTACGAGTGGGGAAGAGGAGCTGCCATCGGCCGTTTACCGTGACAGACACGCTCGATTGAGTACATAGCGCGTCAGCGGGAGGTACGAGGCGGAGCGGACGCCGTCGTCGAGCGGAACGGCCACCGACACCTGCCCCTCGGCCTCTCCGACGAACAGCGCGGGATCGTCCGTATCGGCGAGACCGATGGCCTCGATACCCAGCTGACCTGCCCCGCAGACCCATCCGTGGTCCCCCACCACGAGCTCCGGCAGCGGCCCGCCGCCCTCGGCCGCGCTCTCCAGGACGGCCCTGACCGGCAGCGGCGAATGGGAGTGCGCCCCTGGTACGCGCCCCTCTCCGGGCGGGCCGGGTTCCCGTACCAGCGCGACCCCCCGTACGTAGTCGAGGAGGTACGTGCGTAGACCGAACCGGGTCGTTATGTCGACACATCGCCCCTGCGCCGGGGTGAGAACAAGACATCCCGCCGCCGACAAGGCGTCTGCGAGAGCGACGTAGAAACCGAGCAGACGGTGCGGATGCCCCGTCCCGAGGAGCACCGGAACCCGCCGCGCCGCCGCCGCGCCGAGCCGCGCCGCGAAGGCGTCGAGGCCCCGCACCGTACGCTCCGGATCGATGACGTCCGGCCCCGACCGGTGCGCCGGATCCCCCGACACCCCGCACTTGTCGGCCATCAGCCGCAGCAGACCGGCCTCGTCCCACCCCCACGCCGGGTCGAGACCGAGCAGCACCCGCGGATCACGCGCGGCGAACAGCCGGTAGCTCCGCAGGTTTTCCTCCCGCGAGGTCGCCACCGTGCCCGCCAACCCCGCCGCCAACAGATGCGCCCGCAGCGCCCCGGAAGTCAACACCCGTCCGATGCTGCCGGAACACCACCGCCCCGGGATCCAAACCTCCCGGACACCCCACCGTCGGCGTAACACCCGGGAGAACGTTCCCTCTCCCTCAGGCCAGCAGCCCCCGCAGCGGGAAGGCCGCCTTCCGCGTCGCGAGCACCGCCTGGTCGAGCCGGTCCGCCGGGTCGTACCCCTCGTCCCAGCCCCGGAAGCCCACCGGCCACCGCCCGTCCGTCATCCGCGCCGGCCCCGGCTGCCGGGTCCGCGCGTACGCCTCGTCCCGCCAGGACGCCGGGATCACCGACTCCGGGTCCACCGGGGCGTGCGCCGCGATCCCCACCAGATGCGTCCACGACCGCGGCACGACGTCCACCACCGCGTACCCGCCACCGCCGAGCGCCAGCCAGCGCCCGTCCGCGTGCGCGTGCGCCAGCTCGTGACAGGCCTCCTGCACCGCCCGCTGCGCGTCCAGCGACACCGCCAGGTGCGCCAGCGGATCCTCGAAGTGCGTGTCCGCCCCGTGCTGCGTCACCAGGACCTGCGGCCGGAAGTCCGCGATCAGCTCCGGTACGACCGCGTGGAAGGCCCGCAGCCACCCCGCGTCCCCCGTCCCCGCCGGCAGCGCCACGTTCACGGCCCCGCCCTCACCGGCCCCCGCCGCGCCGGTCTCCTCCGGCCAGCCCGTCTGCGGGAACAGCGTCCGCGGATGCTCGTGCAGCGACACCGTCAGAACCCGCGGGTCCTCCCAGAACGCCGCCTGCACCCCGTCCCCGTGGTGCACGTCCACATCCACGTACGCGACCCGCTCCGCCCCCAGTTCGAGCAGCCGGGCGATGGCGAGCGAGGCGTCGTTGTAGATGCAGAAGCCGGAGGCCGCCCCCGGCATGGCGTGGTGCAGCCCGCCGGCGAAGTTCACCGCGTGCGCGGCCTCCCCGCGCCAGATCGCCTCCGCCGCGCCCACCGACTGCCCGGCGATCAGCGCCGACACCTCGTGCATCCCGGCGAACGCCGGATCGTCGGCCGTGCCGAGCCCGTACGACTGGTCGGCCCGGCGCGGGTCCGCCGAGGCCGCCCGCACCGCCGCCACATAGTCCTCGCGGTGCACGAGCCGCAGCGTCGAGTCCCCCGCCGGCTTCGCGGCCACCACGTCCACCGCCCGGTCGAGCCCGTAGGCCCGGACCAGCGACATCGTCAGCGCGAGCCGTACCGGATCCATCGGGTGCTCGGACCCGAAGTCGTACCGCGTGACAGCTTCATCCCACATCAACAGTGCGCGGCTGCTCATGCCCGCCACCGTATCGGGCCTTTCGCGTGCCGAACGACGTGGCGTACACCACCGTCACCAGGACCAGCACCATCGGCACCAGCATGGCCCCCCGGTAGCTCCACGCGTCCCCGAGCGCCCCCACCAGCGGCGACCCCACGAGGAATCCCACGTAGTTGAAGACGTTGAGCCGCGCGACCGCCGCGTCGCTCGCCCCCGGGAACAACCGCCCCGCCGCGGCGAAGGTCTGCGGCACGAGCACGCTCAGCCCGAGCCCCAGCACCGTGAACCCGGCGATCCCCGCCCAGGCCCCCGGAGCCACCGCGACCGCCGCGAACCCGAGCCCCGCGACCACCGCCCCCGCACGCACGACCACGGCGGCCCCGAAGCGCCGCACCCCGAAGTCCCCGACGGCCCGCCCGAGCAGCGTCGTCATCATGTACGCGTTGTACGGCACGGTCGCCAGCTCCTCCGAGCTGCCGAGCACGTCCTGGAGGTACTTGGCACTCCAGTTGGAGACCGTCGAGTCCCCGATGTACGCGAAGGTCATCACGAGGCAGAGCGGCAGCAGCACCTTGAAGACGACACCGCTCCCCTGCCCCTGCCCCGCCCCAGCGGCCCCGGGGTCCCCACCGGCCACGTACCACCGGCTGCCGACCAGCACGACGGGCAGCGCCACCGCCACCATCGGCAGGTACGACGTGAACAGCGACAGGTGCCAGTGCGCCCCCACCCAGGCCAGCGAGGCCCCCGCGATCCCGCCGAGGCTGTACGAGGCGTGGAAACCGAGCATGATGCTCCGCCCGTACGCCTGCTGGAGGCTCACCCCCAGCATGTTCATGGAGGCGTCCAGGGCGCCCACGATCAGCCCGAAGAGCCCCAGCGCGATCGCGGCCTGCCAGAGCCCGGACCCCAGCCCCACGGCGAGGAGGGCCAGCAGCAGGAAGGGCTGCGCCCAGCGCAGCACCACCGCCGGCCCGACCCTGGCGACGACCTTCTCGGTCACCACACTCGCCACACCCGCCAGGATCGGGACCGCCGCCAGGAAGGCCGGCAGCAGCCCGTCCGAAATTCCGTACTGGTCCTGGATGGCCGGTATTCGAGTCACGAGCAGGGCGAAAGTGACCCCCTGCACGAAGAAACCGACCGCCAGGGATCCCCGCCCACGCCGCAAACGCGCATCCGTCATGGCGGCACAGCGTACGGCCGGAAACTACCGCTGGGTAGATGGATCACATCCCCAAAATCGCGGGAAGCTCGTCCATCTGCCCGAAGAAGCCCTTCGCCCCGGCGAGCTTCGCCTCCGGCGTCATCGCGGTGAACCCGTACACGTCCATCCCGGCGGCCAGGGCGGCCTGCACCCCGGGCCCGCTGTCCTCGATCACCAGGCACCGCTCGGGAGCGACTCCCATCCGCTCGGCGGCGTGCAGGAACAGGTCCGGCCACGGCTTGCCCCGGCCGACGTCCTCGGCGCTGAAGACGGTCTCGTCCCCGAAGTGGACGTCGAGCCCGGTCTTCCGGTGCCCCACCCGGATCCGCTCATGACTCCCCGAGGAGGCCACACAGTACGGAACCCCGGCCGCGGCCAGCCCCTTGAGCACCTCCCCGGCCCCCGGAACGGCCTCCAACTCCGCCTCGAACCCGGCGAACACGCGCGCGTGGAAGACGTCGTCGAAGTCCTCGGGCAGCTTCTTCCCGCTCCGCTCCTCCACCATCTCGTGGATGCGGTGCATCGCGGACCCCATGTAGTCCCGCACCGACTCCTCGTACGTGGTGGGGTGCCCGAGCTCCGTCAGATAGCCGGCCAACAGCGTGTTGGAGATCGGCTCGCTGTCCACGAGCACACCGTCGTTGTCGAAGATGATCAAGTCATATCGCATGGCTCCAGCCTAAAAGTCCGGAACGCAAAAATGCCTCAACCCCCGGACAAAGTCCGGGGGTTGAGGCTAAAAATTGTTCGGCGGCGTCCTACTCTCCCACAGGGTCCCCCC